>CBDDRH010000118.1:0-26716 GCA_965233025.1 uncultured bacterium
CACCAAGACCAATACCCCTCGCGTGCTGTACCTCACTGGGGATCTCTTTCGTGTCCTGCAAGTGTGGAAAAGCCGTTGTGACATGAAGTGGCCCGCGTGCCCATGGATCTGTCATCGAGGCGGGATTCGGTTACAGAGCTTGAAGCATTCCTGGAGAAAGGCGTGTCAGGCTGTTGGAGTCGGCCAAATGGTGAAGGATGCGACGAAGGGCCGTAAGGTCTGGCAGGGCAAGATCCCTCACGATTTCCGACGTACAGCTGTGCGCAACATGGTACGAGCTGGAGTACCGGAAAAGGTGGCGATGGCGATTTCAGGTCACAAGACCCGGAGCGTGTTCGAACCGCTACAACATTGTGAACGAAAAAGACCTAGAACAGGCCGCGCGGTCGTTGTCGGCCTACTTCGAGCAGCAAACAGTTACATTCGCAGTTACACTGGCTGAATTACGAGGGGAGAGCAGTGGTCCTGTAAGTCGCAAAGAGGTTGAATTGTCAGCGGAAGTTATGGAGCTGGCGAGAGGAATTGAACCTCCAACCTGCGGTTTACAAAACCGCTGCTCTGCCATTGAGCTACGCCAGCCTGATGTATGAGTCGGACATCCATCCCGACATTCCCGAGGGAAAACCTAACAACTGCGTATGAAGCTGTCAAGGGAACGTGTTTCGCCCCGGGTCTACCGCACTGCGGTTATTTCAGGATCAGCGAGTACGCATGCTTTCATCGTGTGAAAGATGAGTGGCGGAAGCGTGACCTAATCGCGACGTGGTTGCTGGAGGGGGCGGGGAACCGCCGGATAACCATCTACGGCTTCCTCGAGGACTCGGAGTGACTCATTGAGGAGGTCTGCCGCACAGCTCAGTGTGACCTGAATTTCTTGGAGTGCCTCCTCCCATCGCCCCTCCTGGTGGAGGGTTTGAAAACGGCGGTGATGTTCATCCATGATCGCGTGCTTCGCCTCCAGCATGAGACTATCGATGGCGGTCACAGAAGCCTCCCATTCGTGACAGTGAGGTTGCACGCTAGCAGACCCTCTATCTGGACAACAATGATACGAACGGGGGGTAATATGATTGTGTATCTATGATGCACAAGTATGCATGTTTATTTAGACAGGTTTGATGCTGGCAGTGCGTATGAGAGCTTGGTCGTGCTGCCCCATCGGGCCATCTAGTCCGCACTATTCATGAACGTTTCTGTTGCAATCACTACTACCTAGCTCAAGCGTTCAACTCCACACACAATTTACACACTGTTTACGAGAAATTCACAGGACTGGAATATGTCCCAGTTAGGCTAGAACCACGTGAATATGCAGAAACCATTTATGCCGATTTTGGAGTAGGTCATGAAGAGCACAGACACCTCTCTGTTCGCAGTCACAAACTCTCCCTTACTCGTGTCGGCGCGCATTCGGATTTGTCTCACTCCATCGAGATGTCCAGCGAGCGTGATCAAACCACGAATCGAACCATGACACAAACCACAATGGAGCAGACTCTCTCGAACGGTTGGCCCAGGCGATTCATAACCACGCTCATGGCTTGTGACATCACACGTGTCTGGGAAGTAGGCACGCGATTTATCTTGAGCCTGCTGACCCTGACGATCCTTCTTGGTCTGGCAGGCGGCGTCGTAAAAACGTTTCTCGACCTGCGGCTTCTTCTTTCCGCCGACGTGGAAGTAGCACTTCGCCAAGTATTGGTCGACACCCTGACCCTGCTGGCCGTCGTCGAAGTGTTGAAGACTACCCTCGCATACTGTTCTGAGGGACGCGTCAGAGTGACCTTTATCATCGACACAGTTCTTGTCGTGATGCTGACGGAGGTCATCTCGCGATGGTTCACGGGCGGGGAGTGGCATCAATTCGCGATACTGGGAGGCATTCTACTCACGCTGGGTCTCTTACGCATCGTGGCAGTCAGATACAGTCCGGCACCGACAACGCCTGTGCAGCAGGCCCATCAACTGGGGCTCGCATTCCTATAATCTCACCAGGAGGTACCATGCCTATAAGTGCTCTTCTTGAATCAGCTCAAGACGTTCATCCTGAACGATGCGAGCGCCATCCTACCGATGCCCTTACGGCGGCCATTCTCGACCATCTCAATGAGCAGTCGGTCATCAGTCTGGACTCACTCATCTGCCTCATGCCCCAATACACGTGGAATCAGATATTCCACCACGTCGACCAACTCGCTCGATGCCACAAGATCGTCCTTCGCCGACACCGATTTGAGTACATGCTCTTTTCGACCCAGTTCGTGGCATAGCCACATCCTCCCCACGATAGTCCACCAGCCCGAATAGACGGTTAAAGCGGGATTCGGCGAGTCGAATCTTCGCTCAACCTTGCTCAACCTGCCTCACCCTTTAGGAGTCTGTTCTATTAAAGGGCTGGTCGTCGTTCTGACTCTTCTTGACGAGGAAAGATCAGCAGGGTTCAACTTTTTGCAAGGTCGCTTTTGGAAGGTCCTGAGGGAGTGGTATGCCGAATGATCTTGCCCTCCACAAGATAGACCACCAGTTCGGCGATGTTGGTGGCATGATCGGCCATCCGTTCAAGGTATTTGGCAATGAAGCTCAAGCGAATGGCGCGTGAAATTGTGCGTGTATCCTCGAGCATGAATGACAGCAGCTCGCGGAACAGCTGTTCCATCAGATTATCGACAATGTCGTCGTCCGTGAGCACCTTTCGGGCGAGTTGGGCATCATCCTTGACGAACGCATCGATGCTTTGCTTCACCATCATCCGCGCCAAATTGCCCATCATCGGGATATCGATGTAGGGTTTGAGCTGCGGTTCTTCATTCAGCTCGATGGCACGTTCGCAGACATTCTCTGCCAAGTCACTGATTCGCTCGAGCTCGGTGGCGATTTTCATCGCTGTCGTCACCAACCGTAGGTCGCGCGCAGCAGGCTGATGGAGGGCCAGCAACCGAATACTCTCTTCGTCGATCTCTACATCCAACGCGTTGACCTGGTGGTCTCGCTCGATGACCTCGCGGGCCAGAGCGGAATCACGCGTGACCAGTGCGGTCAGGGCCATGTCGATCTGGTCTTCCGCCTGCCCGGCCATTCGCAGGAGCTTCGTCTTCAAATCGGCGAGTTCTTCATCAAAGTGGCGCTGTGTCATCACGTTCACCCAAATCGTCCGGTGATGTAATCTTCGGTTTGCTTCTTCGAGGGCGTGGTAAAGAGCTGCTTCGTGAGTCCGAATTCCACTATTTCACCAAGGTACATGAATGCCGTCCAATCGGACACCCGAGCTGCCTGCTGCATATTGTGGGTGACAATGACGACCGTCAAGTCCTGCTTCAAGGAAAAGAGCAGTTCTTCAATTTTTGCGGTAGCCACGGGATCCAGCGCCGAGCAGGGTTCGTCCATCAGCAAGACATCCGGCTTGACCGCGAGCGCGCGGGCGATACACAACCGCTGTTGTTGCCCTCCGGAAAGGCCGAAGGCGCTGGCTTGGAGGCGATCTTTTACTTCGTCCCACAACCCTGCGCCTTTGAGCCCCTCTTCTACGATCTGATCTAACTGGCCACGGTTTCGAATTCCATGAAGACGCGGTCCATAGGCTACGTTTTCATAAATCGACTTTGGAAAGGGGTTCGATTTCTGAAAGACCATCCCGACACGTTTTCTCAGGTCGGTGATATCCACATCGGGGCCATAGATATTCACGCCGTCAAGCAGCAGGTTGCCTTCCAATCGAGCGCCTTCAATCAAGTCGTTGAGGCGATTGAGGCAACGCAGTAAGGTGGACTTCCCACAGCCGGATGGCCCAATGAACGACGTGACCTGATTCTTGATGATTTGGATATCGATTTTGAAGAGAGACTGGCGGTCTCCGTAAAAAAAGTCGACCTGATTCAAGGTGAGTTTGACAGCTTGAGCGCTGGAATCGTGGTCAGGCGACTGTCGATGGCTGTCCTGCACGTTGAACCTTAGTGATGGTGATGACGGCTGTGTCGAAGGTGGAGCAAGATGCATGGAGATCCTTTATAACACGGAGCCTGCATACTTCTTTCGCAGATGGTTACGAAGGACAATCGCCGTCAAATTTAACAAGACGACGACGGTGATCAAGACCAGGGTCGTGATGTAGACCATCGGTTTGGCTGCTTCGACATTGGGGGACTGAAATCCCACGTCGTAAATATGAAACCCCAGGTGCATGAACTTTCGATCGAAGTGGAAAAAAGGCCAGGAATCGTCTACGGGGAGAGAAGGCGCAAGCTTCACAACTCCTGTCAGCATCAGCGGCGCGACCTCACCCGCAGCACGAGCCATCGCCAAAATCAATCCAGTCAGAATGCCCGGCAGCGCAGAGGGTATCACGACTTTGAGCATCGTTTCCAACTTGGTTGCGCCAAGCGCCAAAGATCCTTCACGAAACTCCCTAGGTACGGCGGCCAGTCCTTCTTCTGTGGAGACAATGACCACCGGCACCGTAAGCAGGGCCAACGTCAATGACGCCCAGAGAATGCCGCCGGTGCCGAACGTCGGCGTCGGAAGCCGTTCAGGAAAGAAGATCATGTCGAGAGTCCCGCCGATGGCATAAATGAAAAAGCCGAGCCCAAACACACCGAAGACGATTGAGGGCACGCCTGCGAGATTGTTGACGGCGATTCTCACCAGACGAACCATGACGCCTTGCCTGGCATATTCTCGCAAATAAAGCGCGGCAAGTACGCCGAAGGGGACGACGGCGAGGCTCATAATGATGACCATCATCACGGTTCCGAAAATGGCCGGGAAGATACCGCCTTCCGTGTTGGCTTCTCTAGGCTCGGTGCTGAGGACAGACCACACGTTCGTGAGATAAATCCAGCTCTTATGAAACAGGCTCATCTCGTTCGGGCGAAGGGCGCGAATAATTTGTCCCACCGGAATCTGTTTTTCCCTTCCGTTCGCATCCACCATGAGAACAGAGTATTCATCGAATTGTGTGCGGAGTATTTCCAATTCTACGGTTTTTACTTGGTAGCGGGATTCAGCGGCAGAAACCTGGGCCTTGAGGGTATCGATGTGCCCTCTTTCCCGTGTCGAGGATGGATTTTCCATTTCGAATGCGCGGATCTTCAACCTGACCTGCTCGATATCTGTGTTAATAGAGCCGATCTCGACTTTCTCGATACGAGTGATCTGTCGATGAAGGTCATCGGTGGCACTGATCAGCGGGACCAAGGCAACCCAGCCAGCTTCATTCCCTTCCGCTAGCAGTGTCTCTCCGTTATAGACCGCCTTGATCCTGGCATACAGGTTGCCCCATTCACGCCGTTCCAGGAGCACAACATCTGCCGGATATGCTTGTGACACAATCTGATCGTCGTTGACCCATTTGAAATCGAGCCCGTATAAATCGCGGTTCCCGATCTTGATCCGAAGACGGCCTTTCCCTTCTGGGCGGTCTGGCGTGACAGTACGAGGGATGACCTCTCGCCCGGCCAGTTGTCCCATCATGCGCTGCCCGTCTTTCAGGGTGAGCTCGACGATATCCGAGGTCCAAAAGTATCCCAAGCCGTTGATCATGATCAGCAGCAACAGCCCGAAGACCATAAGCAGGGACACCGAGACACCGGCGGCACATCCCCAAATGAAGACGTTGCCGGAAGCGAGGAATTTTTTGAATGGGGCGCGCATTAGTATTGACTATACTTTGTCCGAAGCCGTTGCCGGATGACTTCCGCCACGGTATTGATCAGAAACGTAAACACAAACAAGAGCACGGCCGCCAAGAATAAGATGCGATAGAGTGTGCCTCCATGAGGGGCCTCTGGAATTTCCACGGCAATATTGGCCGATAACGTGCGAAACCCGTTAAACAGGCTCCAATCCATAATGGGAGTGTTTCCTGTGGCCATGAGGACAATCATGGTTTCTCCGATAGCCCGGCCAAACCCGATCATCAACGCAGAGAAGATTCCCGGGCTTGCCGAAACTAGCACGAGCTTGACCAAGGTCTGCCAGCGGGTGGCTCCCAGCGCAAGAGACCCGGCGATCAAATGCCGTGGGACGTTGGACAGGGCTTCCTCGGAAATACTAAAAATAATCGGAACGATGGCAAAACCCATCGCAAACCCCACCACAAGTGCATTCCGTTGGTCATATCTAAGTCCCCAATGGGTAGTAAACCAGGTTTTATAGTCAGATCCGAACAGGAACGACTCGATCGGCTGGTTCAAGCCCAAACAGATCCAGACGGCTCCGATGATGATCGGAATCAGGACAAACGATTCCATCCCAGGCCGAAGGCGGCGGATAAGAGCGGCGGGGAGATACTGCCAAAGAATCGCCGTGACTGCCACGCTCACGGGCACAACCACAATCATGGCGACCATCGCAGGGAACATCCGTTCAAGCATGGGCGCCAGCCACAAGCCGGCCAGGAAGCCCAGAATGACGGTCGGGAGAGCCGCCATAATCTCAATGGTCGGCTTAATCTTGGCTCGAAGATCGGGGTGCATGAACATCGATGTATAGATGGCCCCTAAGAGAGCGAGAGGTATAGCGACCAACATGGCATAGAGAGTCCCTTTCAACGTGCCAAACATCAGCGGAAGGAGACCAAACTTTGCTTCAAAATCATCGGAGCCACTGGAGGATTGCCACACATGTTCTGGTCGCTCATACCCTTCGTACCATACGGGCTTGAATAAGGTTGCGAGGGTCGTCTCCGGATGGGGGTTGTGAATCACGTAGGTGAGCAATTCTCCTTGGTCTGTGAGAGCCACGGCTCCATCGGCTTTGGGAGAAAATGTCAGGGTGCGAATCGCCTGCTGGTTCCCTGAAAGCTTCAACAACGTCTGGGCAGAGGTGGAGTAATGGACAAAAAGGTTGCCCTGCTCGTCGCCGGTGATGAATCCTTTGTCTCGAAGCGATGGAGAGATCGCGGTGACGGGAGAAGGATGCGCGTCGAACTGATGAATGAGGCGAAGGCGAGTGATGGAGCTTTCCTGAGCCTGACGCACCGGCATCCAGACTGAGACGTCGCCGGCGCTGCTGCCGATTACCAGCGAACGATCTCCAATCAAGTAGGCCAAGGCGGTGACTGACGTACCGGCCGGAGCCACGGATATGGCTTCGATCAGGCTGGGCTGGACGCCCTCTCGCACATCATAGTGGTAGAGGTTGCCGGCAACCGTTCCAATCGAAAGTGTTTCGCCGCGGCTATCGAAGATCAGGGCGGTCACGGGCTCAGCGCCGTGACCGGTCAGTGCAACTGGCGTATTGTCGACTGATGAGACGGCGTACCAGAGGCGCCCTTGATCCGTCAGGGCTGCAGTGAGTGTACCCCGGTCCGTCGGCTGATAGGCCAATCGAATAATTTGCTCTGTGGTAGGAGTCAATTGCATCGGAGATCCAAGGGTGATCGTTGGAACAATCCGGCGAGCCTCCTCTTCGAAACTGGCTGTAAACTCGATCGCCACGGGAATGATGCGGCCATCATCCGTGCCGAAGGCAAATCGATTGCCGCTGCCTACCGCCCGAGCAATGGAGGTGATGTGGACCTTGGCTAAGCCTGAAGGAAGATCATAGGTCATGGGCGAGCCGGATTGAGCAGTGAAAAAGCGAATCTGGCGATCGGATCCTCCAATGAGTTGATAGATAATCTCTTGATGTTCGTCCATTCCAACAAGACTGGATTGCGGGAAGGCTGGCAGGGGAGGAGCGCCGGCAGCGTGACTCGTCTGGGTCCCTTGCGGCGGGAAAAACACGGGAGCGACTTCTTTCACCAAGAAAATAAAGATGCCGATAATGCTCAGGATGACGGCTATCCCACCCATGGTGATGACGATTTGAGCTAGTCGGTCGAAGATGCGGCGCCGCGTGACACTGGTTGAGTGGTGCGATATCGATTGCAGGGGCGTATGGCCATACGCCCCTGCGGTGGAAGAAGGGGCTAGAGCGGGATCGCCGTCGCTAGTCAAGTTTCTTGAGTTCCTTCTCGATGGTGTCGGCCTTCAGTGGGAAAAACCCGTCCTTGACCACCACCTTCTGCCCTTCTTTGCTATAGATAAATTTGATGAATTCGCCAACGATCGGATCCAACGGTTTATTGGGCGCCTTGTTGACATAGAGATAGAGGTGGCGCCAGAGCGGATACGACCCATCGTCTGCGTTCTGTTGGCTGGCCTCTTTAAACGGCATACCGTCTTTCTCCGCAAGTGGAACGGCGCGCACGTTCGATGTGAGATACCCAATACCGCTGTAGCCGATGCCGGCTTGATCTTCGCTCACACTTTGGACCACGGAGGCTGATCCAGGCTGTTCTTTGACCTCGTCTTTGAAATCTCCGTTCTTCAGCCCATGCTCCTTGAAAAACCCATAGGTGCCGGAGGCCGAGTTTCGTCCGTAGATACTGATGGGACTGTTGCCCAGGTCGTCATCCAAACCGACCTGCTTCCACAACTGGATGTTCTCCTGGTGTCCCCAGCGACGGCTCTTCGAAAAAATCGCATCGACTTGCGCCATCGTGAGTCCTTTGACCGCGTTGTCCTTGTTGACGTAGACAGCAAGTGCGTCGATGGCGACCGGAAATGCGGTGGGTTTATATCTGAATTTTCTTTCGAAGGCATCCAACTCGGTATTTTTCATTGCGCGGGACATCGGGCCAAGCTGTGCCGTGCCCTCGATCAAGGCAGGCGGAGCCGTGCTTGAGCCCTTGCCTTCGATCTGGATTTTGACGTTGGGATACTGTTTGCGAAATCCCTCCGCCCAGAGGGTCATGAGATTGTTGAGCGTATCCGAGCCGATGCTGTTGATATTGCCGGATACCCCGCTGACTTTGATGTAGCCTTTCAAGGCTGGATCGAGCGTGATCGCTTCATCGGCATAGGCCAACGGGATACCGGATATAAGAGCTCCAAGGAGGGCGACACACCACAGACTGGATTTGGCAACTAATCGTTTCATCAACACTCCTTTCATCATCAATCATATGGTCAAGAATGGTCGCGGCGTGTTACCAGGGCATTACACGACTGTTACAACGGTGTTAACTCCCGCAATATGCCTGCGCAAGAATGGCACCCAAGTTGGGAGGGGGGTCGCGTCGAGGTTGTATGCCACTCCTCGCGCTAGCGCTAGAATGATACGTCATATTGAAGCCTGACTCGATCCACGGATGGGACTCCACCCTCTTGGGTCAGATGTGAAGCGTCAAGCGTGAGCTTGTTGCGATGTCCTGCAAAGAACCAGTTTAGGGCGACCGTTTGCTCTCTTAGTACGTCAGAGCGAACTGTGTCGTTTGGATCTACAAATGCGTAGCGGAAGGCGACTTCGAGAGGTTGAGGAATGACGTCAATCAGATAGTGCGGGAAATATCCGGCTTGAGCATAAGCCCCCAAAAGGGTCGTTCGTGCATCGTTGCTTTTATTGACAACCTCTTTGACGTGAAACTCCTGCTGGAGAGAAAACCCTTTGTATTTGAAGGCAACTTCTTCGACAGCCTGGGTAATTTCAAATTGACCATCAACTACACCGCCTGCTCGTGAAGCAGTAGGAAAGTTGAAGCGGTCGGCTCGGTTATGTGCTCCGGCAAATGCAAGGCTGCCCGTAGGATTCTCTGTATATTCCGTGTCGGATTGAGAGAATGGAAGATCGCGGCCCATGAAGTTCCATTGCAGTCTGGCCATGTAGAGCATTTGTTTGTCGTCATTATGGGATTGATTGATTCCTATGCCGGTAAACACACCGACGTTGTATATCAAATAGGCATGGGTTTTTTCAAAGAGATGTCCGCCCAACCTGGCCCCGATTTGGCGATCGAGTGTAAAGGGTGAATTGACGATCGACCGTTCAACAAATTGTTGGGCGCCGGAAGAATCTACCCGCTCCCGATTGTAATCGATCTTCCATTGGCCTACGCGGAGTGTGGCCCACTTAAACCTGGCGATATCGATGCGATAGTCAAGTAAAGTATTGCTCACCCAGTCATATTCGACGTAGTATTTCAACCATGGCTGGAAACCATGGCCCCCGATCTTGATGCGTGCGCGCCGGACACGAAACGAGCTTACGTCTTTGTCGTCGAAAGCCGACGCGGAAGCCGGCGTCAGAGAATCGCCCTCTTGTGGGTAGGAATACCGTAGCTGCACTCGCCCCTGCATATTCATCAAAAAATTTCCGTCGCGGGTGTGAATGTTGAAGCCGTCTTTGTACTGCATAGAAATCGGGAATTGCTGATCGAGCTTCTGGTGTTCCTCATCGATAGTCTTTTCGGAGGCGGCTTTGGCCTTGATCCATTCTTCCTTCGTTATCTGTCCTTTTTCATAGAGAATGTCTTCTAGGCCGGCTTGGGCACTGTGGGCCTGCACAATGATCCCCAGGCCTATGACACAGGCAGCGGTCGCGAGCCACAGTCGTCTCATTCACACACCTCCTTTTCCTCAGGTTGGAGACCATCGATTAGCCGGCTAAGCGGAACGATAGGCTCGCCTGATTAAGATGAGATGACCGTGGCGTTACAGGATTGTTAATTTTGAATGGGAATTCGAAGACCTTCGAGTAGGTGCTTAGCAGACTACGGATTCGGCAGGCGTGAACGGTGAAACGTGAACGGAAGTGCTAGGAACACGGAGCTGATTGCGCAAGGCGTATCGCGTATGGCCCGGCCGATATACGGCAATATTCGTGGTACGTTTCACGAATCACGGTCTTTTTAGACAAGCGGACTTTTTCAGCATTCGGTTAGAGGACGCGGTAGTACAATACCTTCCCTATTCCCGTGGTCGGATCGCGCTGGAGCACTGCAACCGCATTCCTGGTCACTTCGTTCATCTTCACGATCATGTTGGCCAAGAACAGATCGCTCTTGACGTCATACAGGTTTAGCTGACGAAGTTCTTTCCCAATGTCCTCAAAACTACTCACACGATCCAAATCCTGAATGGTTTTGAATGGACGTGCCTGAACAATCGCCGCGGCCATGCCTTGCGTGATACGAGGATCGAGCGCCTGAAGCACAAAGAGATTGGCGGTGTTCAGATTCACCTTACTTTCGCCTTCCAGCGGATAGACAGTCACCACTTTCGAAATCTTTGCAATGATGTCGGGAGTCATCCCTTTAATCAGGCGCAAATCGAGGAGGGTCTGCAGAGGAGCATTCGCCGCACGATAGGACGGACGCAACGTTTGATAGTACAGGCTCTCGGCACCGGACGGTTCCGGCACCTCGTCCTGATCCACCCAGTCGATAATGGCATCTACCAAGTCCGGATTGATTTGCAGAAGTTCAAAGAGCCGTTTGACCCTCTGAACCCTAGGTTTCCTGGCATTAACATCTCCGCCGGCTGCCAAGTCGTTCAGGTTCAACTTGCCCCGTTCATCCTCGATCTGCGCGGTCAGTAGGCCGTCGCCGATGGCATAATTCGTGATGGGACGGGCCCACACGTCGGTGGGGGCGTCGAACAATTGCCCGGTTTGCTTGTCCTTGACGAAGTCTTGCTGCAAGACGCCACGGGCTGCTTGCACTGCAGCCCGCGCGAGCACGGTGGCCTTGAAGTTATCGCGGAAAGCTGCGGCGTCGCGGTATTCCCGCCTTGCCTCGGCATCGAACTCAAGAATCAGCGCAACCAGGAGAGTGAGAACCAGGAGGGTGAGAAGGAGAGCAATACCGCGTTCATCAGACCTTCGCATAGGTCACGATTTTCAGCGTGGCGTCAAGATTGACCGGATTATCGTATTTCGGTTTCAGCTGCAGATGATGCACCTGAACATCATAGGGCGCCCGTTCGATAGCCATCAGTAGCGCGAGGAGCTGGGGAAGCGACACGCCGTCGAGCCGAAGGTCGACCGCAGTTTCCTGATAACCTTGGACGACACTGGGGGCCTGAGGCTGCATGCCGGCGATACGATCGCGAATCTGCGCCGCCGTGGTCGCCTCTTCCATGAACGCCAGCAGCGAAAATTGGGCGGGCGGGCTTGGCATGCGCTCTTCGAGCTTGGCGATACGCGCCTGCTTGACCACGTATTCCTGCGCCACGAGCGCAAGTTCCTGGCTCTCTTTCGCTTTCCGTTTCGCTTGACGATCGAGCTTGTCGATCGTCGCCATAACCGGATCAATGATTAGCAGAAAGACCAACGCGGCTGCAGCCATGGCCCCACCGGCAGCCACGATAATGCGTTCACGAGGTGAGAAATGCTGCCACCGTTCTTTCAGCATCTGCATCATGGCCGTTGCACCGTGTAGGTGAGGCGAAACACGACTTGGTTCTGCACGGCTCCGACACGGGTATCGCTGATAGACACGTCTTGAAAGGTCTCGTTTGCCTCGAAGGCTTGCTTGATTTTCTCGACCGCTTCGAACGTCGTGGTTTCTCCCTCCAGATGGATACTGGTCCCGTCGATCGTCAGTTCCCGAACTTTCAACGGCACGCCCGTCGGCACATGTTTTCCCAGATCCGCAAGGCCGGCAAGAACGTTGTAGCTTCTGCCGTCGACAACTGAGAGACCTTTTTCCAGCTGCGACACCCGGTAACGCGCCTGATCCAACTCCTCACCCGGTCCGGCACCAGGACCGAATGTTTGCTCGTATTGCGCCTGGAGGCCGCGCTTGAGCTCCTTGACCGTCGAATCTTTGAGGAAGACGCGTGTGGAGAGATCTACTAGCGCCAAAACAGCCAGAATGAGTCCACCCCATAAGGCCAGCCGTCGATCCTGTTTTGAGACATTCGCTGGAGCTGATGCGGCATCGCTGCCGGCTTTGAAGTCGAGAGCGAGGTTCGATCCCGCCAGCCTCGACTTCCAGCGTGGTCGGACAATGTTCGGATGGATCGCCAATCCGAATGCAATGGAAAACGCGCGAGGACAACTCGACCCAAATCCTTGCCGCGGGCCGACCGGGAGCAGGCCTAATTGATGCGCCATATGCCCGCTCAGTTCTTTCAATTTAGAACCGCCACCCGATACCCAGCAATGAGTCAGTCGTTGGTGTACCGCGCCTTCATAAGTATGGAGGGAAACGCGTAGCTCTTTGAGGACCGGTTCGAGCCAGGCATCAACCTCCTGAACGGTCATGGCCCGCTTTCGTCGCTCCGCTTCGGCGAAGCTGCATGCATAGCGAACGGCAAGCGCAAGGGTAAGATGATTCCCACCCCACAGCACGGTTCGCAGCAGCACCGGACGTCCTTCATGCACAAGACACAAGGTCGTCTTCGTAGCCCCGACATCGATGATCGCCATATCACCCGGAACTTGGGCCCCTTCCTCTTTCAGAAATTGGCTGACGGAAAACAAGGCCATGCCGTCGATCGTGATCGCGGAGGGGTTCAGATCAGCGGAGGCCATAAACCGCAAATGTTCAGCAATTTTTGCTTTGGGCGCTGCAGTGACGAGGACATCGGACCCACCGGCTTTTGCAGCCCCTTCCTGGGATTCTCGGGCCGGCAGCAACAGACTGCCGACGGTCACGTCCTCCAAGGGCATCGGAATCAGGTTTTCCATTTCGAACGGGACAATCTGGGCCAACTTGGAGGCATCACGAAAGGGGAAGGAGAGGGTTCTGACAAACACATCCTGGCAGGGGAGTGCGGTGACAATTTGCCCACTCTCGTACAAACCATGCTGCCAGAGAAAGTTCCTGAGCATGGCTGTGCGATGCGCCGGCTCCGTGTGTTCCTGACGCCCATAGGGAACGGGCTGATGGAAATATTCCACCGACTCACGCCCTGTCAGGCGGCGACGAAACCGTACGGCCTTGAAGGCCGTCTGTCCGATATCGAGCCCGACACATTCGGCAATCATCGATAACCCTGTTTGCTTCTGTTTCTCATCGTTCTCGGCTGAGATCTTTGCAGGACTAGCGAGATAAGCACGCAATAAGAAACCATCGAATTCGTTCGGGACATCGATTTACGCCTCTCTTGTCCGTCTCGCATGTCCCGTCTTTCGCGCGCGTCACGCTGTCTATTAGAGCGCCACTCGCGCATTCATAATCGGCCCCACCAGCTTGAACGTCAAGGGGGTCCCAGGCTGGAACGGCGGCAGCGAAAGGCTTGCTGCTTTTTGAGCAAACCCGGCGCCGGGAATTACGGTGACTGTAAGATCCAGCAGGCTCTGTTGTAGTGGCTGCCGCAATGCCACACGCCCCTGAGCCGTGAATGATCCATCCGCACCGTCTCCCTTTAATTCTGTGACATCGCATGCGCCATCGCGGCAGGCAAGCGCGGCCTGGATCCGGCCGAACGCGAGTGAGAGATTCGCGGAGGCGCCGGCGGCGATCCGTTCGACGACGAGATCCTTGATTTCAACCTTCACAGTCCCTTCGCCTTTGAGGGCAGCCTGGACGCCTTGTGCGTTGTCCCAGCGATGCATAAAATCTCCTTGGACCGTCCCTCGGCTCACATAGGGCTTCAGGACTATCGCAAGATCCATATCCTGGAGCCGGCCTTTGACAGCAATCGGACCCTCTAAGGACCACGTGGCCGCAGTCAGAGATCCCGTGGCGCGGCCAGCTCCTGATTGCGACGCGCCCGGGAGCTGGACGGCGTAATCTATCACCAATTGGCCTACGATTGCCTGAAAGATGCCAATTGTTGCCCTTACGGCTTCAACTGGAATCGCTCCGTTCGTGGGTCCGGCGAAGACGAGATCGCGCCACTCGATCGCCGCTGGAAAGCCCACTGACCAATCCGCAGCTCGAACCTGCCATCCACTCACCCGATTGAGTTCGGTCAACAGTCGGTTCTGAAGTGGACCATAGGGAAAGGTTAGGAACAAAAATACGATGAAACAGACCAGCGACGCCAGCCCCCATCCCAGGGGGGCCTTACGCGTCAGACTCTCAGGCCAGGCAAACTGCCAAGTGGTCATGAAGCCCCCAACGTCACCCATTGGCGAACAGTCTGGAGTTCCGCTTTCTCTTGGAGCAACGTCAGTTCAATTAAGATCGCTCTCGGAGCCCCGCGCCCACGGCCATCCCACTCATCCAGCCAAAGATTGCTCCTGCTGTCGTAATAGCGCACGTTGAACCCTTTGACCTTGTTAGCCAGCTCGACTTGCTCGACGGATTCGTCAGTCAGACCATAGAGATTTCTTTGTACGAATCGAAGGAGGCGATCGCCTTCTCTGGTATAGACGATACGAACCAGTTCGGTATCTTTAGCCGACTCCGCCCCTCGAAACTGGCCCATCGTGAGAAACGCTACCGAATCGGCAGGCTGACCGTCGTATGTGCCGTTGATCCCCGTCCAAGGAAAATTCGCGCGGCTTTCGCCGAACGACAACTCATCGGTCATGACCCGTAAGGTACTGCGAACAATCTGCTCATTGGCCGATTTCGTTCGCGCCGCGTCTATCGCGCTCGTCGTGACATAGAGGGACCCAAAGACCAACGCGGCCATCATGGAGACCAGAGCCACCGCGAGCAGAACCTCGACCAGGGTAAAACCGCCCTCAGAACCCTGTGGGGCTTGTCGAAAAGACATAGGTACTGACCTCGACCATTTCTTCCGTTGCCCCTCGCGGCCAGAGAACTTGAACTTTGATTTCCCGCACAACCGGCAATGGCGTAGGCGACACAATCCGCTTCCATCGATAATTCGATGGACGATTCGTGATCTCGGCGGTGGCTTGCGATCCCAGAGGAGTCGGCAAAAATTCTCCGCCTGTTTCACCGATAGGCACGAGCGTCCCCAATTCCGTCTCAATCAATTTTTCCTGCGCGAGGATTGTCGCTGTCGTGATCTCTTTGGCTCTCGCATGGAGGTCGAGATCCCAATTGCGAAGCCCCAATAGGATCGGCAGCGCCAGTGCGAGAATGGCTAGCGCGATCAATACTTCTAGTAACGTGAAACCCCGTTCACTCCCCATAAAAGCACATTCTGCGATGACACAGTTTTCTCAGCGTTGGCGCGATTATTTGACTACCTCTGCAGCCTTTAACAACGGCCTTATTCGATCAGGAATTTTGAGTGCCCTGGGAGGCTCAATCCGCTCATCGCTCACACGGATCGCTCCTGTCACTGGTTCAATGGCAATGGCCAGAATGCCGTTGCGCGTATCCACCAAATGCATCGTGGCCGGATCGATCCTTCCCGTGGGGTAGAAAACCAGATCGACCCGTCCGGATTCCTTTTTCCCTTGAGCGACCAAAATGTCTAAAAAACGAATGGTTTCAGAGAGTTTCATTGGCGTGGCCCAAGTGGGGTCCGCAGGCACCTTCTCTTGGTTCCCATCCAGGATCACCGGCCAGTAGACACCACGATCCATATCAACGTACAGGCGGACCGTCTTCTGGGTCATCATGGCCAGGCTCTGGAGGGATCGCACAGTCCCGACCATGCGCCGGCCGACAGAACCCAGATTGTCTTCCAGTGAAATCTTAGGCAGGATGATTCCCAGCAAACCGACGAGCAAGAACAGGACGATGATGATTTCCAGAATAGTGAATCCCGTTGAGGCCCGTAAAGGGTAAGGGGTGAGGCGTAAGGCGAGGGAAGACAATCGCCCCATCTCCCACGCCCATACCCCTTTACCCCTTACCCCCTGTACCCCTTGCCTCATCGTTTAGTCCTTATCCAGATTCCAATTGGTAATATCTGCATTGACCCCTTCGCCACCCACTTCGCCATCGGTTCCGAGGGAGATAATATCGTACTCACCTCTCAAACTGGCACTCTGGCCGGAACTCTGAATCGGACTCTGGCTGGGACTCAGATACTTGTATGGGTTTCCCCAGGGATCTTCCGGAAGTTTTTGAAGATATCCGCCGATTTTCCACTTCTTGGGGATGACCCCGACCGAAGGCTTCTCCACCAAGGCCTTCAATCCTTGCTCAGTCGAAGGATAGACACCGTTGTCAAGTTTATAGAGCTGCAAGGCGCCTTCGATATTTCGAATTTGAACTTTTGCCGCTGTGCGCTTGGCATCGTCGGTCCGCCCCATGATGCGCGGGACGACCAAGGCCGCGAGGATCGCAAGAATGGCCACCACGACCATGATCTCGATAAACGTAAATCCTGCGGTTCCACAGCAGGCGCGAGACGTGAGGCGTGAGGCGAGGACGCCTCGATGCTGGTGTGTCCTGCGCCATATCGTCCACATGCCTACGACCTGGTCTCTTTCGCTCATCGAACACCTCCCGTTATACGCATCGCTCATCATCCGTCACAGATCACTGCTCCTAACGAACCATCTGTCCCATCTCAAAGATTGGCAACAAGATCGCCACCACGATACAGAATACCAAGACACCCATGACCAAGATCATGATGGGTTCCAGGAGCGATGTGAGCCGCGTAATCACCCGGTCGACCTCTCCGTCATAAATTTGTCCGATTCGACGGAGCATCTCCTCCATTTCACCGCTCCGTTCACCGACCGCAATCATGTGGGTGACCAGTGCGGGAAATTCTCCGCTGCGCTTCAACGGTTCGGCGATGGTTTCCCCTTCTCGGATATTCTGTCTAGCCCCCTCGACCGCATGTTCCAGCACACGATTATTCATCACACGCTTCGCGACATCCATGGCATCCAACAACTGGACCCCGCTCGCCAACATGGTGGCCAACGTGCTCGTGAGCCGGGAGATGGCGACCAGGCGGGCAACCTCACCCATGAGTGGAATCTTCAGTAGCCATCGGTCGGCCATCAGCTGTCCCGCTTCTGTTTTTATCGCCCGGCGTATTGCCCATACGCTCAGACCAACCGCCCCGAGCATCACGGCCCAATAGTCTGCAAGAAATTGACTGATGCTCATCAACACGACAGTCGGCCAGGGGAGGGCCTGCTTCAAACTCGTAAAGACGGCAGTGATCTTCGGCACAACAAAAGTCATCAGGAAAAACAGCACCGAGACGCCGACGATCAACATCAAAGCAGGATAGAGCACGGCATTCGTCACTTTATGCTTGAGCGCCAACTGCTTTTCCAGAAACTCCGCAAGGCGAAATAAGATTTGATCCAACGCCCCGCTGGCTTCCCCGGCCCGCACCATGTGCACATAAATCTGGGAGAATTCACGAGGGTAGCGCTCGAGCACAGCGCTATAGGACGAACCTCCACGGATTGCTTCGCGGATATCGGCCATGAGGCTCTTCACGGATTTCTTCTCGGTTTGATCCACCATGACTCCGAGCGCGTCGACCAGCGGCAGTCCAGCGACCAGCAATGTCGCCAACTGCCGGGTCATCATGGCTACGTCGGTCGTGCTGAGGGCAGGGGACCGCCCGATTCCAGAATTAGATCTGCCGGAAGTATTCGTGGCCGAGCCGGCTGAGCCTGAACCCTGTTCCACCATATCGGTGGGAAACACGCCAACTTTCCGCAATTTTACGCGCGCAACCTTTGGGCTCTCCGCATCGATGATGCCAGTTGCGGCTCCGCCGTCGTTCCGATAGCCTTTATACTGATAGACAGGCATCGTGCTAGATCTCGACTTCCTGTTGGGTAATCCGCATCAATTCTTCGGTTGTCGTGATTCCGTGAAAGACCTTCTCTGCCCCTTCATCTTTCAACGTCACCATCCCTTTCGCCATCGCCGCTTGACGAATCGATGCCGAGTCCGCCTTGTTACCGATGAGGCGGCGGATCTCATCGTCTAGTACGAGGAGTTCAAAAATGCCTGTTCGGCCTCGATAGCCTGTTTGAGAACAGGCCGGACATCCGGCTCCACGATAGAATGTGGGACGCACCCTCGGCGGGACGATCCCGAGCCGGATCAGCTCTTCATCGTCCGGGTGATAGGGCTGCTTGCAGTCCGAACAAACCTGGCGCAGCAACCGTTGCGCTAAGACGGCTACCACAGAAGACGCGACGAGAAAGGGTTCGATGCCCATGTCAATCAATCTGGTGGCCGCGCTTGCAGCATCGTTGGTATGGAGCGTGGAGAAGACCAAATGCCCCGTAAGCGAGGCATGAATGGCGATTTCGGCGGTTTCACGATCGCGAATTTCTCCGATCATGATGACATCGGGATCTTGCCTGAGAATCGACCGGAGGCCTGCGGCAAACGTCAGGTTGATCTTGGGGTTTACCTGCATCTGACCCACACCAAGCAGCTGATATTCCACCGGATCTTCGACGGTAATAATATTCTTGTCCGGCGCATTGATCTGCGTCAACGCCGCATAGAGCGTCGTCGTCTTACCGCTTCCGGTCGGACCGGTGACGAGAATGATGCCGTGTGACAACTGGATCAATTGCTGGATGATCCCCAACCGATCCTGTGAAAACCCCATCTCCTGCAGATTCAGGAGACGATTCTCTTTCTCCAACAAACGCAGGACCACCCGTTCGCCATGTGAGGTCGGTAGCACTGAAACACGCAAATCGACATCCTTCCCTGCCGTTCTGATCCGAAACCGACCGTCCTGCGGCAAGCGCTTCTCTGCGATGTTCAGCCCCGCCATGATTTTCAGTCGCGCGATAATACTGGCCTGCAAATGTTTGGGCGGGGTTAAAACGGGATACAGCACTCCGTCGATGCGATACCGAACGACCAGCCCCCGTTCGAACGATTCGAAATGAACATCGCTCGCTCGCTGCCTCACTGCTTGAAAGAGCACGGAATTGACTAACCGAATGATGGGGGCTTCGTCTGTGGCATCGAGGAGATCCTGCGGTTCATCCAACTCATGAGCGATTTGGTCCAGGCTCTCACTGGCCGCGATATCCTCCATCACTTGCTCTGCCCCTGCGGGACTCGCCGCTTCGTCATACACACGATTGAGGCAGGCCAAAAGCGACAGGCTACTCGTCAGCACCGGTTTGATCGGAAGGCCGAGCAGCAGTCGAAGGTCGTCCAATGCGGCCGTTTCCATAGGGTCGGTCGTCGCCACAAGTACAGCTCCATCCTCTGTCTTGAGAGGGAGCACGTGATAGCGGCGGGCGAAGTGGATCGGAACTTTCTTGACCCATTCATGATCGACCTGGCTCTCATCAAGATGCGGGAGCCATGGAAGTTCAAACTGAATGGCCAGCGCTTGGAGGAGTTGGTCTTCGGTAATCGCCCTGAGTCGGATCAAGATTTCGCCGAGACGTCCCCCCTTAGTCTGCTGTAGGTTGACCGCCTCAAGCAATTTGGCTTCGGACAAGCCGAATTTGTCTTCGAGGATCGCCCCTAACAACGGCCGACCGGAATATTCGTCGCTCATTACCGCACACCATATAATAATGGATGATTCATCCTTGAAAAACCCCGTCGGCCTCAGAATAATTCCGCAAGCCTTTGGAACTAAAAGGATACTCTCTGCCAGATCTCTCTGACAAGGTCACGAAGGCCCCTCTAATCCAGCGGTTCTGCATGACATAATCTTCTCAATTCCGTCTGCACCAGAAGCTTAGAAGGACAGCCGGTTGTTGAACGCAGAAAGGGGCCGCAACAGAAGAGGGTTCAGCAGACTCAGCGGATGTCGAACGTCATTGCGGTCCGCTGATTGTTCCGCAGAACATCAAGTTTCACTGTATTCTCGTTGCGGAGCTGCTGGAAGAGCGTGAGCATTGTACCGGGATCACGAATGTCCACGCCATTGACCTGCTGGAGGACATCCCCGTACTTCAAACCGATTTTCTCATAAAAGCTGGAAGGCGCGATAAAGTCTAGCCGGAACCCGTTCATCGCTCCATTCACCAGATAGGGCACCGCTCTCGCCTGGGACAATAACTTGGGCAGATCGCCCATCGCTTGTTCAACGTCTCTCCGATCGAGCACGGTACGCACTGGACTTCCAGGCACCGGAGCTATGGCCGATCCCGCTGTGACTGGGGCAGACGGGGGCTTCTCGATCTGTGAGGTGGCGAGTTCAAGCAATTCCTGTTGATCACCCTGACGAACGACAATCCCATCCCGCCGGATTTCGCTGATCTCACCCACATCGGGAATTTGGTCGTGTAATCGGAAAAACAGTTGGCGTTTACTGGAAAGTTCTTCAACGATGGCCGAGACCCCTTCGCGATCGCCGATCACCACCCCCAGCAGCTTAAGCTTCGACGCCAGATTTAACGGGGCACGGGAGGGCGGCGCACCGGACCCCGTGGTGCCCATACCGAGGGGATCAGGCGGCAGAGGAAAGAGTCCGCTCGTTCGAATACGCTCAACCAAAGCAGGCAGAGTCGCACTCACGTCAGTCTCCTGGTTCGAACTAGGCAACGGCCGAACCAGCTCCCCCGGAACAGACAAGGCCTCTGCAATCACCGCGTTGATGATGTGGGCCACAAGAAAGGTGCCACAGATGACATACGCGAATATGATGCCCCGACGTATATTCATAGTCTTCGCGACCGACTTCGAATCGATCATCCCAATCCGCACGACATTCTAATGCGGAGCGAAAGCCTCGTGCAAGAACAACCAACAAGTCTATGAAATGATCAAAACCATACTGCCATAGACAAGGCGGTGTATTCAGGACATAATTCAGTCAATTTTCCGCCACAACAAAGGAATGGTCTCGTGAAAAAAGCACTCATCACCGGCATTACAGGGCAGGATGGATCGTACCTGGCAGAGTTTCTCCTTGAGAAGGGCTATGAGGTCTACGGCATCATTCGACGATCGAGTTCATTCAATACGGGACGGATCGATCCCATTTATGAAGACCCACACGTTCCACATCGACGGCTCCATCTTGTGTATGGAGACCTCAACGATGCGAGTTCACTGAACCACATCATCCGAACGATCCAGCCCGATGAAATTTACAACCTGGGAGCGCAAAGTCACGTGCGTGTAAGTTTCGATATTCCCGAGTATACCGGCGAGATTACCGGACTCGGAACGATCCGGCTCCTGGAGGCCATTCGGGAGTCGGGGCTGAAGCCGAAATTTTACCAAGCATCGTCAAGCGAGATGTTCGGCAAAGTGCAGGACGTACCCCAGCGCGAAACCACACCATTCTATCCCCGCAGTCCCTATGGAGCGGCCAAGGTCTACTCCTACTGGATCACCGTCAACTATCGAGAAGCCTATGACCTCTTTGCCTGTAACGGTATTTTATTCAACCATGAATCGCCCCGCCGCGGAGAGACGTTCGTGACCCGCAAGATCACGAAAGCCGCAGCCCGCATCAAGCTGGGGCTCCAACAGGATCTGTTTCTTGGAAATCTCGACGCCAAGCGCGACTGGGGTTTCGCCGGCGATTACATCGAAGCGATGTGGATGATGTTGCAGACGAAGACCCCCGATGATTACGTGATTGCCACCGGCGAAACGCATACCGTCAAGGAAATGCTCGAGCTTGCATTCGACCGTCTGCACCTGGATTGGAAGAAACATGTCAAAATCGATCAAACGTACTATCGTCCGACCGAGGTGGATCTTCTGATCGGCGATGCGAGCAAAGCAAAGAAAGAACTTGGCTGGCAGCCGAAGGTGCGTTTTCACGAGTTGATCGCCATGATGGTTGACGCGGATCTGGCTGTGGAGAAAGAAAAATTGGACGGGACTCGGAAAAGAGGCTAACGAGTAAAGGTCGGAGGTATTCAAGCGACTATGACAGCATTTTGGAGAGAAAAGCGCATCATCGTCACGGGCGGAGCGGGCTTTCTCGGATCGTTTGTTGTGGAACAGCTCCGTGCGAAAGGTTGCCGAGATATCTTCGTGCCTCGCAGCAAAGACTACGATCTCGTTCAGATGGACGCGGTGAAACAACTCTACAGCGACCGAACCCCTGATATGGTCATTCATCTGGCTGCACGGGTCGGAGGAATCGGCGCGAACCACGCCAATCCAGGAAAGTTTTTCTACGATAACTTGATGATGGGCACCCAGCTCATAGAAGTCGGACGTCAGCGTGGACTCAAGAAATTTGTGGCGTTAGGCACCATCTGCGCATACCCCAAGTTTGCCTCCATTCCATTTAAAGAGGACGACATTTGGAATGGATACCCCGAAGAGACCAATGCACCCTACGGTCTCGCGAAGAAAATGATGCTGGTGCAGTCGCAAGCCTACCGTGAACAGTACGGGTTCAACTCCATTGTCTTATTCCCGGTGAACCTCTACGGCCCTCGCGATAACTTTGACCTGGAAACATCTCACGTCATTCCAGCGTTAATTAGCAAATGTGTCACAGCAAAAGAAGCCGGCAAACCCACACTCACGTTGTGGGGAGACGGATCTCCGACTCGAGAGTTTTTGTATGTTGAAGATGCCGCAGAAGGTATCCTTCTCGCCGCCGAGCGCTACGAAGAGAATCAACCCGTCAATCTGGGAACAGGGGAGGAAGTCACGATTCGCAACCTTGCTACTATGATTGCCGCGGAGGCCGGCTTTACAGGACAGATCGAATGGGACACTACCAAGCCCAACGGGCAGCCGAGGCGGTGTCTGGATATCAGTCGGGCCAGAGAACTCTTTGGCTTTCGGGCAAAACACGCGCTTAGGGAAGGACTCACGAAGACGATGCAGTGGTTTTTTACCAATCGCCACAATCTCCGACACGTCACCTTCTAGTCCTTGCGATCCTGCTCTTCAATCATGGTTCTGCTAAGCCAAGCGAGTCATACATACAAGCAAGATTAATCAGAAACGAGATCCACGAGTATATACCCTAATCATGCCCATCTCGTGTGTTTTGGCAGGAGGAGCAAATTTGAACGAACCTGCCAATGCATGCGGTATTTTCCTCTTCTCGCACTCCAGCTACGTACGCAAAAACATTGAAATACAACGAGTTTGTAAGCTGTGTCGCATGGTCCAAGACTTGCGAACTATATGACATTTTCTTTTATATCCCACAGGAAACCAGACCGTGAACGAGACCAATGCAACATACCTAACACAGGACAACCGTTCAGACATACACCGAGTCTCGTCGGAAGATGCAAAAAGTGCCACAAAGCCGGGGGAGCCGCTTCAGATAGTCGAAGGCACCTCATCGACAGAGACACCGGACGGACAGGAAGCATACGAACGAGGAACGGCGCTTAAGAATGTGGGCCTCTTCAGACAGGCCGCAGAACATTTTGAGAAAGCCTCACAAGATCCTGCATACGCACTGAAGGGCTTCGCCCAAATGGGCCTCAGCCTCAAGAAGAGCGGAAAACAGGAAGAGGCCGTCACGGCTTTTCGCCGAGCTCTGCAAGTACCCGCAACATTAGTGAAAGAACAAGTACAGATCCTCTACCTCTTAGGGAGAACCTTGGAGTCACTCGGACGCATTCCTGAGGCCTTGGAGTCCTATCGATGGCTTCGCCGTGAAGCACCGCAATATCGAGATGTCGCCATGCGAATCGAGGCGTTGAGCACGCGGCGAATACACACCGACAACCGCCACGTACAAGACAACAGTCCGTGGGCACAACAGGCTTTGCAGATGTGGCAGGGCTTCCGGAGAAACGTGAAGTAACGGTCGAACGAACATCTTTCTCAGTTCTGGGACAGGAACGAATCGGTTACGTTTTCTTCCAACAGGCTGCGCATCCCCACAGTCCTAGCCCAACAAAGCTGCAGAGCAGGCCGTTGAGAATCTCGGCTGTTGCGTTGAACTCACGCCAACCACATGCTCATCGTGACCTCACGACGTCATACAGTGGTTTCACCGTCGGTATCGGTTCCCACTTCAGAATAACCAGAGAATCTTCAACGTAGTCTCGCGACCTCATCCCGTTCAATACAGAGGTCACCCCTGGGGTGCTAGCCAGCACCCACAAGGCCTTTCGTGACAGCGATTCTCCGCGCCTTGCTTCCGGCAACAGGGGATCGAGGGCCGCCGCCACCGAGGCAGTTTTCGCACGACTGCGCTCGGTGGCTTCTCTGCGGAGCCCGCTCAAAAGGGTGAGCAACTGCGGAACATAGCGATCACGCCAGGCCTCCCATTGCTCGGCGGCCGTTCCGGTCAGCTGGCGTGAAAGCGCCTGCATCACTTGATTGACATGAGGCGCGATCATTTGATGCTCGATCTGCTCCCAATGTTCGAGCCCTTGGATCTGAGGCCGCACACGCGTCAACTCAACCGCCCAAGTAAAGAAGTCGGCCGGAGCCATCCCTTGACCGCTCTGCTGAACGGCCGGGGCAATGGCCTTACGATACTCGTCTTCAAGCGCCCCAACTGTCCGGCATTGGCGATCGAAATCCACCGGGTCGCCCTCGATCGGAAAATCCGCCAATCGAAGGACGCCGCTCTTTTTCGTCGGCATGGCATTGAGCGGACGATTGACCAGTACGGCAATCCCTTCTCGTTGAGCCATTTCCAGAACCGTTTCCCGCTGATTTATCCCGGTATTGGGCGTCACCAACGCGCCTGTCTCATACAGATTCATGGGACATTGCAGCACTGCGAAATGGTGGCGGGCTATTCCCTGTGACGCAGCGGCAGCGTTCGCCGCATCACACATGCGAGAGAGTGAAGTCGCATCGGCATCCGATGGATCTGCCGTGACCGTATTCGACGACACGCCATAGTAACGAATTCGTCCTACCGCTATTTGCGACTCAAAAAATGTAAAGGCCTGTTCAAGTCGGCGATAAAAGGCATCCTGCACCGCTGCGAGATTTGCACAATCGTGATGCGCGGCCTCGGACAGAAAGTATTCAGGATTGTGCAGTAAACAAACATCGAGAGTGGCCAATCCAAGTCGATCCAGTGACAGTGTGAGCTGATCAGCCAAGTATTCCGGGTGGATACAATGCCAGATGCCCTCACCATACTTGACCATATCAGGGTAGGGGTGTCCGGCCTGTTCTCGTACCTCTGCCTGCTTCAAGTTGTGTCCTTGCACGTAGCCGATCTTCGAGACCACGATCACCTCTTCACGAGTCAGATCACCGCTCTTAATTAGCTCACGTAAGGTAGAACCGACCAGTCGTTCACTATCGCCGTCCATGTAATTCGTCGACGTATCAATCAGATTCACGCCTTCTCGCAGGGCCTTCTTGAGAGCGTCTCGATACTCCGGCTCTCTCGTATCGACTCGATACGAACCAAACCCGAGCCGGGATGTCGTCAACCCGCTGTGACCGAACCGGGCATACCCATATTCCATGCGGCCGTCATGACGGGATTGACTCACGATACGGGCAACATATCTGGCTGTCCCCTCCGGACTGGCCGACCCGAGGAGCGCTGCTCCTTGTAAGAGCGTCTGCTGGGTTGACTGCTCCGTTCGTCGCGACGCTGATAGCAACGCCTCGATGACCTCCTGCGGATCGGTGATGGGACGCTGGCAGGAAAAATCTCGACAAATATAGAGTGCCGCTTTCCCCTCCACCAACCCCTTGCCGGCCAGCAGGGGATGATCGGACGGCGCGTCTGTTCCATCGCCGGAGGCAATCACACGATGCGGGAGGAACACCTCGCGCACGGCGAGTTGCAACGCCTCCAGCCCAGGATCGTTGGGTGCTCCGACAAATGCCAATTCAATCGGCCCTTCCGCGAGAAGATCCACCACGGCAAGCATCTTGGCAAAAGCCCTCGGATACCGGGCTATTTGGCGTCCATAGGCGCGAATCCCTCCGATCGCCGCGTCGCGTAGATCCTGCCGACCATAGTGAAACGAGAGTCTGGCGAGGGCGGAAACCGCCACGGCGTTTCCACTGGGCGTCGCGCCGTCCGCTCCCTCACGCGCCCGGATGATCAGCACTTCATGCATCTTTGCAGTGGTGTAGAACCCCCCCTGGCCCTCATCATGAAACGATTCCACAATCCGCTCTCCCAATTGAAGCGCGGCAGTGAGGTATCGCTCCTGCGCACTCGCCTCATAGAGGTCGATCAATCCTTCTGCGAGATAGGCGTAGTCCTCCAGTACTCCGGCCAAATGGGCTCGGCCCTGC
>CBDDRH010000119.1:0-6869 GCA_965233025.1 uncultured bacterium
AAGACTCCCTCGCCCACTGTTCCATCCCCGAAGACTCACTCCCTGGTGGCGGCCCTAGCTCCAAAGGCTCCATCCCTACCAGCAACTCCATCAGTGACCGAAGTTTCTCCTGCTTCGCTTCAAAAGAGATTGAATGAGATCCTCGCTCGTTCGTCCATCGAGTTTGAATCAAACAGCACAACGATGACTCCCACCAGTCTTGCCACACTGGACCGGCTGATTGCCGAATTACGTCGATCCCCTCGCACAGCCGTAGAGATCGGCGGGCATACGGACAAGTACGGCGAGCCAGAATATAATCTTCAACTCAGCCAGCGCCGTGCGGATGCCGTGCGACGCTACTTTGCCAAGCACGGCCTGCCCAAGCAATTCACTGCCGTAGGCTATGGCGCCTCACGACCGCTGTCGGTGGCGGAAAATCGAGCAAGCCTCCAACGCAACCGACGAATCGAACTACACGTGAAAGGACAGACCGACCTATGACCATGTTCCTCAACCAGATGCTGGGATGTCTCATCATCGCGGCCGGAATCGGCGGCGCAGTCGGATGGCTGCTGAAACATGTATCCACCGGCACCGTCGCACAACAGCTCGCGAGCGTCACCGCCATGATGCACCTCAAAGAGCAGATGCTGGAAAAGGCGCGGCATCAATTGAGAGATGCTGCTTCTAAGGCACAGCCGCTAGAACATGAGACGATGGCACCGCACACGCTCAGCCATTCCAATCAAGAAGAACGCTCTCCTCAAGAGCGTTCCGCAATCATGGCAAATCAGTGTGTCGATACCGATCGTCTTCACGCGCGACTCCAGGAATCGGAGGCGGCAGGAGGATGGATTGAGTGGCTAGACGCACAACTCACCGCACGGGATGAGCAGCATCGAATCGCACTCCATGAAGTCGAGCGGCAGCTAGCTGAACGAGATCGGCGTATCCGCGAATTCGAACATCTGCATGAGCGACTGCTCAAGCAGGCAGAGGACAACGAAGCCCTCAAAGCCGCATACACTCAAGCTGTCGCGCAGCAGATCGACAAAGCCGCCTGAGCCTCGGGTTACGGCGTGCTCCCTTTCATCAGCGCAATCACACTCGCCATCGTGACCTGGTCATCGTCGAATCCGCCATGGGTCGTGCTCTTCGATTCCGTGCCTGGCGCAGCCCAGGTATAGACGTTTGGCAGATTCTTCGATGCAATCTCGTCGTTGAAATATTTCTCCATGCCGAGTATCGGCGTCTTCTGCCCTTGCTCGAGCGACTGGGACACCAGATAGAGTAGCGAACGGCTGTAGCCAAGAATCGGTTTGCAGGTCGGATCTTTCTGCTCCATGTCATCGGATAGATGAAACTGATTGAAGTGCTTGACCTTACCGCTTGTGATGGCAGGGACGACGGTCTTTTTGAAGAGATCGACCCGTACCGCCGGCGCCATGAAATTCACGCTTTCGAATTTCCAGCCTTTTCCTCCCAGGCGATCGACGACATGACTGTGCAGAATCGCTCCGGCCGAGTGGCCGACAAGATGTAGCCGAACCTTAGACAGATCGGCAAAGTACGTCGATTGTCGGCATGCCCGGTAGAGTTTCATTCCTCCACTTTCGTCCGTACTGGATATCGCGTCCGCATTCTGTTTCATCTCGCTCCAGATCGCCGTCCCCGGCTTGGCCAGCAGTTTTTCAAGCCGTTCGTTCCACCAATTCTTGACGCCATCGAACAACCCGCCGGTCGGACGCTGTTGGCCCGCTAAGACGTCCGCAAGACGTCCCTTGAGCGTGGACCAGAGATCGGTTTCCCACATCAAGAAGATGGGAAAGATCTTGTGTTCATACAACGACGGGATCCATTTCGCTGCGGTTTCTCCCGCAGTATCCTCGGATGTGAGACCGCCATGCGCGTAGATGGCGATATCCACGGGATCATTCTTGCTTAATCCCCATGCTGTCCGTGCCTTGCCAAGATGGTGCGTGACAAGCGCCGTGATGTCGGACTCCTGCGTGCGGAAGTCACCGGTGTTACTCAGCCGGCCGTTGTTTTCCATGTTGATGATGAATGGGCTGATTTCACGTGTCCGTAACGAAGATTCGCTGGCGAGCTGTACCTTGCCTGCAACCACACGCAACGTCGTTGATCGTGCGATCTCCAGATGAAGGTCGGTGACCACGCCCAGTTGTGCCACCCAACAGTCCATTGCATTGTCGAGCCAGTCTTCATACGGTAACACTGCGCGGCCCTTCGTACCCCAGCCCGTCCCCCACGAGTTTTGAATGACGTACCCGTCTTGGTTATAGCCGACGATCGCAAAGGCATGTCCACCATCGCTGATGCTTGCCTTTCGATGTGGAATCATCCAATACTCGCCTTTGGTGTGTGATGTGTTCGAGAATCCTTCATCCCAGCCAGAGTGGCAGACCGCGCTGGCATAGAGAATGCCGATCTCGTTAAGTGCAACGTGCATATCCGTAACCGACCGCGTGTCCACGCGGTAATACGCCCCGAGAGGGCGCTGAACGGCATCGAGCCACCAGTCGTCGGCGGACTTCGTCACTGGGGCTGTCGGCATGGCTTCACCCGTCCATAACCGGTCCGAGCAGGCGCCGTGTTTGTACCAGGCTTTCATCGCACCGCGAAGACTCGACCCGGTATCGGCGTTCGGGTCGCCCGGGAATTCGTCATACCGCCGCGCCATCGAATACAACATGAATGGGGATACGCAACAATCCATTCGCTTGCGCTTCGCGCTGTGCTGCAACTGATAGACGACGCTTGCCAGAGCAAAACCTGTGCAGGCGTTGGTCTGTCCCTGATCAAGCACAGGGATGTTGGTCGTTGGAGTAAATACCAAGTCCGGCACCACTGCCACCGGCGGCAGATACAGCCTGTCACGCAGATCGAGGCGATCAGGAACCGCGCTGCGTTTGGGGATAGTTGAAGCAGTACGTTTCTTGGTTCTTCCTGCTGTGATCTTGTTCCTTGCCATGAGCAACTCCTTTCAGAGTGAGACGGAAGCGATCGAGAATCTGTCCATTGATAGTCATATTGGCAAAAATCTAGCGCGTATTCTCAGCCGATTCACTCACTCCGTCAACCATCAGTGGGCTGGATCGCCGAAGAAATACCAGTATTTCGTGAAACTAACGGCCAGTCTAAAATAAACTCTTACGGATTTACTCCCTATGAGAGATGAAGACATCGCCCCTCATGTCTATTGCACATGCTAGACGGCTCAGCATTGTTGACTTCCTCTTCCTCGCCCGCCTAGAATTCCGCTCGAAAATCGAACTTAAGGAGGCGACATCTTGGCCAAAGAGCGGAAATACAGAGGCGAGGTTCCCCTACATGACAAATATGGTCCGGAGGCAAAATATGCTGTTGAAGCTGAGGCGTTGCTGCCGACCACGAAACTTGAAGAAGAGATCGCACGAGGCCTTGAATTAGGATTACCCGGCGCTGATTCCATTAAAGACCGCCGGATTCCCACGTTCAGTCGCGGAGAACTCCCCCACTTCGCCGGAATTAATACGTTTGTCAAAGCCCCCTACGTCGAAGATGTCCGCAAGTGCGGTCAGTATGACGTGGCCATCCTTGGAGCGCCGTTCGATGGCGGCACAACCTACCGGTCAGGCACGCGATTCGGCCCCCAAGGCATTCGCAAGATTTCGGCCCTGTATGGATCCTATAGCTTCGAACTTGGCGTGGATCTGCGGGAGTCCATTTCCATGTGCGATCTCGGCGACGTGTTTACCATCCCCGCCAACATTGAGAAAACGTTCGATCAGGTCAGCAAGGCCGTCTCACACGTGTATGCCAGCGGAGCGTTTCCCGTAGTGCTCGGCGGCGACCATTCCCTTGGCTTTCCGACCGTGCGTGGAGTGGCCGAGAATCTCAAGGGAGGTAAGCTCGGCATCATTCACTTCGACCGGCATGTGGATACGCAGGATACCGATCTCGACGAACGCATGCACACCACACCCTGGTTTCACGCGACGAACATTCCCAACGTGCCGGCAAAGAATCTTGTGCAGATCGGGATCGGCGGTTGGCAGTCTCCGCGACCCGGTGTGAAGATCGGGCGTGAGCGCCAAACGACGATCATGACCATCACCGATTGCGTCGAGATGGGAATTGAGACTGCCGCCAAACGAGCGCTCGAGGTGGCCTGGGACGGCGTCGATGCGGTCTGGCTGAGCTTCGACGTGGATTGTTTGGATGCTGCGTTCGTGCCTGGAACCGGCTGGCCTGAACCGGGCGGGTTCTTGCCCCGCGAAGTACTGAAGTTTCTTCAGATCATTGCAGACAGCAAGCCCATCGCCGGAATGGAGATCGTGGAGTGCGCGCCCCCCTACGACGCAGCTGAGATCACCAGCTTGATTTCCACTCGCGTGATCTGCGACGTACTGGCCTGTCAGGTACGCTCAGGCCATCTGCCGAAACGAAGAAAGCCTTGAGCCACACGTCTGGACGAGATATGAGGCCGGGGGCATTACCGGCTCCCGCCTCCGTTACTTCATCCTGCCGTAATGCAATTCCACCCACTCATGCCCCATCGCTATCCTCAATCAAAAACTGGTCGCTCTCCATGGTGAGTGGGTCTTCTCGCGCCAACATTTGAATTCGCACTTTTATGGCGGTTCGCCGCCCTCACCCCTTCCTTGACAGCCTATCGGGTGGCTCGTATGCTCGATGTAGTCGTTCTGTCTCCCGATATCTCAATCTAATGGGAGGGACACTACGATGCATTCTCCGAGAAGTCGCCCCCGCCTGCTGCTTCTGATTATCTCGACTGCTGCACTCCTTAATGCCTTGTTCGCAGGGCCGCTTCCTGTAAGAGCCGATTCAATTGTCCTCCTCGCCACGTATGACGGGGTCATTAATCCGGTCGCCGCCGAATATCTGCATGATGCACTTGCCTCTGCGCAGGAAAACAACGCGCAGGCATTGATCATTCGCCTCAACACTCCCGGCGGCCTCGACACGTCGATGCGGCTCATCATCAAGGACATCACCGGCGCCACCATTCCCGTGGTCGTCTATGTGTCGCCGTCGAGTGGACGTGCGGCATCCGCCGGCGTGTTTATTACTATGGCGGCGCATGTCGCGGCGATGGCTCCCGGTACGAATATCGGTGCCGCCCATCCCGTCGCTATGGGCGGGGGTGAGATGGATAAGTCGATGAAGGAGAAGGTCGAGAACGATTCCGCGGCCTACATCAAATCGATCGCTGAGCAACGGGGACGGAACGTTGCCTGGGCGGAAGATGCCGTTCGGAAGAGCGTGTCCGTGACGGAACGAGAGGCCTTGAAGCTGAAGGTCATCGATCTGGTTGCGGATGATATGCCGGGATTGCTGAAGCAACTGGACGGCCGCACCATCCCGCTCCAATCCGGCCCGACGGTATTGCGCACAGCAGACGCGGCCGTGCGCGAGTTTCCGATGGGGTTTCGCCTCGAACTCCTGAAGGTTCTCAGCGACCCGAACATTGCCTACCTGCTCATGACAATCGGCACCATTGGAATTATGGCCGAACTGTATAACCCTGGGGCGATTCTGCCGGGCATCATCGGCGCAATCAGCCTGATTCTCGCGTTTTATTCCTTCCAGTCACTGCCGGTGAATTACGCAGGTGTGCTGTTGTTCCTCCTCGGGGTTATCTTTTTCATCTTGGAGGCCACTGTGACCAGTTACGGTTTGTTGGCCATCGGCGGGGTCGTTGCGATGCTCCTTGGATCGATGATGCTGATCAAGACAGATGTGGAGTTCCTTCAGATTTCTTGGTCGGTCATCCTGCCGGTTGTCGCACTGACTGCTGCGTTCTCGCTCTTTATGGTCGGAATGGGCGTGAGAGCGATGCGACGGCGGCCGGCGACCGGCCGTGAGGAAATGGTCGGTCTTGTGGGGATTGTGCAAACGGCGCTGACTCCTCACGGGCAACTGGTGGTCCATGGCGAACTCTGGGAGGCCATCAGCGATCGGCCGCTCCAGCCCGGCGACAAAGCGGAAGTCATACGCGTAGACGGCTTACGGCTGTATGTGAAACCTCTCACCAACCGGACAGAGGCTTGATATGAATCTGATCGTCATGCAGTTTGCTATTCTGATTCTCGGAGTGGTGTTTTTTCTCATGGGCTTTAATGTACTCCGAGAATACGAACGCGCCGTGATCTTTCGATGGGGTCGCCTGGCTCGTGGACTCATCGGAGGGAATGGGCCCGGTGTCGTGATTATCATACCGTTCATCGACAAAATGGTTCGCGTCAGCTTGCGGACTGTGACTATGGATGTGCCGCCCCAAGATGTTATTACCAGGGACAACGTCAGCGTCAAGGTGAACGCAGTCATTTACTTCCGAGTCGTTGACCAGGAGCGAGCCATCATTCAAGTCGAAGATTATCTTTATGCCACATCCATGATGGCGCAAACGACGCTCCGCAGCGTGCTGGGGCAGAGTCAACTCGACGACCTGTTGTCGAAGCGGGAACAGATCAACTCGGACCTTCAGAGGATCATCGACCAACAGACGGAACCGTGGGGCGTCAAAGTCAATGCCGTGGAAGTCAAGAACGTGGACCTGCCGCAGGAAATGCAGCGAGCCATCGCGCGCCAGGCTGAAGCGGAGCGAGAACGTCGCGCAAAAGTCATTCATGCCGAAGGCGAATTCGAGGCTTCTCGCCGCCTGGCCGATGCCGCCGATGTAATCAGCCGAAACCCTGCTGCCTTGCAACTCCGTTACCTGCAAACCCTGGTCGAAATCTCTGCCGGGAAGAACTCGACCACCATCTTCCCGATTCCTATCGATACCATTGCGCCCTTTCTCAAGGCGTGGGAAAAGAAACCGGAGCCGTAGTCCGGCTGCGGGAGCAAAGGGCTTCGAGTTT
>CBDDRH010000120.1:0-5358 GCA_965233025.1 uncultured bacterium
TCATTGACCAGCCTGATTCTTTTCGCTGGAATACACAATCGAGCCAGTAAATATTCTTTAAATGACGCCTCATAGGGCTGAACAGCAATGGCGCGTTGCATGCAGAGCTGCCGTATAACATACCGTGGGATGTCCAGGAAAAGAAACGGAGGTATTCTGAATGGCTTCCGTTGGCTGCTCGACTCACGCGTCAAGAAAACCAGAATGTCCGATTGAGCAGTCCTCGACTATCAGCTCGACGAATGGTGGGGATCACGCTACCTTCGTCCGCACTAGCTTGACTTGAAGCTCGCACCCGACAGCGTGCGCATAGCGTTTGAGCGTAGCAAGAGATGGAGCGTGCTTGCCGGCTGATTCGAGGCGGGAGATTGCGCTCTTGGTCGTGCCCATGCGCTCTGCGACCGCGTCTTGGGTCAGACCGGCACGAGAGCGAGCCTTGAGCATTTGATCCGCGACCTGATACTCCAGCGCCAGAGCGTTGTAGGCTCTGCTAAAGCCCTTTCGTGCGCGAGCCTTCGCAAGGAAGGCCTTTTGGTTGTGAGGGACGGGCGTGTATTTCAATTCAGCCATTGTGAATAGATCAATGGTTCCTGGAACCTTTATCAGTTTCCATTTATGGAAGTAGCAGCCACGTTACCTGATAGACTCGTCCCAAGAGAATTTGTGCTCGTTCAACGGGCCCTGTCTGGGCTAGCTCCGCAGTGAGCGATTGTTTGAATTTTGAGTCCTTCGTACGGCGTACCAGTTCTCGGCTTAATTCTTCCACATAGTCTTCCGTAATCGCCTGTCGCCTCAGTTCGGGGGCGTTCTCTTGGCCTCCACCATAAGCCCGTTGGAAACGGCGTGGATCGGAATGCAGGGTTGGATTTTGACCAAAGGCGTTGTACGTAATATTGTGACGACCGTTGTCAGTGATATCTCCTACATCAAGCGGGTCGAGAAGGATCGCATTTATAGCGACTGTTGTGGCTCGGAAGTTGGCCTCCAACTCGTGCCTGAGATGAAACCTCGGCGCGCAATAGAACGCATTTCCCCTTGTTCGGCTCAGTTCGCACAGAACATTATGTTGATCGTTATCGACAGAAAAACGAAAGTACGGTTGGCCATGCACGGAATAGAAGCGTGCATTTCTTCCGGCGCGAACTTCCGCAAACGACGAAATCTTATGCTGTATGAATAATGACCTTGTGTAATTCCCGTGCCTTATCTTGAACTCAACGTCGTAGCCGAGGTCCTTCTCTGCCCTTTGCGAGGGGATGTGGGGATGCGTGGCGAGTAAAGCTGCATTCATTTGACAGTACTCTGCGTTGTAGCAGAACTCGAACGTCCGCTCACTGAAACCAGGAGTCACAAGGACCTCTCGGCGTAATGATGCAGCCCACCATGTGAATTCAGCCTATAGCAATGAAGAAGAGAAGGGTCATTCCGTCGCCCCACTAACATAGGGACAGAAATGGGAACTCCTGAATGGGCCGGACGGCTCAAGCCCATGGTTAAGCGATTTCTGCTTTCTTGCCATTACCGTTTGAGCGCGCCCTCGCTGAATAGTCCGGCACTTTGAAAACAGCGGAATCTATTGGACGACGTGTGCGTGCATCCGCGAGTAACCGGTGGACAATCGACGGGTTGGTGGGCTTGTGCTCCGGGAATGTAGGTCCATCATGCCGAATAAGCATTCTCGCCCCGATATCCAACTCAAAACCGAGAGACTCAGTTGAGAATTCAAGCTTTAAATCAGTGACCATCTGCCTGCTTGCTAGAATTTCAGAGAATGCTGGAAACAATACTTCTTCCGTCAAAACGTCTATAGCATCGAACTGCGCGCTGATGAAAACCTTTGGCAGGAGATCGATATTATGTATGGCGCTGCGATAATACCTGAACGTATTAATTGCCACGATTATTGCCTGCATAAGATCAACTTGATTCATCTTCTCGGCTTTTACAGAAAATACAGTATGAGAGTAAGTCGGCCTCTTTACACCTGTGAGATCGTGAAAAAGAGTATTTCTGAATGTCGCAAACTCGGCTAGCTTGAGACGCATTTTTGACGACGTGGCTTTCCCACCAGAGATGTATGCATCTATCTGCTCAACTTTATCCAAAAGCTTCTGAGTCTGCTTTACCGCCCCACTGGATTTTGAGTCATCAAGCACAATCTTATAGAGAGTCGAAATCACGGACTCAACAGTCAGAAACCACATATTCACTGCCGGGATGCCGTATTGCGTGGGGCCAATCGCGAGTGAATCCTGCATCGCTTTCAGAGCATCAACGGCCATATAAAAGGCCGTATTAGCGGAGTCGTGAAAAAGGAATGGCAAGATATCGCCCGAAAACAATCTCGACTGCATCCCGGACTCTCCAATGAGATGACAGTCTCGATATGCCTCAAGTCTATCGCCAGGTTTCACAATCCCCATAATTCCCCATAACTATTCTCGACCTCGCGAGTTGTGCGCCTAACCATTAATAATTGAGCTGCGAGGGCCATGCCGATAAATGGCGGCTTATCCAACAGCCTTCATATGCCAACATGGCGGATTTTGAGCATTGTCATGAACTTTTTAACATGTGTCAATGAGACTTCCCAGGATAAGGCCGTCGGCATGGCAGCCTGTCTCCGAGTAGGCTAAGGTCGAGGTTAAGGTTCAGGGTATATATATAACTCTCTTCATCTAACCTGTGCGTTTAATACGAGACACAGTTCTCGCAGGATGCTCAAAAATCCCGTCCAGCAAGGCCGCAGCGAGTGAAGGCCCGGAGGCGTACCCTCTGGGGTACGTTGAGGACATGAACGATGTGAGAACGAAGCTGGCGGGTTTTTTCAGCATCATGCACCCTCTTGAGCCGTTACTGACAGATAGTCCATACTGACCCCCCATGGATACGTTTCCTACATCTCCCTGTGAGACGCTAGCGGAGCGGTACCAAGCTTTGCTGGAGGTTGCGGAGGCGATCTCCGTACACCGCGATCTCCACATACTCTTTCGAGACCTCGCTCAGCGCCTGCCTCGGGTCGTCCACGTGAATTTTGTCGCCCTGTCTTTGCACGACCCTGTTCAAAACACGATGCGATTGCACACCATTCAGGCGAACGTGCCGGCCGATCTCGTGGGCGGCCATGAAGGGCCGGTCGAAGCGAGTCCCGACGGATTGGTCTGGCAAACGCAGCAGCCGGTCCTCGTTCCCAATCTTGCCGAAGAACGTCGCTGGCCGAAGGTCACTCAACTCATGAACGAGGACGGCGTGAACTCGTTTTGCGTTGTTCCTCTGACCACGGCGGTGCGGCGGCTTGGAGCGATGGGATTTTTGAGTGTACAGAAAGAATCCTATGGTGAAGCGGATCTGGAATTTCTCCAGCAAGTCGCCAAACAAATCGCTGTGGCGGTGGATAATGTCCTGCATCATCAAGACTTGATCCATGGACGAGACCGGTTACGTCTCCTGCTGGAGGTATCCGAATCCATTGCGTCCCACCGCGACCTTGAGGAGTTGTTTCGCGATCTCGCGCGGCGGCTCCCTCAGATCGTTCCGTTCGATTACATCAACGCGGTTTTGCATGAGCCCGCGCGCGATGTCATGCGCCTGTGGCTTTTGGTGACCGCGACGCCCAGCACGATCAGCCCCGGTCTGGAGCTCTCCATCGATGAGTCTCCCGGAGGGCTGGTGTGGAAAACCCAACAGCCTTTGACCGTGAACGATATCACGCAAGAGCCACGCTTTCCGAAGCTGATGGCCATGCTGCGCGAGAACGGCGTCCAATCCTTCGGTGTGGTTCCGCTCACAACGGCGCAACGGCGTTTAGGGGCGATGGGATTTGGGAGCTATCAGCGGAGAACCTATCAGGAGTCAGAGATCAACTTCATGCAGCAGGTGGCGAATCAGGTCGCGGTTGCCGTGGACAATGTACTGCACGCGGGGAGCGCCCAATCGGCCCAGCAGCAGCTGAAGTACGAACGAGATCGGCTACGCCTCGTGCTGGAGATCAACAACGCCGTCGTGTCGCACCTCGAATTGCCAAAACTTCTGAAAGCGATCTCCGGCTACCTCGGACGTGTGATCCCGCACGATCTTGCGTGGTTTTGTCTCTATGATCCCGCGACTCACCAGTTGCAGACTCATGCGCTGGACTTCCCTAACCATCAAGACTTTGCCGAAGCAGGAGATCCCATTCCGTTGGAAGGAACTCCGGAAGGGTTGGCGTTCACCACTCAGCAGCCAGTGCTGATCAGAAATCTCAGCCTCACCGAATTTCCCGCGGAGATCATCAAACGGGGGGCCGCCGCAGGCCTGAAATCCGGTTGCGCCGTGCCTCTGATCTCGCACGGGCGAGCACTGGGCACCCTGAGCGTCGTCAGTACACGCGCGGAGGCGTTCAGCGACGACGATGCGAAATTGTTCAGCTGGATCGGCGCGCAGGTCGCGCTCGCCGCGGCGAATTCAATGGCATATCAGGAAATCTCCTCGCTGAGGGACAAGCTGGCGAAGGAAAAGCTGTACCTGGAGGAGGAAATCCAGACAGAGTACAACTTCGAGGAAATCGTCGGTGAAAGTCGGGCGCTCAAACTTTTGCTCAAAGAGATCCAGACTGTGGCTGCGACTGATTCCACGGTTTTGATCTTAGGCGAAACAGGGAGCGGAAAAGAACTGGTAGCGCGGGCGCTCCACAATCGCAGCAATCGGCGGGAGCGAACATTCGTGAAGATCAATTGTGCCGCGATCCCGACGGGGCTGCTGGAAAGCGAACTCTTCGGACATGAACGAGGCGCGTTCACCGGCGCGATTGCCACCAAGATCGGCCGGTTTGAGCTGGCCGACCGCGGGACGATCTTCCTCGACGAGGTGGGGGAGATTCCGTTGGAGTTACAGGTCAAGTTGCTCCGAGTGCTCCAAGAGCAGGAGTTCGAACGCCTGGGCAGCACCAGGACGATTCGTGTCAATGTTCGTGTCATCGCCGCGACCAACCGTGATCTCGTCCGGATGGTGGAGGAACAGGAGTTTCGCAGCGATCTCTATTATCGGCTCAAGGTCTTTCCGGTTACCGTCCCTCCCCTGCGCGATCGAGTGGAAGATATTCCGTTGTTGGTCCGACACTTTGCTCAGAAACTCGCCCTACGGATGAAGAAGCGCATCGAAACGATCCCGTCGGAGGCCATGAAAGCGCTTCAAGTCTATCACTGGCCCGGCAACGTGCGGGAACTGGAGAACTTCATAGAGCGAGCGGTGATTCTGACTCAAGGACCGGATCTATTTGTGTCGCTCGCAGAATTAAAGCGCGCGCCAAGCCAGACAACGAACTCCAAGTCTACGACGCTTGAACAAGCCGAACGCGAACACATTCTCAAAGCACTTCGC
>CBDDRH010000121.1:0-5155 GCA_965233025.1 uncultured bacterium
GAGTCGGCCTCGGAAAAGATCTTGCGCATTGCCGCGTCATCGGACACAACCGTGAAAATGACGTTCGCGAGTTCTGCGACGCGGGCAGGGGTCGCAGCCGCTTCACAGCCTAGCTCGGTCGCAAGGTCGGCGGCTGTGGCACGATTTGTATCGTACACGGCTACGATTGTTTGCTGTTGATCCCGCAACCGCCGGGCCATGTTGGCCCCCATCCGTCCGACTCCCACGAAGCCGACGCTCGACTCAGACTGGTTCATCCCGAGTGCCCTCCCTTCGTGTTAGCATGCGCTCGCTCGAACGAGGAAGTGTAGCATACTACTAAGCAGTCGATGGAGATGATGGGAAGGAGGTTCGTGCGTGCATCAGTCTATAATCGGATATCATGTGGACGAGTATGGTGATTGGGTGGCCGACCTCCGATGCGGCCATGGTCAGCATGTGCGTCACCAGCCGCCGATGACGAATCGGCCCTGGGTCCTTACAGAAGAAGGCCGGAAATCACATCTCGGAGAGACCTTGAATTGTAAGAAGTGTGACGAAGCGACAGCGTAAGCTATTCGATGATGGTGACGTTTGGGGGAGGTATTGCTTTCATGTCGAGGCCTGGGCCTGAACAAGGTTGCAGGTGTGGACCTTCATATCGGTAGCCACCTGTGACGGGATCGCTCGCCAGCAAGAGCGGGGTATCCAGGTCGAGTACGTCGAAGCGGCCGAGTCCCAGGACCAGGCTGAAGGAACAACCCATCGCGATGCGTGTTTCAACCATCCCGCCGATCATCAACTTGCAGTCGGACATTTTGGCAAAGGTCGCAATCTCCATGGCTTCGACCACGCCGGTCTTCATGATTTTGATGTTGATGTAGTCTGCCGCGTCTCGGGCGACGATTTCTTGCGCGTCCGCGAGCGAGCGGACCGATTCATCCGCCGCAACGGGAATGCCGGTCTCTCGACGGATCGCCGCCATGCTGTCAAGGTCGCCCCGCACCACGGGCTGTTCGAGCAGCACCATCGTCCCGCCAAACCTCTTCACCCCCTGTGCAAAGGTCAGGCAGTCCTGGCGCGAGAAACCTTGATTGCCATCGCCGATGAACGAAATGCCTGGAAGGGTGCGATGCACGGCTTCCAGACGCCGGATGTCGCTCTCGACGTCTTTACCGACCTTCATTTTGAAGAGGCGAAACCCCTTCGCATACCATGCGCTCGCCAGGGTGACGGTTTTGTCAAGGTCGGCGATGGGAATGGTGATATCCGTTTCCTGTGCCCGCACATCCACGCCGCCCCATAGTTGCCACATCGGGATGTTCGACGCGTGGCAGTGTGCGTCGATGACGGCGGTTTCGAGGCCACAACGTGCCGCCGGATGAGTGCGCGCCTGTTCGGACAGTATGCGACCAAGTTCTTTATAGTTTGCGGCTGAATGACCGAGGATGGCTGTGCTGAGCTGGTGGAGCGTACTCATGCAGCTCTCGCGAGTCTCTCCTCCGACTTCAGGAAACGGCGCCGCTTCCCCATAACCCTGTGCGCCGCTGGCCAGTGTGATTCGCAGGAAGACATTCTCCGCCATCGTTCGCGCGCCGGTGGCGACGACGAAAGGATCGGTGATGGGAATATCCACCGGCCAGAATTCCACCTTGCGTATGGCGTCTGACATGTCGTTCATGGGAAAGAAAGGGACCTACTCCTTAGTAGAAGGTGTACACCAAGAGTCCGTTGACCTGGACGCGTGTGTAGATTGTGGTGATCTGGGTGTAGTCGGCCATAAACTTCAGCGCCCACTCCTTCGAGAGATGATTGGTGTAGGCCGCGCGTGTACTGCCGCCAATATGAAAGCCCGCGGGCTGGGTCGCTTCGTCGATGTACTGGAGCGCAGGGCCTCCGGCAACGGAGAATTCGTCCTTGTTTTCCATCGTGTACAGAACGGCCAGCCGTGGAATTTGATTCACGAACACCTGGGGACTGAAGTATCCGCCCGGCAAGGGCTCCTGCGTGCTGGAGACGAACCCACTCTGATTTTCCCCGTAATGGGTGAGGTAGAAGATGTATTCAGCCGACAGATCCCAACGGGGTGTGTGCCAGAGCGGGAGAGAAGCTTTGACGTCCAGACCAACTTGTTTGTTCGAGCTCAAGCTCTCAGTCGTTACCCATCCGGCAAAGGGCATTACGTCAACACGAACCGATCTCGCATCGAATGAGACCGTGCTGTAAAACAGCGTCGACCGAGCGAGGCCGACCAGCAGGCCTGTGCTGTTGGAGCCGACGAGCGCGGCGAAGGAGTCGTATTTGAATTCGCGTTTCACGCCCGAGCGGATCGAAAATGGCTGACTCTCGTGGGTGTACTCGAATTTATACGCGAGCCCGTCGCCGCGGGGGGCTCCGTGGTATTCCAGAATCGCGTCGAGGCGATTTGTGGCGTTGAACCGAATCTGATTGCCCATGGAGAGATAGGCGCCTACCCGATTCTCCGATGAACTCCAAAAATGCTCGCTTCCGATTTCGAGGATCGTGGTGGTGAACGGTGTGATATCGATTTTGCCTCGGGATCCGATCCTGAACCCATGGAGTTGAAACGGTTTCTCAGGCTGAGTGATCACACCGATCACGCCTTCGACGGTCGGCTCGCGTCCCTTGAGCATGTCCTGGCGCAGGGTGGTCAGATCGGCGAATCCGCGAGGGATCGCTTGATGCGCGAGATTGGCGTGATAGAGCGCAAGATCATTCTGGCCGAGCCAGGCATAGGCTTTGGCGAGCCCGCGATGCGCGGCGGCATTCCGTGGCTGCGTGGCCAACACTTTATCGTACTGGGCAATCGCGGCTTGCGCCGTTTCTTTGCGACCGGCCAAATGCCCGGCATATTTGAGTCGCATGGTCGGATCGTCACTGCGAGCCAGCCCCATACGGTAGTATTTCAGCATATCTTTTTCGCGGTAGGCATAGCGAGACCATTCCAGAGCCTGTGCCTGGTCAAAGGCAATTTCCGGGTCGTCGTCGTATTTGGCGAGGTAGCGGTCGAATGTCTCGATGGCTTTGTCCTTGAGTCCTTGTTTTTCGTAGGCGAGGCCGAGACTGCGCATGGCTTCACGGTGGTTCGGGTCGCGTTCCACCACCTTCTCGAATGCTTCGATCGCCGCTTTGTAGTTTTTAATCTCCATGTTGGCGCGTCCGCGCGACAGGTACCATGATTCCGTAAAGTCCTCCGCGCCTGCGCGCATGTCGAGCCCGATGAACATCGACAATATGAGACTGATCATGGCAAGAGAGCGGAATCTCATATGTCAGTCATTCCCTGCACTAGGGTTTCCGGTGTGTCGGCTGGTCACGGGAAATTTTTGTGAATCGGACGTCGAAGTGGCTACCTGAAGACCCACCCGCGGCGCCAGGCCCCACAGTCTGGTGCGGTAGACCGGGTGATATGCCGTCATCTTTCCGGTGGTGTTCTTCACGAACCAAGGTGAGGTGAGCGGAATTTCATTGCCGAAGATCAGCAGACCGAGGCCGTGTGCGGATTGATTCCTTACGATCACACGGCGGCGTCTTTCTCCAATCTGAACCTGGGCGAACTGGAACCTCCGTTGTCTGGGGGTCTGCCGCCGCCTGAGCCGTGGCGGTGTGAAGTGCTTCAGCAAGCCGACAAGCAAGTGTCCCGCCATCAGGAGGCTGTTGCGTATGCGGTGTGTATGCGCGTCCCTCCATGTGGCGGGATCGGTATAGAGGTTAAGCAGCAAGAGACGACGATCTTCTTCGATGAGGTTGATAAACGTCAGTCCGCAGCGGGTGTCACGCCCTGACAGCCGGTCATGATAGACCACTCGGACTCGGCAGGTGAAGGGTATTCTGGCAAACAATCTGATTTCCATGGTTGTAGGAAGCGGATCAAGTGGCGCCCCACACCAGGATACGCCGGTCAGACTGACATCGTGAGTCGTTCCTTCGACACACAGATTGTCGGCCCGTAGCTCGAACGGAATTGGCTTGAGGATGCGCTCCTCCGTGCGCCGTTGAGGCTTCTCCCAGGCCATCAGCAATCCGACTAGCAGCGTTAACAGATTAAAGGATGCCCAGCTGAGATTGAAGAAGTAGGCGTCCTTTTCGATGCCGAAATACCAGAACTCCCACAGGCCTTTTGCAATCGCAGCGATGGTGATCCCAGTGGCGATGGCCAGACTGGCGGAGGATCGCCAATCAAACGAATGATGTTCCGAGAGCAAACCCTTGGGGGTGACTTTGAACCCCAAGTTCTTGGGGAGGAGCAGATCGAACATGGATCGGAACAACGGGAAACTCACTGGCCCTTCGTACAGAGATGACCACATGAGCCTGGGCCATCCGGGAAGCAAGGTGGACGAGGTCATGGGGAGAATGAGCATGAACGGCAACAAATAGGCCACGAGGATGGAGACATCGGCAAAAATCGGGTGGAGATGAAACATCAGGAAGTAGAGAGGCGTGATCCAAAACACCACCCGCGCGACCGGAAAGAAGAAATAGTAGAGGGAGGCAAAATAGCCGAGCCGATGTCGGAGCGACAGTCCTCGGCACAGGAGCGGGTTATCTTTGAAGAAAATCTGGAGACAACCCAACATCCAACGCCGTCGCTGGACGATATACGACGACAAGTTCTCTGCCGTGAGCCCGACGGCCAGATCCTTGTCCACGAAGGCAGACTTCCATCCCCTTGCGTGCAGGTGCTGGCTGGTATGAATGTCTTCCGTAATGCTCATCAAGTTGAACCCATTCAACTCGGCGATCGCCGACCGACGGAAGACGGCCCCGCTGCCGACGAAGAACGCCCCATGCCAGCCTTGGCGCCCGCCTTGGATCGCATGATTGAACAAATCCTGCTCGTTCGGAATTCGAGGGCCCGCGCCGAGAGCCCGTTGAAAGATATCTTGGTTATAGAAGTGGTGAGGAGTTTGGACAAAACCCATTTTCGGGTCCGCGAAAAATGGGACGGTTTCCATCAGAAATGTCGTTACCGGAATATGGTCTGTATCGAACACCACGATCAATTCGCCATCGGTTCGCGTCAATGCGTGGTTGAGGTTGCCTGCTTTCGCATGTTGACGAGGGCCTTTGATGTACGTCGCCTCGAATCGTTCAGCCAGCCGGCGGACCTCGTCTCGATGGCTGTCATCCAACACGTAAATCCGTTTGTGGC
>CBDDRH010000122.1:0-47235 GCA_965233025.1 uncultured bacterium
GCGTGTCGGATGTCGAATCCGAGTCGGTACAGAAATATCCCAGACGCTCGAATTGATACCGCATGCCAGGCGTTGACCGCTGCAGGCTGGGCTCAACCAGACAATTCGTGATTCGCTCCAATGAATTGGGGTTGAGATAAGTCGTCCAATCGTGGTCCGGCGGCACCTTTGCCAGGTCCGTCACCAAAAGAGGGTTATAGAGTCGGACTTCAGCTTTCACAGCGTGGCCTGCAGAGACCCAATGGATGGTGGCCTTGACCTTGCGCTGCTCCTGAGAAGCGCCACTTTTGGTCGTGGCGTCGTAGGTGCAATGGAGTTCGGTGATCTCGCCGGTCCGCGGATCTCTCGTCACTCCGACACATTTGATGATGTAGGCGTACCGGAGCCGCACTTCGCGTCCTGGGGCGAGCCGGAAAAATTGTTTGGGCGGATCTTCACGGAAGTCGTCTTGCTCAATATACAGGACGCGTGAGAAGGGGACTCGCCTCGTTCCCGCAGACGAATCCTCCGGATTGTTGACGGCTTCCAATTCTTCAGACTGGTCATCGGGATAGTTGTCGAGGACGATTTTGAGCGGCCGCAACACGGCCATCACTCGAGGCGCTCGCTTGTTCAAATCTTCGCGAATAAAGTGTTCGAGCAGCTGCATCTCGACGACGGCCTCGCGTTTGGCGACGCCGATGTGGTCGCAGAAGGCCCGAATCGCCTCGGGGGTATACCCGCGGCGACGAAGTCCTTTGATCGTCGGCAGGCGTGGGTCATCCCATCCGCTCACCAGCTTCTTTTCGACCAACTCGAGCAGTCTCCGTTTGCTCATGACGGTATAGGCCAGGTTCAGGCGAGCAAACTCGATCTGTTGCGGACGGTGCGGCGATTCAGCCTGTTCGACGACCCAATCGTAGAGAGGCCGGTGATCTTCAAATTCCAAGGTACAGAGTGAGTGCGTGATTCCCTCGATCGCGTCTGAGAGGGGGTGCGCATAGTCGTAGGCGGGATACAAGCACCAGGCGCTCCCTGTTCGATAATGCGTCGCATGCCTGATTCGATAGAGCACTGGGTCGCGTAAGTTGATATTGGCTGACGCCATGTCGATCTTGGCTCGGAGGACATGGGTTCCGTCGGCGAATTCCCCGGCTCGCATGCCTCGAAAGAGATCAAGATTGTTCTCGATGGAACGCTCACGAGAAGGGCTATTCATTCCCGGCTGAGTCAATGTGCCGCGATAGGCACGCATCTCTTCGGCCGTTAAGTTATCGACATAGGCTTTGCCCTTGCGTATCAGCCGGACAGCAACGTCGTATAACTGTTCGAAGTAATCCGAGGCAAAAAACATCTGCTCATGCCAGTCGAACCCCAGCCATCGGACGTCGTCCTGAATAGCCTGGACATATTCAGGATCTTCGGCGGTCGGATTGGTGTCGTCGAATCGCAGGTGGCAGACGCCGCCCGGGGTGTCGTTCGCTATACCGAAATTCAAGCAGATAGATTTTGCGTGACCGATATGGAGATAGCCGTTGGGCTCGGGTGGAAAGCGCGTCACGACTCGGCCGCCATGCTTGCCCGCTGCGCGATCGGCAGCCACGATGTCGCGGATAAAGTTTGAAGCGCCAGTCGGTTCAGACACGATGGAACGATGACTCCTTTACGGACGAGAAATATATGAGCCGGGTCGTCGCGGGCTGTTCTATCACAAGAGTGGTATACGGGAGAAGAGCGTATCCGGAGAAGGGGAAGGTCGGCGCGACCCGAAGCTACGCGGTTTGGTGAGTCGGCATCTGCATTACGCTGAAGTCTTTCTGCGCGATCAGATGCCCTTCCATACGGAGGCGAAACTCGTAGCGTCCCGGAGCAGGGAAGACCAGTGAGGGGATATTGATCCCAAAATCAGAAATTTGAAGGCGGTCGCCGATGGCAATATTCGGAAGGGTGGCTCGGCAAACAAGCTGTTCGCTGTTGAGGTAGATCAAATCGATGTCGAAATGATACGTCCCTTCGGCATCGGTGAGACAGAAATACAGCCCCATTTGTGAATGTTGAAAGGGAAAGCTCACGGCCTGCAGGTGAGTGAAGAGGCCGATGAGGCATTTCTTCTTGGTGACGCTGTCCTCAATGACCTGGTCGCAGACCAAGAAGGCCTGCACGCTGGGCTTCACGACGTCCGACATACTGCCATTGTACGGGAGTCTTGTGCCTTGTCAAAAAGGATGTGATTTTCAACAAAGAGCCAGGGTGGCAGCGGGTTGCCGCTTTCTCGATTGTCGGGAACGGACACACATGTATTGAGGCTGGGGTCTATCGGGATCCGATTGCCGCTGCGCTGCCGCGGCTTTCCGCTACATCGCCGAACAGGGTGAGACCCGTGCCGATGCGGCAGTAGTGAGGACTGACAGTGACCAAATCGCCTTTATGAGTGTAGAAGTGTCCTACGGTTATGCGAATTTTTCTTCTCTGCATGAGGCAGGCTTCGAATACCGTGTGTCCGGTTCTTCGGTCTGCTACGGTGACGGAAGGAGAGTCGTCCGGGTCTGCCTCGCCGCCGGCCTTTGCGTTGATGGTGAAGCGGCCTGCGCTATGGGCCGAGAGCGCATTTCGTCGGATATGGCCGACGCGGGTTCCCTGCTCATCGTACAGATCCATCGTCAGGAGCAACGCCAGTGGCTCGAGCTGCGTTTCCAATACCAACTGCTCCTTGCCTTGAAGTTTGACGACGCCGTTCGTGTTTCGAAACACATTTGAGCCGACATGTAACTCAAGGCCCTGTTCGGGCTTCTCGATGTCGATCAGTTCCGGAGAATCTGTGATGCCGATAGTTTTGATTTGGAGCGGGTTGTTCATGTTCCACCATGAGTTTGCCGACGAGAAGAGGGGCCGATGACCGGATAATCCCCTCTCCCAGGGCTCGCTGCACGTGTTTGTCGCAAGGTAGGCTATACCACCGTCTCTGTCAAGTCGTGAGTGAACCGACTGCGCAGCGGCCTGAATACTGGTTAGAATCGTGAGGAATTGAAAAGTGAAAAGATCCTATGCTACTGTTCCGGGTCGATCCCTCACCATCGATATCTGGTCCCATCGTCTAGCCTGGCCTAGGACGGAGCCCTCTCAAGGCTTAAACACGGGTTCAAATCCCGTTGGGACCACCAAACCAAGCTTGCTCGTGCCGTGCGCTCCTCTTCTATTAAGTAAGGCGCACGGATAAAACCCTCCATCATAGTTCCAAACCGCACTTCGTGTGTGCCGCTGACCGGGAGCCCTTTTAATTGCTCTTGGCGACAGGATAAAACACCTCCAGTGAGTTTTGTTCTCGCACATGCTGCGCGCCCAGAGCCATTGAATTGAACATGGTACAGGGATAGCCAATAAAAATATAATTACTTACGGCAACTTCCAGTGATGCGTGCCGCGCTTCCGAGTGCGTACGGCATGGAGATTGTTGAATCCAGCCTTGATCGTTCAGAACCGTGCTGATCCCGTTCCGTCGTCCTCTTCTCGTCCATTGAAGCGGTTTCGATGAACAGGTTCTGTGTCCTCAAGTACCAGAGTGCGGTGAGGGACTTCTCGGGGTACAACTTCGTTGACGCCTCTATTGTCGGTTGTGTATAAAGAATGCGCTGCTTGTCCGTTCACCTTTTATGGTAGGTAGACTTTCCATGGGCGCACGCGAATTCCACGACGGGGCGAAAGACGGCCTCGAAGCGCTCGAGCCTCTCGACCCGGAACAGATTGAGTCTTTCGACGGCCTGCTGACCGCCATGCGCAAGACAGCCTTTGGGGGCCGCAGACTGGGTGAGGCCTACGAAGTGCTGTGGACGATGATCGAAGACCCTGACTGTTCTGTTGTGTTGACGCTGTCAGGGGCGATGACTATTGCCAAGATGGGCAAGATCATCAGCGCAATGATCGATCATGGAATGGTGCACTGTGTCGTCTCGACCGGAGCATTGATCGCCCATGGATTGAGCGAGTCCGTCGGTAAAACACACTATCGGCACCATTCATCTATGTCTGACCAAGAGTTGTTCGCGAAGGGCTATAACCGGGTCTACGACACACTGGAGATGGAGTCCAACCTCAACTACGTGGAACAAGTCGTTGCCCGAACGATGAAGCGGATGGATGAGGACCAGTCCCTTTCCTCGGAAATCCTCACTCGTGAGCTGGGGCGGACGCTCGCGGAGGAATATGATGGAACGGGTATTCTCAAAAGTGCCTATCTAAAAAAAGTCCCGGTCTTTATTCCTGCTTTTACCGATTCCGAGATGGGGTTGGATATTGGAACCTGGGCGATGAGTCGAGATCTCAGTCAGGTCCATGCGCAGTTACAGGGGGGAAGTGACCTTGATGTGCTGCGTACGATTCTTCGCTCTTATCCATCGTTCAATCCATATCTCGATCTCAACAGCTACGCGAGCCATGTCATTTCTGCCAAGCGGCGCGGGATCTTTACGATCGGGGGAGGGGTTCCTCGTAATTGGGCACAACAAGTTGGTCCCTACATCGAGATCAGCAATACGCGGCTCGGCCTTCATGTGGAGCCGCCTCGATTCCAATACGGGGTTCGGATCTGTCCGGAACCAGACCATTTGGGTGGGTTGAGCGGCTGTACCTATCAAGAAGGCCTTTCCTGGGGAAAGTTCGTTCCGCCGGAAGCAGGTGGGCGCTTTGCCGAAGTGTTGAGTGACGCCACGGCAGTCTGGCCTCTCCTCATGGTCGGGCTGCTGGAGCGAATGAAAGCAAAGGGCACTCCCCCCACATGATGGGCTCGCATCTCTTTCGCACAGGTGCGGCGGCGGTATTGCTGTTACTCGTCCAGATGACTCAGGCCGGTGCTGGATCGATCACGGATGACGGACGAATCAGAGGACAGGTGGACGCGCCGATCACCTTGATCGAGTACTCTGATTTCACGTGTGGGTACTGTGCGAAGTTCTTTCAGGAGACCTGGCCTCGCTTGCAGGCCAAATATATCGATACGGGCAAGGTGCGGTTTGTCTATCGCGACTATCCTCGATCGGACCAAGGAGTCGGTGTCGAAGCTGCGGTCGCAGCGCGTTGTGCCGGAGCCCAGGGTCGATATTGGCCGATGCACGACCGGCTTTTCAGCGAACGAGGCCGCTTAGACTCTGGATCCTTCAAAGGGTACGCGAAGGTGATCGGCTTGGACCAGATGGCGTTTGCCAAGTGTTTCGACGAGCGGCAATTTCTCGAATCCATTTTCCAGGATCGCCAAGAGGCGAACCGGTGGGGCTTTCATGGTACCCCCGGTTTTATTCTGATTCGAACGGCTGGTGGGCCCACTGAAAAAGAGCCGGCGGTCGCGATTCCCGGCGCAGTCCCGTTCAACGAGTTTGCCGAGGAGATTGATCGCATGTTGGCTGCTGCCCCACGCTCCCAGGGAGAATCCACCGAGCCTCACGGGTCGACGGCGGTGGCACAGAACAGTCCATTCACTATTCACTAAGGATTATCTATGTCTGTAACACAATCATTTTGGTCTATTCCGCAACGCGATGGGGAACCCCCCTACTGGATGTGCATGTCGTGCTTGTCCGAAGTCTTCTATCGCAAGGTACCGATGCCTGATTGTCCGTCGTGCCATGGTGTCTCGACCTATGAGGCCTTCACGCTTGAGGCGATTCGTGACTGGGGCACAGAGGATTTGGTTGCCAAAGCCGATATTGCCCAACAGGCTGCTAATCTTGAGCCGGCTTCTGTGGCATCGATTCATTCCGTCGACTGACAGGCTGCAGAAAAACGAGGCGGGCCTGCAGAAAATCCAATGGTCTGCATGTCTGAGACAACAGGACACGAACTTCGCAGGATGCTCAAGCTGGTTTGTTTTGTTTAGCTGGTTCATCTGGTCTGTCTGGTTTAACCGAACAAACAAGACAAACCAAATAACGGTCTTCTTCTGTTGGCGTACTTTTTCAGTATCCTGCTAAGTCTTCACCACCCGCGGGACGCTTCTTGTGCAAGAACCACGTCCATTCTTAATCGGAGGTCTATGGCGGCACGGAGAAACCGTTGTGCCTGTCAACAATCCGTTTACAGGCCGACTCCTCGCGGAGGTATCGAACGCAAGCTCCGCCGACGCCGAGGCGGCGATTCAATCGACGGTTGATGCCGCTGCCGCAATGGGGGCTTTGCCATCCCACGCCCGCTATCATGTGTTGCAAAAGATCGCAGGTGGACTCTATGACCGGCGGGAGGAATTTGCCCGCCTGATGATGGCTGAATCCGGCAAGCCGATCGCCGACGCGAAGCGGGAAGCCAGTCGGGCCGTTCAGACATTTACTGTGGCGGCTGAAGAGGCGAAGCGCATTCCGGGCGAGGTGATCCCTCTCGACTGGACGCCGGGGACGGATTCCCATCTCGGCATTCTCCGTCGGGTTCCGATCGGTCCAGTGCTTGGAATTACCCCCTTCAACTTTCCCCTGAATCTTGTGGCCCACAAAGTCGCACCGGCGCTGGCCGCCGGTAATTCCATCCTCATCAAGCCGGCGCCACAGACACCCCTAACCGCGTTGCTCTTAGGCGAAGTGGCTCTGGAGGCTGGGCTTCCTCCCGGCGCACTCAACATCCTGCCTTGCGACAATACGGTGGCGGAACAGCTTGTCGTTGATCCGCGATTCAAACTCCTGAGCTTTACCGGTAGCGCCGCCGTAGGATGGATGTTGAAGGCCAAGTGCGGGAAGAAGAAGGTCGTGTTGGAACTCGGTGGGAACGCGGGCGTCATCGTGGAGCCCGATGCCGACCTGGAGTTTGCCGCACAGCGTTGCGCAGTCGGCGGGTTTGGATATGCCGGTCAGACCTGTATCTCTGTTCAGCGAATCTTTGTCCATCATTCCGTCGTAGACCTCTTCACCACGAAACTTCTGTTGCAAGTCGCGCGTCTGAAGGCCGGCGACCCGAGCGACGATTCGACGGCAGTCGGGCCGTTGATCGATCAGGACGCGGTCCATCGTGTGGAGGCGTGGGTCGAGGAAGCGGTGTCGCAAGGGGCGCGTGTGCTTCTGGGGGGCAAACGCATGGGCTCGGTGATGGAGGCGACCGTGCTCTCGCACGTCACACCAACGATGAAAGTTTCTTGTCTGGAGGTGTTTGGGCCGGTGGTGACGGTGATTCCGTATCGACACTTCAGCGAAGCGATCACGGCGCTCAACCAGTCCGACTACGGGCTCCAAGCCGGAGTGTTCACTCAGGATGTGAATAAAATTTTTCATGCGTTCAAGCACCTCGAAGTTGGGGCCGTACTGGCAAACGAGATTCCGACATTTCGCGCCGACCATATGCCGTATGGCGGTGTGAAGGATTCCGGAGTCGGTCGTGAAGGGGTTCGGGCTGCAATCGAGGATATGACCGAGCCTCGCATGCTGGTGCTGAATCTCAAACCGCCTGCCGGCGCCTAACGGGATGCGGGACTTTCTTCAGGGTCTGCACGTGCAGCACAACGGGGGAAACACTCCTGCAGGATGCTCAAAATGGCCGCTCAGCAAGGCCGCAGCCGATGGAAGCACCGGAGGCGTAGCCCTTGGCTACGTTGAGGATGCTTTCGAGGCGAGAACGATGCTGGCGGACTTTTTCAGCATCCTGTCAGAAAAATTGCCGTAGGATATTGCGAAGCGTTGCCAATCTTGGTACAACAGCGACCCTGTGCCCGTATGAGATTTACCATGGGCGTGCATGTCAGCTTACGAAGCGCGCGTCACCCGATTGGTCGGACAAATTAAGGAGAAGAAACGATGGTACCTACGCAGATGTTTCTGACGCGAGGCGTTGGAGTCCACAAAGAAAAACTGGCCTCCTTCGAGCAAGCCTTGCGTAGCGCCGGCGTCGCTTATTGCAACCTTGTTACGGTGTCGTCGATTCTTCCTCCGAATTGCAAAATTATTCCGCGTGCGCGCGGCGAAAAGTTATTGAACCCCGGCGAAATCACGTTCTGTGTCATGGCGCGATCGGAAACGAATGAACGGAATCGACTGGCTTCCGCGTCGATTGGGTTGGCGGTTCCGACTGATCGTCGAACCTATGGGTATCTGTCCGAACACCATGCCCATGGCGAAACCGATGAAGAGACGGGTGAGTATACGGAAGACCTGGCGGCGCAGATGTTGGCCACGACGCTCGGCGTCGAGTTCGACCCGAACATTGCATGGAAAGAACGGGAACAAGTCTTCAAAATGGCCGGCAAGATCGTTCGGACCCAAAACATCACCCAGTCTGCTGTCGGAAAACCCAATCGCTGGACGACGGTGATCGCATTGGCCGTGTTCATTCCAGAAGAAAATATATCGAAGCGGCGTCGGTAGTCCTGCCGCGTGAGCATACGCCCATGACGCTTCCCGCCGGTTGGGAAGGTATCGACCAGAATTTCCTCGGGCTCGAGGAGCCCTGGTGCCATCCCGATCAGGCGGGCGTCTATGTCCTGCCTGCGCCCTACGAACATACCTCCAGCTATGTGCTGGGCTCCGATCGCGGACCGTCAGCCATCATTAAGGCGTCTCAACAAGTCGAGCTATACGACGAAACACTCCGGTGTGAGCCTTATCGAGAGTGGGGTGGGGTTGCCACCATTCGCTCCCTCGATCTTGACGGCAGAATTGATCGGCAGGCAGTGGATGCCATCGACGCCTTCGTCACTCCCCACGTCGGTACCGGTCGGTTCGTTGTCACCTTGACCGGGGAGCATACCGGAGCGCTTGGGGCCATCCGAGCCCATGCCCGTCGCTATCCTGATCTGTGCGTGGTGCAAATCGATGCGCACGGCGACTTGCGGAAGGCGTACCAAGGAAACCCCTATAGCCACGCTAGCGTGATGGCTCGTGTGGTCGATGACGGATTGCCGTTAGTCCAAGTCGGCATTCGCTCCATTTCTCCTGAGGAAATCGCTCGCATTCGGAGCACTGATCGGATCGCCACATTTTTTGCCGCAGAGATTCTTGACCCGTCCGGTCCCTACGAAGGCAAGGCCTCCCGCTGGGTTCCCGAGATAGTGAAGGCCTGTCGAGGGCCGGTCTATCTGACGTTCGATTGTGACGGGCTTGATGCCTCGCTGGTCCCCGCGCTGGGCACTCCAGAGCCCGGTGGGTTGGGGTGGTATGACACGGTGAACCTCGTGACGGCCTTGGCCAATGGACCCGGTATCCTCGGGATGGATATCAGCGAAATTGCCCCAATCGAAGGGTTTGTCGCACCTCAGTTTTGTATCGCCCGATTGATCTATCGCATGCTGGGACGAATCAAAGCGGGCCGACGTGTCCACTGAAATGGCATACCCACGCTGTGACCGATACGCTTCGCATCAATAAGTTTTTTACACACCACGGCATCTGTTCTCGGCGAGAGGCTGATCGTCTGATCGAGTCCGGTCGCGTCACCATCAACCAGCGAGTAGCCCGCTTAGGGGATCAGGTCGGTCCTGACGACGTCATCGCACGAGATGGGCAAGTGATTCCCTGGGGAACGGCCCCACTCTATATCAAGTATTACAAACCGGTGGGTGTGACGACGACTAGTGAATCGCATGTGCCGCATAACATCATTGCGGAGATCGGCCATCCGGAGCGGATCTTTCCAATCGGTCGACTTGATAAAGACTCGTCCGGGCTTATCCTGCTTACCAATGACGGGGATATCGTGAATGAGATTCTCCGAACTGAGCACGGGCATGAGCGGGAATACGAGGTGTCGGTCGATCGTCCATTCGATCAGACGTTCATCGAGCGCATGGCTCAGGGAGTCGTCATTCTCGAGCGACAGACCAAACCCTGTCGCATTGAACGACTCGATCCCGCGCGGTTCCGCATCATCCTCACTGAAGGACGAAATCGGCAGATCAGACGTATGTGCCAAGTCGTAGGGTATCGGGTGCTCACGCTGCATCGTGTTCGGATCATGCACGTGACGCTTGACGGATTGGCGCCAGGATCGTGGAAACCGCTCAGTGGAGAGGAGTGTGCGCAGCTCTTTCGAACAGTCGGACGAGGCAGAAGCCCGATGTCGGGGTAAGAAATAGAGGATCGTTGCAGAGCGATATTGTCCTCGGTCGTGCGCTCACACCGTGTGCGCGTGAAGTTGATGATGAGCCCTAGGCGACGATTCATCGCCTGATGATCGAGCGTGGTGTGTTCCTGACTCGCTGTCGCGCGTCTCCATTGACAACCACACCGTCGGCCCTCACACTAGCCCACGCACATCGCCTAAAAGGAGAGCAACACCCAGTATGGTCGCTACATGGTGGGGTCCCCAACTTAATGCCCTGCTTGGCAGTCTCGTCGTGGCGGCGGGGGCATGGCTGGCGTGGGACTCGTTCTCACTCTGGGAAGTCTTGCTCATCGCAGGAGGTGTCGCAGGGTTTCTGATCTGGCAGGGACGCACAATCGGACTGGTCTGGGCCTGGGCGACTCTCTTACTTGGCTTAGAGAGTCTTGCATGGCCTATTATCACAATGGTTCAGGTCCGTTTGGCCACGACTGAGCCGAACGACGAACAAATGGGGACAATTCTGTCAGCTGTTCTCATGGGGCTCTTCTCGGCAGTGTTTTGGATCACGTTTTCTTACGGGTTTTTCAAGAGAGGAGGTCAGTTCATCACTCCGGCATCAACCGATGCAACTGACAGCCCTACACCCACAGTACGATCAGAACGTCCCCGCAGGAACAGGTAGCACCTACCACATCTCGATCGGATCGACGTCGACATCGAACTTAATGGCCCGGCGCTGATACGTCCGTTCCAGATCCTTGACCGTGATCCGCACCGCTTCGAGCCCCGCTTCCCGTTCGAGCGATTTCACGAGAATTTGCCAACGATACCGTCCCCGGAGTTTCGGCACCGGAGAGGGGACAGGTCCCAGAACAGTGAGAGGGTCGGGCCGATCAATCGATTGACTCGTCAAAGAGACCGTTGCCAAAGTCGATGAAGCGTAGGCGGTAAGTCGGGCAGCCCAGCCCGTGGCAGCGTCGTGAACTATTTCCTCGTTGGTTCCGGATACAAGGAGTGCAATCAAATGGACCATGGGCGGATAGCCCAATGCAGTTCGGTGAGATCGCTCCTCCGATAAGAAGATGGATTCGTCATTCTGAGCCACAGCCCGAATCGCATGGTGAGATGGCAGATAGGTCTGCACGATAACCTGGCCGCCGGCCTCTGCCGGATCAGCGAGACCGACCGCGTCAAGGAGCGCGTGATAGGTACGTTCGGCGGATCGGAAATCCGGCACGCTGAGTCCTGCATCCGCCTGCACAATTCCGACGAGGCCCATCGTCGGGAGAGGCCCCCGGCGGAACAGCAGTTGTGTCCCGACGATGATGTCCCATTTCCCTTGCGCGACACTCTGCCAGAGTGCCGCGGCCTGCGCTGGCCGCCGCATGGTGTCTCCATCGAGCCGAACCACTGTTGCGTGAGGAAACAACCGCTTCGTATCCTCCTCCACTCGCTCTGTGCCCTCTCCGATCAACTGCATGCGAGAACCCGAACAGGAGACGCAGGTCTCGAGGAGGGGGGCAACATTCCCACAGTAAGAACAGAGTAGACGACTCGCCTGCCGAGAGTACATGAGTGCCACACGACAGGTAGGACAGCGGGGAACTTGGCCGCAGTCACGACAGACGAGGGCTCCTGCATAACCCTTCCGGTTGAGAAACAACAGGACGCCGGCCCGTCGACTGATCGCTTGCCCAATGGCTCGAACGAGCGGCTGGCTCAGCACCGTGCCACGACCATGGTCCCGTAAATCAACGACCTGCACATTTGGTCGCGTACGAGACGGCAGTGGGTGATGTACAACGATTCCTCGTTGCTCCACTGCATCTTTGGTCTCAAGGGAGGGATGGGTAGAACTCAACACCAACACTGCCCGTTCATCCTGCGCCCTCAACCAGGCCACGTCCCGTGCATGATAGCGTGGTTCCTGTGGTTCTTTGAGGGCTGCATCCTCTTCTCCCTCGATCCAAATCGTCCCGATTGCAGTCAATGGGAGAAAGATGGCCGACCGGGTCCCCACGACCACGCGAACGATCTGCCGATGAATCTGATCCCACATTTCGGCTTTCAGCTGGTCTGAAAGGCCGCTATGGAAGCAAGCTGGATAAATGCTCTCCTTCTCATCACGAATCAAGCCGGCAATCCATTGAGCCCGTTCTGCTTCCCCAACGATGATGAGGACCGTCTGTCCACGGTCGAGCATTAGGTGAATGGCCTGCTGCAACAGTCTCAACCGATCGGTCCATGAAGCCTGCACAAGGACCCGAATGGGTCCTCGGCCTTTCAGCGCGTTGAACAGTGGCTCCGACCAAGACAGTGAGGGGTCAGGAAGACGCGGTGCAGTGACGCCGAAACCTCCCTGGTTCGCCTGTCTGGTTGGCCGGGTGAGAGGTGCCGCTGAGGTAGAAGGTAGGTCAGGAACCTCCACCACCCACCCGCGAACCTTGAGATCGTCTAACAAGTCGCCCAGACCAGGACTGCGGGACGACCGGCGAAGTCCTGAAGGTTTTTTCCCAAGACGTGTGAGAAGTGCCCGTGCTTTCGTCGAGCAGGATTTTCGAGCCGCAAGTGCGGCACGCCCTCGTTCCGTCAGTTCGTAGAGGTTGACCTGTGCCCGGGGCTTGGGTGCCGGAGGCAGCACCAACCTGAGACATTGTCCCCATGGCGCGACATATTGTTCGGCCACCTGTCGTGAGAGCTGGAACAGGTTCGAGGACACATCTGTTGCGGCCTCCTCCGGGAGCAATGAACGAATTTCCTTGAGGCGTGTTCGATCAAGACCTTGAGGAAGAACGTGGGAGAGGGCAATCACAGCTCCTTGGAGGATCGACCGTCCGAAGGGCACGAGCACTCGATGTCCAATACGCAGCGTGGGTCGGAGCGACGAAGGCACGGTGTAGGTGAACGGGCCTGCCAGATGCCGTGGGACAATGACATCTGCGAATAAATCCTCTGGTTCTGTGCGAGGAGGGGCTGACCGCGTCGAAATCATGCGGCATTGTAGCAGCACGGGAAAAGTGACGACAATGAGAGAGTAAGAATGGAAAGACTCTGTCTGAAGGAGAACCGCGGAGGGTCGACGTTCACTCGTCAACCCTCCGCACGATACTTGATGAGTTTACTGTGGAGGGGGGACCGGAGCAGCGGGCATCTGATTGGAACTGCCCTGGTCAACTGATGTCGGAGTCGGCACCACTGCAGAACCTGCAGGGGCAGATGAGGACTCCACTTTGGGCGAACTCGTCGGAGTTACGGGGACCGTCTGGTCCACTGGGGAGGTCGGAGCTTCGCTTTCCGCTGAGCTTACACGAGACAGGGTGTATCCGGTATTACCAGTCTCATTTGGCTTTGCCGCTGGATCAGACTGTTCCTTGGTTGACTCGGGCGAATAGAGCACGATATCTACACGACGGTTCTTCTGTCGGCCCACTTCAGTCGCATTGCCGGCGATCGGTTTCGTATCACCATAGCCGACCGACGACAGCTTCGCCGAATCGATTCCGCCCTTCTCAAGCAAGTAACGGAGGACACCCCCAGCTCGAGCTTTCGATAAGTCCCAGTTCGTCTCGTAGCGCGACTTCAGCGAAGGACCGATTTCCATGTTATCCGCATGGCCCTCGACGCGAATCAACCGGTCGCCCGCAGAGGTCTTGAGATATGCGATCAATTCATCGAGCACTTGATGACCCTCGGACGTGATCGTGGCTTCGCCCGATTCAAACCGAAGCTGCTTCATCAAATTACTGAGGCTGACCCGGGTTTCGCTGGCGACATTCTGGGCCTGGTACTTGCTCAGAGAAGCAGCCGCAGCAGGGGAGACATCTAGCGACTGCTGGGTTGATTGAGAGATCGGCATGGCCTCAGGAGCAGAAGCATGAACCTTTACCCTGAAGTGATCGCCCTTAAGAATACGGGAGATCGATTTTGTGACCAGCGCCGTGGCCGTTCGATCCTCCATGGACAGGATTTTCAATTCACCCACAATTCGCCGAGGAAGGTTTCCTCCGGACCGAACCACGTCCATTCTATCTCCAGATCTGATCCCGTCCTCCCGTCCACGGTCCAGATAGACGACATTCCTTTGCGCCACAAGGTTCATGACTCCCATGTTGGTCTGGAACTCCACAATCTGTCCCTCCACATCGCTGGCGGGAAGCTGGTCAATCGCGGCTCCCTCGTCAGTCGGAAGCACGAACTTCATTACCGGATCACCAGGCGAAACAGCTGCGTAGGCCCGCACGATCTGAACAGTGGTCAGGTCCTTGTCAACTTGACTTACCTGAACCACAGCGAGCCGATTGACTAAATAACCCAGGTATTGACCGGTGGCGGGATGAAATACTTTGCGCGCTCGTCTGTAAATCGTGAAAAGATCTCCCAGAGCGACATCGTCGGGATTCTTCAGTCGGAGATACAAGACATCCCGGCTTCCCAATATCATGTGGTCTCCGGTGGTCTGATTATCGCCGGTAATCACATTGACGAACCCATCCTGTGGAGTCCATCGTTGGATGACGCCGGACGAATAGGCCAGGGCCGGTTCTCCGATTCGGATCGAATTGAGGTCGTCGGTTGCCCAGGCTAGAGGAAGGAGCGGGGTAGCCAAGGTCCAGACCATGAGAGAGACGACGCATTTCATTGAATAGTTAACCATGGTGATTGCCCTTCATGTAAGACAAGTAGTGCTGTCAGAACCATAGCAAATAGCCCTGTATTGTCAAGAATATTGAGGCCTTGCCCTCATTGACCTGCCAATTCCCCTGATGCTATGGTGAATCGAAGAATGATTTCTCACGAGGAAGAACATCATGGCTCCTGACCAGCCTCCGACCCACGGTGCTCAACGGCAAGCTCATCCTCGCATCGAGACCCAGATTCACCGCCGCAAGAAAGCCAAGGCCTTCTCGGCACTGGAGCCTGAATGGGATCAAATTGACCGCATGTCACCCTCTCACCTGCGCATGCCATCAGGCTGTATGTCACCCACTCCACCAAACAGAGCGAAGACCCCTCATAAATAAGCCACTTCAGCAGAACGATAGAATTCGTGAGTCGAGCAGGGGGTCGTATTGATAAAACCTCGTTTATGCTGCCAGTTTCGTAGGGACCTCAAGACTCGGATCCTCATTCGCGCCAGCGATGCTTTTCAACGCAACCGAGTCTAGGACTTTCGGGTCGATACCACAGGTCTTTTGGACGCTTGCTATCCCCGTAATCCAGGGTCTAAAATCCAACCCTCCTTGCATATCAAGGTGTTGAAAGGTCATTTCCATGAGCGGATCTGAGCTACTTCTTGAGTATCTGACCAGATACTTTCCGATTCTATTCTTTGTGATTATAGCGCTGACGTTTGGTCTGTGGTCGCTGATCATCAGTCATCTGGTCCAGCCGAAATATCCGGAACTGGAGAAGATGTCTACCTATGAGTGTGGGGCGGAACCGTTCTCGGACGCTCGAATGCCCTTCCCGGTTCGATATTACATTTTTGCGATGCTTTTCGTTATTTTCGATATCGAAGTCATCTTTCTATACCCCTGGGCAGTGGTTTTCACCAAGATCGAGTTGATCGGGTTGATTGAGATGATGGTCTTCATCGGGTTGTTTTTGGTGGCCTATGTCTACGCATGGCGCAAGGGAGCCTTGGAATGGGACTGATCGAAATTGGTCGTCATGAAAAGGACGGCACGTCCGATGTGGTCACTACGACTGTAGAGAAAGCCGTCAATTGGGCTCGCAAGGGGTCACTGTGGCCCATGACATTTGGGTTGGCCTGCTGCGCGATTGAAATGATCGCCGCAGTCTCGTCACGGTATGACATGGATCGCTACGGAGCCGGTGTATTCCGAGCCTCACCCCGTCAATCCGATCTCATGATCGTGGCCGGCACAGTCTGTCGGCGGATGGCACCCGTTATCAGAAAACTTTATGACCAGATGCCCGAACCGAAATATGTCATTGCAATGGGATCGTGCGCCACATCAGGAAATATTTACGACAGCTATAGCGTCGTCCAAGGGGTTGATCGCTTTGTGCCGGTCGATATCTACGTGCCTGGTTGCCCTCCCACTCCGGAGGCGCTCTTTGACGGCATCCTCAAGTTACAAGAGCGAATCATGCTGAAACCCGTGTTTCAGAAACAACCGGATCAGGTCAAGCCAGGCTTTAAAATATAGGTCGCGATCGATGTCCTTGCAGCAACTGGCCAGCCGACTCCAAGAAAACTTTTCTACCGGCTTCGTCGAAGCCGTGGAGTGGCGCGGGGATCTTTCAGTGACAGTGAAGCCGGACCGACTCCATGAGGTCGCGCAATTCCTACACGACGACCCGGCTATGGACTTTGACTACATTGTGCATGTGAGTTCGGTCGACTGGCCTGACGACGAAGAACGATTTGAAGTCGTGTACGAGTTCTACTCGATCAGGAAACGCCACCGCATCCGGCTCAAGACCAGGGTCCCTGAATCGGATTGCATCGTGGATTCTCTGACGGATCTTTGGAAAGGCGCAGACTTCATGGAGCGTGAAGTCTATGACATGATGGGCATCCGTTTCCGGAACCATCCGGATCTTCGCCGAATCCTCTTGCCGGACGATTACGCCGAAGGCTTTCCATTGCGAAAAGATTTTCCACTCCGTGGCAAGGGTTGGCGCGACACATTTGAGTTCCTGGATGAAGCGGCTCGGTAGGACGGATCATGGCTCTTGAAGATCAACGAACAACCGTCTACAAAATCGATCCGGCTCATCCGGAGAGCGAGACTCTTCCGACCCTGCGCACGGAAGAACTCTTACTCAATATGGGTCCCCAGCACCCTGCCACCCATGGGGTGCTGAAAGTGATTCTCGAATTGGAGGGAGAGCGCCTCGTCAAGTCTACCCCCGTGTTGGGATATCTGCACCGCGGGGTAGAGAAGCTAGCGGAAGACGGTACCTATCACCAATTTATTCCCCATACCGATCGGCTCGACTACGTCTGCGCGATGTACAACAATTTTGCGTATTGCCGCGCGGTCGAAAAACTCATGAATATGACCGTACCGGACCGCGCAGAATACCTGCGCACGATCGTGGCGGAAGTCCAACGAATCATCGGTCATCAATTTTGGCTCGGCACCCAGGCGCTCGACATCGGAGCCATGACCGTCTTTTTCTACTGTTTCCGCGATCGGGAAATTCTGATGGACTGGTTCGACGAACTCTGCGGCGCGCGTCTCACCACGAGCTGGTATCGCATCGGCGGTGTCGAGCGGGACTTGACGCCTTCGCTGATCGAAAAACTGAAACGCTTCTTGGACTACTTTCCGCCCAAAATCGACGAGTACATGGTCTTTCTGGAGACGAACCGGATTTGGCTCGGGCGAACCAAGGGCGTGGCCATCATCTCGGCGGAAGACGCCGTGAGTTTCGGCCTGAGCGGGCCGACGCTTCGTGGCTCTGGTGTCGACTATGACCTCCGTAAAGCCCAGCCGTATTCGGCCTATCCGAAATGCGAATTCAGTGTGCCGCTCGGCAAGAACGGCGACACCTATGATCGGTACTGGATCCGTGTCCAGGAACTCTACGAAAGTGTGAAAATCATCCGACAATGTCTGGAGCAGATGCAGGACGGCCCCATCATGGCCGATGTGCCTAGCGTCACGTTGCCGCCGAAGCAACGAGTCTTTACGAATCTGGAGTCCATGATCCAGCAATTCAAGCTGTTCTCGCAGGGCTTCGACGCCCCTCGGGGAGAGATATACTGCGGGACCGAGGCGCACAAGGGGGAACTGGGATTCTACATCGTCAGTATGGGCGGCGGAAAACCCTACCGCCTGAAAATTCGCGCGCCTTCGTTTATCCACATGGGCGCGTTCGACCATATGTCCAGAGGGTACATGATTTCCGATGCGGTCACGATCTTCGGAACCTACGACATTGTGATGGGGGAGTGTGATCGATGAGCAGGGGATTGTGAATGCCGAATGTGAAATGATGAATGGGGAGACGGCTCTTCAATTCAACATTCACAGTTCACCATTCAACATTGAGGCAATATGGGACTGAAGCCGGCAACCAATCCTGACGTGGAAACAGCGACGATCGAACTGTCGATCGATGGGAAATCCGTGACGGCAAAGAGCGGGGTCTCGCTCTACGACGTCATCTCGAGCACGGGCAAGATCATCCCGGCCATGTGCTACCACTATACCTTCGATCCCTTCGGTTCCTGTGGCATGTGTTTGGTTATGCAGGAAGGCAAGAAAGCGCCCGTCCGCTCCTGCACGGCCAAAGCAGCGGCCGGCATGGTGATCAAAACCGACGGAGACGAGCTTTTCCAAGCCCGAAAGAAAGCAGTGGAAAAACATCTTTCGGTCCATCCGCTCGACTGCCCGGTCTGCGACGCCGACGGCCATTGCGAACTCCAAGACATGGCGTTCCAGCACGGGGTTACGAACCTGGCCAACGCGAAGCAGAAGTTTATACCGGAAGATACGCGCAGCCCGGTGCTCGACTTTAATATGAACCGCTGCATCGCCTGCGCGGAATGCATCAACGTCTGTAAAGACGTCTTGATGATCGACGCACTTCAATTCATGAAGAAGGGCGGATTCAATCAAGTGGTGCCGAAGGGAGATCTCGCGCTGTCCTGCGAATTCTGCGGAGACTGTCTTGCTGTCTGTCCGGTCGGTGCCATCACGAACAAGTTCTCTAAGTATCTGTACAAGCCGTGGCAGATGAAGAAAACCACGACGACATGCAACTACTGCGGGGACGGCTGCCAGATGTATCTTGAGACCAAGGATGTTGAAGTTGTCCGAGTCACCTCGCCGCTGTCCTGGAAGAACAAATGGGGCGACCGAGCTGAGACAGCCAAGGGGCACGGGGGGCTCTGTGTGCGGGGCCGATTTGGGTTCGAGTACATCGATAGCGCCGCACGTTTGAAACAACCGCTCCTTCGCAAAGGCAATCAGCTCGTCGAAACTCCCTGGCTGGAAACCATGCACCAGGTGGTGGATCGGTTCTCAGAAATTCGACGCAAGAACGGACCAGATGCGATTGCCGGCCTGATCACCGCCCGCTGCACCAACGAAGAGCTGTATCTCTTCCAGAAACTTATGCGTACAGGGTTCGGAACCAACCATCTCGACAGCAGCGCACGCTACGGCCATCTCAACTTTGTCCATGCGTCCCGGCATGCCTTGGGAATCGGGCGGAGTCCGAACGACTGGGAGGACCTGACAAAAGCCAAAGCCGTCATACTCATCGGCTCTAACCTCACAGAGACCAACCCGCTCACGGCCGTGCGCATCAAAGAAGCGATTCGCGTCTATAAAGCGCAGGTCGTGGTCATCGATTCCGCCGTCACCAACATGGCCAAGCTCGCCTCCCATCCCATCCTGATCAAGCCGGGAACGGAAGGACTCGTGATCGACGGGCTTGTGAAGGCGACTCTGGAACTGGATTTGATCGACGAAGGCAGCATCAAGAAACACCCACAGGCGTTCGAAGGCTTGAAGGCCGCCGTGGCTCACATCTCGTTGGAACGGGTGGCTGCCCAGACCGGCATGTCGGTCGAATCGTTGAAAGAGACTGCGACGATCTTCGCGGAAGCGCCCCGCTCCATCATCCTCTGCGCTGAGGGCATCGTCCGCCAGCTGGACGGGTATCAGAACGTCTTGAAACTGATCGACCTCGCCTGGGTCACGGGCAAGTTGGGCCAGCCTGGCTGCGGGGTGAATACGGTGACAGAAGAGCCGAACGAGCAGGGCGCCGTAGACATGGGTGCCGCGCCGGAACTGCTCCCTGGTCAAGCCTCGTTCGACGATCAGACAGCTCGCGACCGCTTTGCCAAGGCTTGGGACGTCACGCTCCCGGCGGCTGGCTCCGGCGCGAATCTCGTCGAAATTCTCAAGCGTTGCCGGAGCGGCCAGATCCGCGCCCTCTATGTCATCGGAGAAAATCCGCTTGCCACGTTACCCGCCTCGATGGAAGTCCGCGCCGCATTGGATCGACTGGAGTTGCTCGTTGTCCAGGATCCGTTCCTGACCGACACCGCGCGGATGGCGCATGCGGTGCTGCCGGCTTGTACTTCTGCGGAAAAGGACGGCACCTTCACCAACCTGGAAGGTAGAGTGCTGCGGGTCCGCGAGGCCATCGATCCCATCGGGGAAAGTTTGCCCGACTGGCACATCATGACGGCATTGGCGAACGCGCTGGGCTGTCAATGGACTTACGAATCCTCGAATGATATTCAAGCCGAGATCATGAAGTTGCTGCCTGGGTACTACAACCTCGGCCAGCCGCGCAAAGTTGTGCCGACTGTGGACCGCTATCTCTCAAACGGCTACGTCGCCGAAGTGGCAACGCGCTATCGAGCTGCCGGTCCAGCCGACTCCAAAAGCCAGCGACCCTTTGCATTGCTGATGGGACAGGTCCTGTATCATTCCGGTAAGCTATCCACCCAAGCCTCCGGACTCATCACAATCGCTCCCAATACCGGGCGGCTCAGGATGAATCCCCAAGATATGGAACGGCTCGGAGTGGGTGAGGGGACGACGATACGCCTGACGTCGGACCGCGGCTCGACGCAATTGATGGTACAGCCCGATCAATCCGTCGCCCCGCATACCTGTTTCTTCCCGGAGCATTTTAATGAGCCGCCGGTGAAGGACTTGATGTCGGTCCTGGTCGATCCGACGACCGGCGTTCCCACGTTCAAGCAGACCCGAGTGACGATCGAAAAGGCATAAGAGAGAGCAGGAAACGCATATGCGTGTTGCCGCACTGACCAAGCAAATCCTCCAGGCCGCACTGTTCTATGAAATTTGGGACGCCATGAAGGTGACGTTCAAGCACATGTTTCACAAACCCATCACGTTCCAGTATCCACGAGAACAGCGCACTCTTCCCGACACCCATCGGGGAGCACTCGCGCTCTTACGTTATGACGATCACCAGGAACGGTGTGTCGGCTGCGACCTCTGCGAAGCCGCCTGCCCATCCCGCTGCATCAAGGTCATCAGTTCGGAAGATGCGGACCGCCCGCTGCAGCGATTCGCCAGCGAGTTTTACATCGACATTACGAAGTGTGTCTTTTGTGGCTATTGTGTCGAGGCCTGCCCCGTCAACGCATTGGCTATGACGAAGGTGTACGAGTTCTCGACCCACGATAAACGCACCTTGCTGTTCGACAAGAAGCGGCTGTACGAAATCGGCGAGCGTCATCTCGCCGATGCGAAAAAATACCTGTACGCACACAATCAAGAGCAGAACGTTGAGGAAAGCCGGGAATATCGGTATTACTTCCCGCAGTCGGTACTCAAGCCGACTCAATCACCACCCAAGCATCTGAGCTAAGCAATCGATGGTTTTGGTCTTTTTTGCCTATTTCGCACTGGCCAGTATTGCTGCGGGCGTCTTGACGGTCGCGCTCAGGCACCCGGTGCATTGCGGCCTGGCGCTCCTGGCCCTATTGGTCCATGTCTCCGGACTCTTCATTCTCCTCAACGCTGAGTTCCTCTGGGCTGTACAGATCATCGTCTATGCCGGTGCCATCCTCGTCTTGTACCTCTTCGTGCTGATGCTGATGAACTTGAAGACCGACGACCGGTATTTCCACTCCTCCTACCTGTACTTTCTGGTGCCGGCTGCCATCGGATCATTGTACGTGTTGGCACTTCTACTTCGTTCACCCTTCGGAGGCGCAAAGGGCGATGCCACCACGGAGGCGATCCTTCAGGACGGCGATACCCACGCGGTCGGGATTAAGATGTTCAGTGAGTATCTGTTGCAGTTCGAAATCGTCGGGGTGTTCCTGCTGGGTGCTGTCATTGGAGCAATCGTGCTGGCAAAAACACCCAAATCGGCCAACCGAGAACGTAAAGCGTAAGGAGTCATGTATGAGAGAACGAACGACAAGAAACAAGACTAGGCTTTGCGCACCTCACGCCTCACGCCTCACGCCTCACGGGCAACTATGATTCCTCTCAGTGCCTATGTCGCCGTCAGCGCCGTACTTTTTATCACCGGCTTGCTCGGTGTCTTGATCAGACGAAACTTCATTATCGTGCTGATGTCTGTCGAGATCATGTTGAACGCGGCAAACATTAACCTCATCGCCTTCTCCCATTACCTGGAATCCATGGCGGGCCAATTGGTGGCGCTCTTCATCATTGCCATTGCCGCCGGGGAAGCGGCGATCGGGCTGGCCATCATCATCGTCGTGTTCCGTGGAAAGATCTCCACCAACGTGGATGAGATGAACCTCTTAAAGTGGTGACGTGACCGATTTACTCATAAAGCTCATTCCGCTGTTTCCCTTACTGGCCGTGATCCTAAATGGACTCCTCGGCAGGAAGTATTCCCACGAGGTCGCGCATCGGCTTGCCTGGGGATCGGTGGGATTGTCGTTTCTCTGCACGATCGGCGTGTTTGCCGACATCCTACAGACCGGCACGACCCATGAAGTCATCGCCTATCAATGGATCTTCGGCGGCGACCTCACCGTCAATCTCGCCTATCTCGTCGATCCTCTCACGTGCATGATGCTGTTTGTTGTCACGGGAGTCGGGCTCCTGATCCACATCTACTCCGTCGGCTACATGCATGGGGAAAGCGGATTCACGCGATTCTTCACCTACATGAACCTCTTCATGGTCTCCATGTTGCTGCTCGTCATGGGGAACAACTATCTGGTGCTCTTCATCGGCTGGGAAGGAGTGGGACTCTGTTCCTATCTGTTGATCGGCTACTACTACGACAAGGTCTCGGCTGCGAAGGCTGCCTCGAAAGCCTTTGTGGTGAACCGCATCGGCGACGCGGGCTTTCTTCTGGCTATCTTCCTCATCTTTGTCAATTTCAAGACACTCGATTATACGAAGGTCTTTGCCCAGGTCGGCCAGCTTTCGCCGGAGATGGCCACTGCGATCGCGCTGTGCCTGCTCGTCGGAGCGGTCGGCAAATCAGCCCAACTCCCTCTCTACACCTGGCTCCCGGATGCGATGGAAGGTCCGACACCCGTCAGCGCGCTCATCCATGCGGCAACGATGGTCACGGCCGGGGTCTACATGATCGTGCGGAACCATGCCATTTTCGATTTGTCGCCGACGGCCATGACGATCGTCGGCGTGATCGGCGGAGTCACCGCGTTGTTTGCCGCTACCATCGGTCTCGCGCAAACGGACATCAAGCGCGTCCTGGCCTATTCGACGGTGAGCCAACTCGGGTATATGTTTCTCGCGTGTGGGATCGGGGCCTACACAGCGGCTATCTTTCATCTCATCACCCATGCCTTCTTCAAGGCCCTCTTGTTCCTCGCTGCCGGATCGGTGATCCACGCGCTTTCGGGCGAGCAAGATATTCGAAAAATGGGCGGCCTCAGCTCGAAAATCCCGTGGACCTATCGGTTGTTTCTGGTCGGCACGGTGGCCATCGCGGGCATTCCGCCACTGGCAGGATTCTGGAGCAAAGATGAAATCCTGGCCCATGCCTTTACGCATCACCACTATGTGCTGTATGCCATGGCCGCCATCGGCGCGCTCTTGACCTCCTTCTACATGTTTCGCCTGATCTATCTGACCTTTTATGGCACGTCTCGCATGGACCATCATAATACGGAAGAACATGTACACGAGTCCCCGATGGTGATGGTCGTCCCGCTCATGGCGTTAGGTGTGCTGTCCATTCTCGGTGGGTTCCTGGGGTTTCCCCCTGAGCATGGCTGGCTCCATCAATTCCTCGCACCGGTCGCGGGCACGGGAGGCGAGCATGAGGTGAGCACCGGGCTCGTGCTCATGCTCATGATGGTTGCCACAGGGATTGCGTTGCTGGGCTGGGGCCTCGCGCACTATTTTTATAGCGTCAATCTCTTGGCGTCCGATCGCCTGGCAGAAAAATTCCAGTTTGCCTACACAACCTTGCTCAACAAGTACTACGTCGATGAGCTCTACGACTTGTTATGGGTGGAGCCAGCCAAGAAGCTGGGATTTCTGCTCGATTGGTTCGACCGTAACGTGATCGATGGTCTCGTGCGCGGCGTTGCGCATCTGGCCGACTTGATTGCAGCCGGTTCGACTTGGGCAGAGAAATATGTGATCTACGGCGGTCTCAACGTGATCGGATACGGCAACCATCTTGCGGCCCGCCAGTGGCGGCAACTGCAGAGCGGGATGGTGCATCATTATGCCGCCATTATTGTGGCAGGGCTGTTTCTGCTGGCGGTCGTCATTCAACTCATCATGCAACTTTAACCGACTGCAATGATAGAAGAACTGGCATCAACGTTTCCGATTCTCACCTGTATTCTTTTTCTCCCCGTCATCGGGGCCGTCGTCCTATGGCTGTTTGACGACGAGGATATGGTCCGAACCTCCGCCTTGACGATTGCACTCTTGGAGTTGGCCCTTTGCGTATTCGTCCTCTTACGGTTCGTTCCCGAATCGGCTGCCATGCAGTTTTCAGAACATGTGCCGTGGATCCCCGCCCTCGGAGTCAGCTATCACCTCGCGGTTGACGGAATCAGTGTGCTCTTCGTAGGGCTCACGGCGTTTCTCACGGTTCTGATCGTCATCTACAGTTGGGACACCGTCCGCCATCAAGTGAAGCTCTACATGATGGCCCTCCTTGCGCTTGAAACGACCACCATGGGGGTCTTCGTTTCCATCGACTTGATCCTGTTCTTCGTCTTTTGGGAACTGATGCTGATCCCCAGTTATTTTCTGATCAAACTCTGGGGCGGAGGAGCGGAGCGGCACTACGCGGCGCTGAAATTCGTGCTCTATACCTTGCTTGGCAGTGTGTTTATGTTGGTGGGTATTGCTCTCTTGGACGTCAATTATCATCAGTGGGCGATGCTTCGCCATGTGGAACCAACCTATTCATTCGATCTGTTGGAGCTGCTGTCCGTCCCGATCCCGCTGAGCCAGCAAATTCTGATTTTCTGGCTGTTGTTCCTCGGCTTCGCGTTCAAGGCTCCGATATTCCCTTTTCATACCTGGCTCCCGAACGCCCTCATCGAGGGCCCGATCGGCATGGCCGTGGTGCTGGCCGGGTTGAAGCTCGGAACATTCGGCTTCATTCGGTTTAGCATTCCGTTACTCCCTGAGGCATCGAAGAGTCAGACCGTCGTCGCAGTCACCATGGCACTGGGATTGGCCGCGATTCTCTATGGGGCCATCATGGCGCTGATCCAACAAGACTTTCGCCGACTCCTGGCATTCAGCAGCATCAGCCACCTTGGGTTTGTAGTGATCGGTCTGTTCGCCCTGAACTATCAGGGGCTTCAAGGCAGCCTGCTCACCATGATCAACTTGGGATTCAGTACGGCGGGATTGTTCTTTGTCGCGGGCTTTCTCTACTCACGGCAGCAGAGTACCCAACTGGGCGCATTCGGCGGCATGGCCAAACAGACTCCCTTGCTCGCAAGCTTTTTCTTATTCATTGGGCTGGCGTCGATCGGCTTGCCGGGCACCAACGGTTTCGTCGGTGAATTCCTCATCCTCCTGGGAACCTTCAAGGCCAATTGGCTGTACGGTGGGATCGCGGTCACCGGCGTCATCTTCGGGGCGGCGTATTTTCTCTGGTATTACGAGCGGTCGATGCTGGGTCCACTCGGCAAGGCTGTCAAGGATTCCATCAGTGATCTGCATCCCCGCGAAGTGCTCATTGCAGCGGCCTTGTCGGTGATGATCCTCTGGATCGGTCTCTATCCGTCTCCGTTCTTGAGAATAATGAACGGATCGGTGCAGGCGTTGGTGGATCGACTGGATCGAGGGACTGTCGCGTCAATCGAGTCCAAACAGCCGGTACGGGTGGATTAATTCATATGGATGACTACGCACTGCTTTGTATTCTGTTTGCTCCCTTCGCGGGAGCCATCGCGCTGATTTTCGTCTCCAATCGGCACGCGATGCTTGTGCGAGGGATCGCGGCAGGATCAGCCCTTGTCTCTTTGCTCGTCTCACTCTACGTGTTCTACGCTTACGATCACGTGAAGGGAGGCTTCCAATTCGTCCAGCAATTCGAATGGTCTCGCCAGCTGGGCATCTCGCTCCACCTCGGTGTGGATGGGATCGGCACCCCGCTGGTGTTGGCATCGGGCATCCTGTTGTTCGCAGGCATTTTTGTCTCCTGGCACATCAAAGATCGAACGAAAGAGTTCTATATCTGGCTGCTCATCCTCGCCGCCGCCACAATCGGCGTCTTCATGTCGTTGGATCTATTCTTTCTCTTCTTCTTCTACGAAATGTCCGTGATTCCCATGTATCTCCTGTTGGGCATGTGGGGAAGCCACACGAAAACATACAACGAGATGACGGATCCGGAAGGCCTCAAACTGCGGGACTCGGTCGGGTTCATCCTCAATTTCGGGTCCAACAGTAAAGAATATGCCGCAATGAAACTGGTGCTCTTCCTCTCGGCCTTTGCCGTCGTGGCGCTGATGGGCATCTTGCTGATCTACAAATTCTCGGGGCTCAATACTTTCGACATTCTGGTTCTGCGTGAACAGGCTAAACTGATGAACATCCCGGTCTTGGGCACAACGCTCGACAAGATCATTTGGCTTCTGGTCTTCATCGGCTTTGCCTCGATCGCGCCGTTATGGCCGCTGCATTCCTGGTCTCCCGTGGGTCACGCAGCCGCCCCGGCCGCCACGAGCATGTTGCACGCGGGAGTGCTCATGAAGCTCGGCCATTTTTCCATCATCCGGGTGGCCTTTGAGATTCTGCCGGAGACTACCAGAGAACTCATGCCCATCGCGGCCGTGCTCTGCATATTCAGTATCGTGTATGGCGGATTCGTGGCGTTCTACGCCAAAGACACGAAGTATGTGATTGGGTATTCCAGTTCGAGCCACATGGGCTATGTGTTCTTGGGCATGGCCGCTTTGGACTACATCAGCCTGACCGGCGCGGTGATGTATATGTTCGCCCATGCCATGGCTACAGGCATGCTCTTCGCCATGGCCGGGTGGGTGTACGATCAGACGCACACCCGCGACATTCCCTCGCTCGGCGGACTCTCGAATCGCATGCCGTTCATCGCCGGCTGTTTCGTGGTGGCCTGCATGGCCTCGGTCGGCGTGCCTGGCACCGTGAACTTCATCGCCGAAGTCATGATCATCGTCGGCAGTTGGAATAAGTATCCGTTCCAAGTCATCGTGGCCGTCGTCGGCATCGTCTTGACCTTGGCCTACTTGTTCAAAATGATGCGCGGACTTTTCTATGGACCCATGGACCAAAAGTATAGTCACGCGCACGACGCCGTCTCCTTGGCCGATCGTCTTCCGCTCTTGATCATGATCACCGTCAGCATCGGGTTCTTTTTCTTCCCCATGCACCTCTATTATGTGGTGCGGTCGGGCGTCGATCCCTTAATTGCGAAGATCACCCGCGTCGTGCCGGTGGCCTCGCAAGAACGTGAAACGTTAGGCGTGAAACGTGAAGCGAAGGCCGATTCTTCTCCGCAGAACTTGGCCGCGCTCCCAGGTGACGTGTCATCCCTCACGCCGTACGCCTCGCGGAGCGATCAATGACCTTTGCACTCTCGATGTCTGCCTCCGATATCCTGTTGCTGTTACCGGAGATCCTGCTCACGTCCTGGCTCTGTCTCATCCTGATCGCTGATTTCTCGTTCCCTCGGTTGCACAACGAACAATTGGCCTATTTCAGCATTGCCGGGCTCGTTGCTACCCTCGGCTGCCTAGTCTGGTTCGATATCGCCGGCATCACCGGGACACTCTTTGCGAACATGTTCGCCCTCGACCGGATGGCGCTGTTCTTCAAGATGTTCATCGTCGGATCGACGATCCTTGTCATTCTGGCCTCAGTCGATTACATCCATCGATTCAAGTTCTTCCGAGGAGAATATTATTTCCTGGTCGTGATGTCGGCCCTCGGAATGATGTTTATGGCGTCCGCGAACGACCTGCTGTCGGTCTTCATCGCTCTGGAATTCTCCACCCTCGGCTTCTATGTCCTCGTGGCCTATCTCCGCGAGGACATGGCCTCGAATGAAGCGGGTATCAAATTTTTCATCCTGGGCATCTTCGCCGCCGCCCTCCTTGCCTATGGCATCAGCTTGGTCTACGGAGAAACAGGCAAACTGGTGTTTTCCGATATGACGGGGGCACAGGCCACCCCAGGATTAGTCATTGGCTTCCTGCTGATTTTCGCCGCATTAGGATTCAAAGTCGGCGCCGTGCCCTTCCACTCGTGGATTCCAGACACCTATCATGGATCGCCGACACCGGTGACGGCCTTCCTCTCGATCGCACCCAAGGGAGCGGCCTTTGCCATCCTCTTAAGAATGTTTCTCGTCGCCTTGGTGACCTTTAAGCCGGTCTGGACCCTGTTGCTTGTCGCGGTCTCCGTCCTGTCCATGACCTACGGCAACATCGTGGCGATCGCCCAAAAGAACATCAAACGGCTCCTAGCCTATTCCGGTATCGCCCAGATCGGCAACGTGCTGATTGGTCTCGCGACCGGCACGAAGATGGGCAGCGACGCCATGTTGTTCTATCTTCTGACCTATCTGTTCGCCAACCTCGGCGCCTTCGCCATTGTCATTGCCGTCAGCGAAGCCATCGGCAGCGAGGAAATCGAGGACTACAGCGGATTGGGGCGCCGGTCGCCCTTTCTTGCCTTTTCGATGCTGATTTTTCTCTTGTCGTTAGCCGGGGTGCCCCCGCTGGCCGGCTTCATCGGCAAACTGTACATCTTTGTCGCGGCTATAAAGGAAGGGCTCTACGTGCTCATCACGGTCGGGCTGATCAACATCGTCATTTCCATGTACTACTACCTCATCGTCGTGAAGAAGATGTACGTCAGCGAACCCCGAGAGCGGTCCCCGCTTAAAGTATCGGGCCCAATCAAAGCAGTGGTCTACGTCTGTCTCGTTGGCACGCTCGTGATCGGCGTCTATCCGCAACCTGCCATCGACTGGGTTGTCTCGGCCCTCTTGATATTTTCAAACGTGGCTGATCCAACCGCCTCCCTTCCCGTTCTCCCTACGGTACTTCCCTTCGGTGGCTAGGTCCCCGCGGAGACGATTCCCGAGCGTTTCGCGAGCATTCTGTTAAAATATTTCTTGCAGGGTGTTCCGGAGGAGGATACAGTTTCCACGACGTTGGTTTATATCCGCACGCCCGCGCATGTTTGAACCATGGAATCCGTCACACAGGAACGTCCAGTTACTCCCGAAGCCGTTCGATCGGAACCGGAGCCTGACAGCAATCCGGCGCCGATTCCCAAAACCGTCCGGTTCGTGGAATGGTTCACCCATTGGTCGATCGAGCGCCGCGTCCTTGCAGGGTTTGGGCTCGTCTTTGCCGGCATTGTGGTCATCAGCGCCATCTCCTACCGCAACACCGCCGTCTTGATCGAGAATAGCCGGCTTGATACCAAGAGCCACGAATTAGTACAACTGCTCAGCTCAGTCGGAGAAGCCCTTGACGCCGCTGAAAGCGGCCATCGGCGCTATCTCGTCACCGGCGACGAGTCGTACCTCACATCCTACCGGACGGTTGTAGAACGAATGCCCGAGTATCTTCGGTATCTCCGAGGGCTCACGAACGAGGGAGCTGAACAACAGACCCGCGTGGAGACACTCGAACGACTCATCGCCAAGCAATTGGGAGCAGAGGCGGGAGCCATCACCCAACGCGAGAAGTATGGTTACGAAGGGGTCCGCCACCTCGCACTGTCCGGAGCGGCAAAGAACGAAATCGAGGGAATCCATCGCCTCATGACGGAACTCGACACGGCCGAACAACGAGCGCTCCAGGCTCGCGTGGCGCAATCGGCTGGAAGCACAAGAAATACGATCGCCTTGCTCGGACTCGGCGCTTTATTACAGCTGGTCCTCTTGGCCTCTGTGTACTTTCTGATCCATCACGATGTCACCGAGCGCCGCCGCGTGGCGACGGAGTTGCAGAGCCGGGGTGAGCTGCTCCAGGCCGCCAATAAAGAATTGGAGGCATTCAGCTATTCCGTGTCGCATGACCTGCGCGCCCCGCTCCGTCATATCGATGGGTACGCGGCACTCTTGTCCAAGGCGGCAGGTGAGGCGCTCAGCGACAAAGCACGCCGCTATTTACAGACGATTTCGGACTCCGCGAAGCAGATGGGGCAACTGATCGACGACCTGCTCGTCTTTTCCCGTATGGGCCGCCAGGACATGCTCCGTACGACGGTCAACCTGGATCAACTCGTCAAGACCGTCCTTCACGATTTGCGTCTTGACTTGCAAGGGCGGACAATCTCTTGGACAATGCACCCACTGCCTATCGTGTCGGGAGATCCGGCCATGTTGCGCCAAGTCTTCGTGAATCTGATCTCCAATGCGCTGAAGTTCACAGCCACGAGGCCGGAGGCCAAGATCGAGATCGGCGCCGTCAGGCGGAATTCCGGTGAAACCGAGGTGTTTGTGCGTGATAATGGGGTAGGATTTGACATGCAGTATGTCAACAAGCTCTTCGGTGTCTTTCAGCGTCTCCATCGAACCGACGAATTTGAAGGCACCGGCATCGGTCTCGCCAACGTACGTCGGATCATTCATCGGCATGGTGGACGGACCTGGGCTGAAGGGGCACCGAACCAAGGGGCGACCTTCTTCTTTTCGCTCCCGCTCGCGAGGTCTCTCCGATGACCACTGTCAAGCCCATCCTGCTCGCTGAAGATAACCCGCGTGACGCCGAGCTTGCGTTGGCTGCCATGGAAGAGCATCACATCGCCGACAAAGTGGTGGTCTGCCACGACGGAGCTGAAGTTCTCGACTACCTCTATTGTCGCGGAGCGTTTGCCTCCAGGGAGCATGGAAATCCCGCGGTTGTGTTCCTGGATCTCAAAATGCCCAAAGTCGACGGGCTCGAGGTCTTGAAAACGATTAAGAACGACGTGAATCTGAGACCGATTCCCGTCGTCATGCTCACGTCATCGCGCGAGGAGCGCGATTTAGCCCAGAGCTATGCGTTGGGCGCCAATGCCTACGTGGTGAAGCCGGTTGAGTTTCATCAGTTCATCACGGCCGTGAAAGAACTTGGTGTCTTTTGGGGTGTCATCAATGAACCACCACCCGAAGGCTCTAGCCTGATCAAATAGTCTCGCCACAAAGGACTTGTGAAGACTCCGCTCCGCCTACTCCACCTCGAGGACGATCCGCTCGACGCGGAACTCATTACGACTACCCTGACGCAGGGCAACATCCCCTGCCAGTCGCAACTCGTCGACACGCGTCAGGCATTTGTGGCGGCTCTCAAAGAAGGCCGGATGGATCTCATCCTGGCGGACTATTCGATCCCGGGCTTCGATGGGATGACAGCGCTCACCTTGGCACGCCAGCACTGTCCTGACGTACCGTTCCTTTTCGTCTCGGCCACCATCGGAGAGGAGCTGGCCATCGACGCCATGCATCAAGGCGCGACAGACTATGTGCTCAAGCAACGGCTTGGGCGGCTGGTGCCCTCGGTCCAGCGAGCATTACGTGAACTCGATGACCGCGCTGAACGGAAACGGGCGGAAGAGGCCCTTCGGCAGAGCGAGAAACAGTTTCGACAGTCCCAGAAGATGGAAGCCGTCGGCCGGTTGGCCGGAGGGATCGCGCATGACTTTAATAATCTCCTGACCGTCATCATGGGCTACAGCCAAGTCCTCTTGACGGAGCTCGGCCCGCAACACCCTCTCTGTGGAAAAATCGAAGAAACACTGAAGGCTGGCGAAAAGGCCGCGACGCTGATCCGACAACTGCTCACATTCAGCAGCAAGCAATCGCTGGACCCGAAAGTTCTGTCGCTCAATACCGCGGTGATGAGTCTGGAAAGTCTGCTGCGTCGCCTCATCGGCGAGGACATCCGGCTCGTCTGTACGCTCGATCAGACGAACGGGCGGCTGCGCGCCGACCAAGCCCAGCTTGAACAGGTCTTGGTCAATCTCGTCGTCAACGCGCGTGATGCCATGCCGAAGGGCGGCACGCTCACGATCGACACGGCCCAGGTCGAGCTGACCCGCAGCCCGGTTTACCACCTCACACCGATACTGCCGGGTCCCTATGTGCGGTTGACCGTCAGTGATACCGGCTGCGGCATGGACCGCAAGACACAATCCCATATCTTTGAACCATTCTTCACCACGAAGGGGGAGGGGAAGGGCAGCGGTTTAGGCCTCTCCACAGTGTATGGGATTGTCACCCAATGCGGCGGCGCCATCGACGTCACCAGCCGAGTGGGCCACGGCACACGCTTCGACCTGTATTTCCCGAGCGCCGAGTCCGATATCATCACCACGGCGCCGATTCAGCCATTGGGACAGCCTCAGAGAGGCACGGAAACGATTCTGTTGGTAGAAGATGAGCCAAGCGTACGGATGCTCGTGCGAGACGAACTGCGGAAGCTGGGCTACCGGGTCCTCGAAGCCAAGAACGGGATCGAAGCCTGTTTGTTGGCGACACAACAAGCAGGGTCGTTTCAACTTCTCTTGACCGACGTCGTCATGCCTGGCATGGCCGGACGGGAACTGGCACAGCATCTCTCCGTCATCAAGCCGGACTTACGAACCTTGTTCATCTCGGGGTATATGGATGACGTCGGCATCATGGCTGGACAAGAAGAGGGCACGAGCAGTTTCTTGCAAAAGCCCTTCACTCCTGAGGTGCTTGCCCGGGCAGTCCGCAATCTGCTTGATGCCGACGCGCCGTCAGACAAGACCGCCGTCTCTTCATCGACACCTCCAAAAATCGCGCGCTGACCATGCGAGACTCGCATCGAAGCCGTGGCCCGTCTTCCTCGAACGATTTGACGCTCCGTGTCGGCTCTTTCTATACTCGATCCTGAATGACTATGGCACGGGACAACAGCTTCTACTTCTACCGGTCTTTCCTTTTCAGTCCTGTCGTCTTGTTTCTCCTCGGTGTCGTCCTTGTTATGTTCAGCAGACCCTCGATGACCACGGCTCAGACCCTCACAGAGGATCAACTCGGAGACGGTCTCTCCATTTCAGTCTGGGATCCGCACGCGCAGTGCCCAGGCGTCGCGCCGTTGGTTGCCGTGGAGATCGACCCCGATCGCTATCGCTTTACCGTGCACTACTACCAGCAGGACGGTTTCTCAGATCCGCTCGATATTCGCCAATGGCAAGAGCACACCGGCCACGATCTGGTATTCAATGCCGGGCTTTTCAGGGAGAATTATGCATATCTCGGGCTGCTCTATGGAAACGGCCGTTCGCTGGGGAGCAAGCGACACACCACCTGGATGGGGTTGTTTGCGGCAGAGCCGGCGGAAGATCGTTCACGACGCGCGCGGGTGTTAGACTTGACCTTTGACACTTTTGACGAGCAGCACGTTCCTTATCGAGAAGTTGCGCAATCGCTTATGCTCCTCGATCGGACGGGGAAGGTCCGTGTGCGTCAAACTGGGAAACGCGCACATCAGACTCTCGTCGCGGAACAGAGCAACGGGCATCTTCTCGTCCTCAAGACCACGGAAGTGGTGTCACTCTATGCCATTGGGGAATGTCTGCGGGACGCCTTTCCTTCCCTACGCCAAGTCATGGCCATGGACGGCGGATCCTCTTCCGACATCGCTGTCCGTCCCTCGCTCCGACAAGCCATGTCTAAGATGGCCGGTTCCCATAGCTGGATACCCATGTTAGAAGACAGCATCACTACCCACATTGGACTTCCGGCCGTGATCGGGATCAGTCCGCGCCGAAAGCAAGCCAGCACGAAGACGGTGGACAAATGAGCGTATCGAAATGTACATCGGGCTAGCGGCGCCCCGACTCAACCGGAAAGCCGGCTGCAAGCCAGGCGTTCATGCTGCCGGTGACGTTGTAGACATGACGATAGCCCAAATCAGCCAGTGTTTCTGCCGCAATGTTGCTGCGATGGCCGGACTGGCAATAGACGACCACGTGGTCTTCTAACTGGGCTCCGATGTCCCGATGCCGAGCCTGAATGTTTCTGAAGTCGATGTTCAGATCGGTTCCGGGAATGAATCCTGTCGCATGCTCTTCCGCAGATCGGACATCGATCAAGATGAAACCCTTCTGCGGCATCGAAGGCGCCTTGGCCAACCCGGCACGCAATTGCTGGACTGTGACCAAGTAGGAATGATGGGCTGAGACGCCACTGATCGAGATCGCCGACAGCAGCAACAGACCGACAACAGCAGTGACAATACGTAAGGTCATGGTTGGCCTCCTCATAATAGACAGAGCGGTAAATCGTCCAGCTGGGATTGCTCTCACGAATATGATAGAGACCGCATGAAGATCTGGTCAAGCCTCGCCATTCTCTTCCTCATCACCCTGGCCGGCTGTGCCGATGGGGCGAAACTGATTCAGGAAAGGGAAGATGGAGGGGTTGTCGTCTATCCTTTCAAGGAGGATCAGGGATCAATGCTGTCGTCGTTTCGCACAGACGCCCTCGCCCTTATGAAGGACAAATGTGGCGGACCCTATACCATCGTACGCGAGGGAGAAACGAAAGGACGAACCCGCATAGTCAGTCCGGTGGAAGGCGCACAGGAAATCGTGGAGGAACGTCGATGGGGCATTCAATTTCAGTGTAAGTAAGGTGTACTAGAGCGGAGTCGGTTGCGCACGGGTCAGGTCGTCGATGGTCAACAGGCTGACGAGCACCAGCCCTTCGGCTTCAACCGTGCGACGCCCATCCTGTTCCTTCCGATCTACAATCACCAAGGCATGCGTCACAGTCAGGCCTGCACCCCGGGCAGCTGCGACAGCTTTGAGCAGCGATCCCCCGCTCGTCAACACATCGTCTACGATGACAGCTCGATCTCCTGGCTGGAACGATCCTTCGATGAGTTTTCCGAGCCCATGATCCTTCGCCTGCTTCCGCACCACGAAGGTGCGCCATGTTCGTGGTGGCTGGGCCGCAAAAGCAAAATCCGAGATGCTGGTGGCAATAGATATCGCTCCGATCTCGAGTCCGCCAAGGCAATCGAAGTTGGCCGAACGCAACGTCTCGTATGCCAAGTTGGCCACAAGACGGCGCGATCCAGGATGGGCCATCAGAGACCGGCAATCGACGTAGAAGGGACTCTTTAAACCAGAAGCGAGTGCGAACCCTGTATCGGGATCCCACTTGAATGATTGGGTCTCGTGAAAGGCTTTCGCTAACTCAATTTTGATAGGCAACATCCTATGACTCGATTATTTTTCTACTATAACGCCGACCATTCTACACTTGGCGAGAGCGAAAAAAGAATCCTCCCTGCCGTAAATTTATTCTTCTCATTTGCTGTAAAAATACTTCCCGCGATGCTGTTCATGAAAAGCGCTTGATCTGCTCCGTCAAGGTGTTCGCGACAAGCTTCAGATCGAACGGCCAGGCGTAACGGAGTTCGACTCCGGGATGCTGCGGTCGCAGATGATCGAGGATTTCCGGAATCTCGACCTCCGAATGAGACCCGCCCGGCGTAAACATCGTCGTGGTGACGGTAATGTGCGTCGCGCCCTTCTTGATCAGCTCCTCCACCGATTCTTCCAAGGTCGGCGCACAGAACTCGTTGTAGGCCACAGCAAAGAGCACCTCCCCCAGGTTGGCTCGCAACTGAGCAGCCACCGCCTCAAGTCCTGATTGATAGGGGTCCGTCTCACGCGTCCTCGGCCACTGGCGAATTCTTGTGTCCAGTTCACGTTCCTCTGCCGACATCGGCGTGCCGGCCGCTCGCCGCTGCCCTTCCAACCGTTTCAGTTTCGTGATCAATTCCTGCGGACACCCTTTTGGAATGCCGCCGTGACCAACTAGAATCACTCCTTGTACAACTGTCGCCATCAACGAACTCCTTTCCTCAGGTATGATGATTTACACATGATTCCGTAACATAAGCTCCTTCGGATGCGGGCTGAGATAGACCTGTTCGCGAATGTAGCTCACGTCAAAGATCTGGACATAGTGCTTGATCAGCGTGAGAGGCACGATCAGCGGCGTGAGCCCGTGATGATAATCGCCGACTACGCTCAACAGCTCGGCTTTCTCGTGAGCGCCGAGCCGTTCCTTGAAATACCCCAGGATGTGCTGGAGCACGTTCACGTGCTTGCGCACCGTCGCCTCCACGGCCAATGTGTTCATAAACAGTTTCCCATACCGGCTAGCAAGTTCCTTGGGACGGTGCCGATGCGCCTGACCGACCAGCCGTCTGAGCACCTCGTATTGCTGCGGGCTATGGGCCAACAGCACATATTTGTGGACCGTATGGAACTGCACGAGGGACTGCCTCGTGACTCCGTTCCGAACGAGATCTTGCCAGCGCCAGTAGCAGAAGACCCGCTCGATAAAATTTTCCCTGAGAGCAGGATCACAGAGCCGTCCCTCTTCTTCGACCGGAATTAGCGGGAACTGCTCGATAAAGGTTCGCGCAAACAGTCCGATCCCGTTCCAACTGGGCATCCCGTGCTCATCGTAGATACGAACCCGCTCAATCCCGCAGCTTGGCGAGCCTTTCTTAAAGACGTATCCGGATAAATCCAAGCTCTTCAGCTCCTCAATACGTTTTGCAGTCATCGTGTCCAGCGCGCGCGTGTGATCGATCTTACTGGTGATCGTCACGAGTCGGGGACTCTGAGGATGACCGACCAGCCGCATTGCCTCGCGAGGAGTACCCAGTCTCGCCTCAACCTCCGGACAGACGGGGACCCACTCTACGTAGCGGCCCAACACCTCTGTCAGAAAAGCATCCTGTCTATGTCCCCCGTCGAAGCGGACTTCTTCGCCGAGGAGACAACGGCTGATGCCAAGACGGATCGGTAAGGTCGTCATCTCGTCCCTTGTTGTTTGCCGGTGACCCACGATGGGGAAAGTGAAACGTTCCACGTTCCACTCGATTCAACATCATACGTCCGGGATACCAGTCCACTGCCTGTGTGGGTTTGCCGAATGCCATTGCTGTTGTTCGGACCAGTGACTATCGCGCCGGTCCGCGATGTGGTCCCATCTCGCCCTTGTAGAGTTTTTCGCCGGCGATACGTATGATTGCGATCTCGCGCACCCCCTCTTCTCCCTTCACGCCCAGTTTCACCGCAGTGCCTGCTTCCCCCCGTACCATCTTGATCACCTGCTCGTAGGTCTTCCCTGTGACTGCCGTGCCGTTCACCGTCACCACTTCATCTCCTCGCTTGAGGCCTGCCTGCTGTGCCGGACCCTCCGGATGCACATGGGCCACGTACAACGAAGCCGGATCACCGACCCGTTCCGCCCCGACACGTAACGACACGCCGATCACACCAGTCGGCAGATTCGCATCATCTCCCTGTGGTCTTTGGGTCTGACTCTCCGGCTTGTCTTGCCCCTCAGCAGCCAGCACCTGACTTGCACCTCCTGGAAGAGCACACAAAACGATCAGAAAGAAAAGCGCGGTCATGTTGTTTCTCTGTCTGTTCATATGATTCCCTCCTTATCAAGTAGGGCCATGGCATACATTCTTTTTATCTCTTCGACAGGATCGCCCGCAAGGCCAGTTCCAGCGTCGGATAGCGAAAGACGTATCCCCCGGAAAGCGCCTTCGCCGGATTCACCCGTTGGCCTGTGGTCATGAGCGTCCCCAGTTCACCCAGTGCGATGTGCAACGCGAAGCTCGGCACGGGGAGCCAGGACGGCCGGTGGAGGACTTTCCCGAGCACTTCGCAGAACCGGTTCATCGTCACAGCCTCTGGCGCCACCGCATTGATGGGGCCGGAGATGCCTGGCGTCAGGAGTATCCACTGGATCAGACCGATGTGATCATGCCGATGGATCCACGACACCCACTGAGTTCTCGGCATGATCGGGCCGCCCGCGAAGAGCTTGAACGGCAACAGCATCTTCGCCAAGGCCCCGCCGTCTTGTTCGAGCACCATTCCGGTCCGCAACGAGACGACTCGCACACCGAACTCCGCAGCCCGCAGCGCCTCCGCTTCCCACGCGAGACAGAGATCGGCCAGAAAGCCTTGGCCGCGCGCGGCGCCCTCATCCAACACACGATCGTCGCTGGCCCCGTAGTAGCCGATACCGGAAGCGCTGACCAGCGTACGGGGTTTCGAAGTGCGACGCGACATGGCTTCTGCCAGAAGGCGCGTGGTGAGGACCCGGCTTTCTGTGAGGAGTCGCTTGCGGGCATCGGTCCAGCGTCCATCGGCAATTGGCGCACCGGCGAGATTGATGACGGCATCGGCGCCTTCGAGACAGTGCTCCCAGGCCCCCGCTTCTCTGCCGTTCCACTCGACGCCTGTGACAGATGAGCTAAACGAGCGTTGAGCCTCTTCTATCCTTCTCGTGAGGAGAGTGACTCGATGTCCCTCCTGACAGAGCGAGGTACATAAGGACCGACCGATGAACCCCGTCCCTCCGCTGATCACGATTCTCATGGAATCACAATAGGCTGTAATATCATCCTTGGTTAATTCAAGGCTGTTGTCGTCCGAGTGTGATCGACGTGCCTTCCGTTCAACAATTGAGATAATTAGCGGGCAGCTAACAATCAGTATGTTGGCCTGAAAGAAAGGCTATAAGTACCCAAGCCCAGATCCCCAACGCAATGGAACCGAGAATGATGCGGTCAACGACGCCCATGGTAGTTCCCTCCTTTTGGGGACGGTTTACGTATCAGTTTATTTCGCCTCTAGGGTCTGCCCTTGTGGCAGACGGGTGTCTTTGGTGCGTCGTTCCCTTCGCCGTTCTTCTCTCCACCTCAATAATTCCGGCCACCCGTTCGAGCAGGTTGATAGACTGGTTCGAAGTCGGTCCGTGCTTGTGGAGTTATTCCAGGATATCGACGATGATCTTGGTCTCGATCTCGATGAGGAAGTACGTCTCAGAAAACGCTGGTTCAGAGATGCTCGCACGGGGATTCTTGTGGCGAAACTTGGTAATGATGTCGTAGAGGTCTTGCGTTGTGCCAAGACTCTTCCGTTCAAGCAGTTCCACAATCGCGGCGATGCTATTACGGCGGTCCTCGCTTAAGGTGAACCCGTTGTCTGCGTCGAAGGTTGGGTGGGGCTCGATCAGTCCTTCCCGCACGCAACTTTCCACACAGTGTGACCCATACTGCCCGGTATGACCGGTATCCACTTACCGACTTGTGAGTTGGTATACACCACTGTTCCGCTTCCCATATTGCCCGAGAATTCCTTCAGCGCAACCACCCGACCACGCTCTTCTACGCAGTCGAATTCCCATTGTTCCTCGGCAGTTAAAAACCTGACGCCCCCCACGGTTTGCACGGTTTTGTAGTCATAGAATTGCCACATCTTCACCAGATTGCTGTTGCGGCGTATGGTGGCTGGGTCGACATAGACAGTCCTTCCTGCTTCGTCGTCGTCACTCACCTTTACCCACGCCGCATACGCAGATCCACTACTCAGTAACAGAAGTGTGATCAGGAAGAGTCGTGTCATGTGAATCTTTCGGTCATTCATGGGCACTCATTTTCCTTTCGGCTTCCACTCCCGCGCCCGCTTCTGCCCCTCGGCAATCTGGGCGGGCGTCATCTGCCTGGCGAGATCGGTGCGATATCCGGGCGCGTGCATATTGCCGTTTCCTGCCGCCAGGCTGTACCACATGTAGGCGTCGACTGCGTCCATAGGTACGCCTTGGCCGAAGGAAGACTGGAGGCCGAGGTAGAGCTGTGCCTTTGCGTCCCCTTGAGCAGCAGCTTTTTCATACCACTGACGCGCTTTTGCATAATCTCGCGGGACGCCGTCTCCATTTTCATACAGCAAACCGAAGGAAAACTGCGCCCGCGCGTCTCCTTGTTCAGCCAGCGGTTGCCACTCACGCAAGGCTGTTTTGAAATCTCCACGGTTATAGGCCTCCATGCCGGCTTGATAGTCTGCCCATGTAGGCACGACGAAACAGACCATCGCCAGCACAAGGGCAATGGCGAATCGAAGCGACAAGGAGTGATTGTTACTCATGAACGGTCTTCGCTGGTTCCTGTATCAGTCGATTGATGTCATGCTGAAAGCGGGCATGTGCGTGCGGTTTGATTGCAAGGTCCTCTATCGCACACTCCTGTTCTAGTTACCACAGAACAACCGTTTTAGGGATGTCGATACGTTGTTTATTCGGGAGCCTGATGGGTTCTCCTAGCCGTGCAGGTGGATCGTTGGAGAGTCGCCCGCCGGTGCAGCAGAGATTCCGCACGGTGCCGTGTCCTTGGATGCCTGTGCCATACGTGACAGTGCATTGCACAGGAAAGCGGCGGAAGGGAAGACGCGTGAAGGGCATGGAGATCTCGTGTGGTGCCGAAGGCGGGATTTGAACCCGCACACCCTTGCGGGCGCTAGACCCTGAATCTAGGGCGTCTGCCAGTTTCGCCACTTCGGCATATCGAGGTGGAAGCGGATTATCCTGAATAAGTGAGGTTCCCGTCAAGCAAGGGGCTTCGATCATCGGAGCTCCGGCTCGTGTAAAGCCCACAGTCCGGCCGATGCGACGTCGCGCCGGTCCCCGCTGATCACGATCTTCTCGTGGACGAGCGCCGCGGCGCCGAGCAATGGGGCTGCCGCGATCCACGGCGCTTCATCAGCGATCAAGACATCGAACCGGATGCGACTGAACAAGGGATCGTTCAGCACTCGCGTTGCCGTGGTGATCACGAGCCGCCGATTCTGAATGAAGGCTTGGCGGTTCGTGTCTTCTTCGGCCGCGAGCAGTTCCCGGATCTTTTTTGTTCCGCCCAGCCGGACGATGTCTTCTTTGAGCTCGTCAAACTCCGGCCGCATGTCTTTCGGCACAGCGGCTTCCGGTATAAGTTCACCGATGCGCGCCTTGGCGGCATCGAGTTCTCCCCTCAGTTCGACGCATTGACTCTCATACAACTCGAGATATTGATGCAACGATTCGACGTTTTTCCCGACGGCCTGCAGGCTGAGTCGTCGCAAGAGTGGGAGGTTCTCATACTCGGCTAGAGTGGCATTCACCTCTTTGATCTTGGCCTGTAGGTCACTGACCTGCGTCAGCAATCTCCATTCCAGTAGACGCACTTCATCGAGATCCTTTTGCTTCTGTCCCTTGTATGCCAGCACGGGCGTCAGTTCACGAAATCGATCATATTTACCCCGGAGTGCGGCCTTATCTGCTCGAGACTTGGCATAGAACTGGTGCATCTGCGCTTCGAACCCCAACTCCTGAATCCCGATGCCCTCGACCTGCTGGGTTAACGCCATTTCATAGCGACTCACCCATGTTTTATACATGAGCCCTACGGCCTTCATGGCTCGCGCGATGGTCCCGACGAGTGTGTCAGCTGTTTGGTGGTCAGGACAGACCACCAGGATACGCTTATTCGTGCGAATCAGTTCTATTGCCAGCGCAGCCAATCGCTGCCGGCGCATCGAAATCTCGTCCGTCCAGATGGTCGTGAGGATCGACGATCCGGTGACGGACCCGGAAAGTTCTCCCGTTCCCGCCGTCAATTCGAGGAGGGGAGCCAAACGGTCTGCCGAACCGAGTCGATAAGCATCGGGCTGTGCAAGCATGTCACGCAATCGCTTAGCGGATGTGGCCAGAAATCCAGCTCGATCGGGAACCACCGTCGCATCGGCACAGGACTGTCCGATGGCATCGAATACCTGCGCGAGGGCCACATTGTCTCGCCCGCCAAGGACAATGCCTTCAGTTGGCTCCATGTCGTCCGGGGGGATAATCGAGAGAGGGGTATCATGCTCAATGGACGAGCCCTGCGGGAGTGTCAGCTCGTAGAGGTGAAGTGTACCGACTGTATGCACAAGTCGGCCTGCCACCTGCGTAATCGGTTGATCAAGCAACGTATCGCTCACCCGTTTCTGTTCGGTTTCAAGCAGCAGCGCCCATGCTTCGAGCAGATCTCGTGCAGTCATAAGATTCTTGAAGATTGTCCTCGTATGAGTATTAGCGGTTGCCATCATACGGTCGGTTTATTACACCTGTCCAGCCTTCCAGTAGGGCGTGTGCTTACGATCACCCCGAGACTATGACCAAGAAGCGAATCTCTTCCACACATTGTCCGCACATTGCGAATTGACTTTTTGCCGGTCCCCCAGTATCCTCTTTTGCTTTCCAACAGAAGGAGTTAGGGGTATGAAGGTCATTTTACAAGAAACGATGGACGGGGTCGGACATCTCGGAGATCTACTCGATGTGAAAGCGGGGTACGCGCGGAATTTTCTCCTCCCACGCAAGAAGGCGGTGCTGGCAGACAGTCGCAGCATCAAGGCCTTTGAGCACATCAAGCGTGTAGCCGGCGAGCGGGCGAAAAAAGAAAAACTGGAGATCGAAACCCACGCCAAGAGCCTCTCGGCCGTGTCCCTCACGGTTCAGGCCCAGGTTGGCAAGGACGACAAGATGTTCGGGTCGGTCACGACTAAAGACATTGCAGAAAGATTGGCGGAACAGGGATTTACAGTGGATCGGCGCAAGATCCAGCTGGATCATCCGATCAAGGAGCTCGGCACGTTCACTGTGCCGATTAAGCTCCCTCGGGATGTGACTGCAACTGTATTGATCTACGTCGTAAAGAAACAGGAAGCCGAAACGGCTCCTGCTGAAGCCTAACGAGAGAGCGAGCAGTCATGAGCGATGTGATCGGTACACTAGAGGCACTCAAAGCCACAGATCCGGATGTCTATGCCGCGATTGTTGCCGAAGAAGAACGGCAGCGGGACAGGCTGATTTTGATTGCTTCGGAGAACTTCGCCAGTCCAGCCGTCCTGGCCGCGCAGGGCTCCATCATGACCAATAAGTACGCCGAAGGGTACCCGGGAAAGAGATACTACGGCGGCTGTGAGTATATGGACACCGTGGAGGAACTCGCGATCGAGCGGTGTAAGCAGATTTTCGGAGCGGAGCATGTGAATGTCCAGCCGCACTCAGGTTCACAAGCCAACATGGCCGCCTATCTGTCCGTGCTGAAACCCGGCGATACCATCCTCGGCATGGACCTCGCCCAAGGAGGTCACCTCACCCACGGCAGCAAGGTCAATTTTTCAGGGATTCTGTTCCGTGTGTTTTCCTACGGCGTAGAACGCGAGACCGAAATCATCAACTATGACGCAGTGCAGAAGGTGGCAGAGGAATGTCGGCCACGCCTGCTCGTTGTCGGCGCCAGCGCCTACGCGCGCACCTTCGATTTTCCACGATTCCAACAGATCGCCAAGTCGGTCGGCGCCTATCTGCTGGTCGACATTGCCCACATCGCGGGCCTAATCGCAGCGGGGCTCCATCCGAACCCTGTCCCCTATGCCGACTTTGTCACTACGACCACCCATAAAACGCTGCGCGGACCACGGGGTGGTGTTGTCATGTGCAAGACTGAGCATGCGAAAGCGGTCGACAAATTGCTCTTCCCGGGAATACAAGGCGGACCGTTAATGCATGTGATCGCGGCAAAGGCTGTCGCGTTCAAGGAAGCCCTCACGCCGGCCTTTACGCGGTACCAACAGCAGGTGATTGCCAATGCAAAGGTACTGGCCCAAGGGCTCCTCGATCGTGGGTACAAGATTGTATCGGGTGGAACGGATACGCATTTGATGCTGATGAATCTGGCGAACAAGGGCATTACGGGCAAAGAAGCGGATGCGGCCTTGGGTGCTGCCGGCATTATCGTGAACAAGAATGCCGTGCCCTATGATGAGAAACCTCCGGCTGTCGCCAGTGGCATTCGACTGGGTACTCCCGTTGTTTCTACCCGTGGGATGCGGGAAGCCGAGATGAAAGAGATTGTGGGCTTGGTCGACCGGGTATTGCAGCATCGGCAAGACCCTGCAACCCTCGACGAGATCCGCGCTCAGGCCAAAGCGCTCTGCGGCCGTTTCCCAATCTTTCATACATACTAAACCGCGTCAGACGGGGCAGGATCACCGCCTGTGAAATGTCCGTTCTGCGATGAACTCGAAGACAAGGTCGTCGATTCGCGTATGGCGAAGGAAGGCGAGGTGATTCGTCGCCGACGCGAATGTCTCGGCTGCAAACGTCGCTATACCACCTACGAACGCGTCGAAGAAATTCTTCCCATGGTCGTGAAGAAAGACGGCCGCCGTGAATCATTCGACCGTACAAAAATTCTCGCCGGTCTCAAGAAAGCCTGTGAAAAGCGGCCGATCAGTACCGCTACCATCGAAGCTGTGACGGATCGTATCGAGAAACGCATTCAGGAAATGGGTGAAACCGAAATCGAGAGCCGGATCGTGGGCGAAGAGTTGATGAAAGAGCTTCATCAATTGGATCAGGTCGCCTATGTCCGCTTTGCCTCTGTGTACCGCGAGTTCAAAGACATTGACCAGTTCATGGAGGAGCTGAAAACGTTGGCTCAGCAACGCCGCGAGCGGTGAGGGCCGCGAGATCTCTCCTCTCTCCTCATCGTCCTCTCCATGTCCCTCTTTCGTTCGTCGGGTTACAACATGGTGCAATTTCTCAGCGAGTAGGCGTCACGATGCCGGCAATCCAATCCAAATCTTCCAGACGGCCACTCAAGATCGGAGCGCCGAGCAGTACCCATGTCGCGATCATCGGCGCAGGCCGCGGCGGCACGGCGCTGATGGAGATCTTTGCGACAGACCCGCTGGTAAAAATCGTGTGTGTGGCAGAAATCCAGGCAAACGCTCCAGGCATCTTACTGGCGAAACGGCTTGGTATCCCCGTGACCCGCGATTACCGGCGGCTCTTGGACCTCGAGCGCGTGGATCTCATCATCGATGTGTCGGGCGATGCCAAGGTCTGGGAGTTGCTCCAAGACTTCCATCGGATGGGTGTCACAATCATCGGCGGAGCCAGCGCCAAATTCATGTGGGAACTCATCGAGGCCCGCATCCGCGCCACATCGGAGATCGAAAAAACCTTGAATAAATACCAATCGCTCTATCGACTGTATGTCAAGGAAACAGGTGTGGCGGTGACGGAGGAACGGACACGCATTGCGTGCGAGATGCACGACGGCCTCGTACAGAACCTGGCCGGGGTGAACTTTAAATTGGATCTGAGCTTGCAACTGATTCGAAAAAATCCGAAAGCCAGTCTGGCCACCCTACGCGAAAGTAAAGCTCAACTGAAGCTGGCCATCCATGAGGCGCGGCAAGTCATCTTCAATCTCCGTCCTCTCCACTACGACAAGATGGAACTGCTCCCAGCCCTTACCAATTATCTCACCTCGTATGAGACCCAGTATCATATCAAGACGCAATTCCGTGTATCCGGTGATGAACAGATTTTATTTCCGCGTACCAAGATCTTCCTGTTTCGCATTGTGCAGGAGGCTCTCAGCAATGTGGAGAGGCACGCGAAAGCGACTCGGGTCACCGTGGGGCTGGACATCGATCCCGAACGCCTAAGGGTCACCATCGGAGACAACGGCGTGGGATTCGACATGGATACCGTGTTGCGCGATCCTGACAAATGGGATCACTTCGGGATTCGCGGAATCCTGGAACGGGCTCGACTTGTGGGCGGTGAAGGCAAGATCGAGTCTAAGAAGGGGCGTGGCACGACGATCGTCGTCAACATTCCGCTGGTGAAAAAGGAGACGACATCCCATGGAAAAGATTAAGGTGCTCATCGCGGACGATCATCGCGTCGTACGCGAAGGACTGGCCGCAATCCTCAAGACGAAAGACGATATTCATATTGTAGGCGAAGCCCAGGACGGCACAGAAGCGGTCGAAAAGGTGAGGACATTGGTCCCCGACGTCGTGCTGATGGATGTGAGTATGCCCCGGATGGGCGGAGTCGAAGCGACCAGGCAAATCAAGCGAGAGTTCCCTCACATCGGAGTCGTCGCCCTGACCATGTATGACGAGCAACAATACATCTTTGACTTGGTGCGCGCCGGCGCCACCGGATATCTCTTGAAAGATTCCGAGTCCTCTCAGATCGTCGCCGCAATTCGTGCGATCTACAAGGGCGAGTCACTGATCCATCCATCCGTCGCGAGCAAGATTTTGGCGGAGTTCTCCTTGATGTCCCAGAAGAAGGGGAAAAAGCCCGGGTGGGTCGAGCACGATCTGACGGAGCGAGAGATCACGGTCTTGCGCTTGGTCGCGGACGGCAAGACAAACAAGGAAATTGCCAATAACTTGGACCTGAGCGAAAAGACGGTCAAGAATCATGTGCGTAACATCTTCCATAAACTGCAAGTCTATGACCGCACACAAGCAGCCATTCTGGCCATTCGGAAAGGACTCATCGAGTTGGATCCCCGGCCGTAGGTGTCTGTGGTTATCAAGAGGAAACGTTCTACTCGACGAGCAGCGTGCAGCTCTTCCTAAACCAACAGCCAGCAACAGATCGTGCGCCATTCCTCCCAACTCTCTTTACCAATCACGGTGATCGACCTCATGCTCAGTTGTACTGGTTCGTCATGGTTGTAACGGGAATTACGATTCAATAATCTTTGAAAAGTCACAGGTGTCATGTTTTTGCAACATGGCTCCATGTCGCCTGGCAATAAACATACTCATTTATTATCAACATCATATGACGATTTTTTCTAAAAATTTATGTTGGCACACGAGTTGCTCATACCCCCTGTGTAATAAATTGAGGTGATTGTGTGAGGGCTCAACAAACCTTAGCGAATGCAGTGAGTTGTGCAGGAATTGGGCTCCATTCTGGTCAGCCTGTCACCCTCACGCTCAGGCCTGCTCCAACAAATACAGGTATCGTCTTCATAAACCGGAACGGTAAGAATGGGGCCTCCCTCGCGGCTTCCATCGAGCATGTGGTGCCTACGGAGCTCTGCACTGCAATCAGCGGCAATGGGTTTCAGGTCAAGACGATCGAGCACATTCTAGCCGCATTGGCCGGACTCGACATCGATAACGTATATGTGGAGATTGATGCCGGTGAGGCCCCTGTTATGGACGGTAGTGCGGCCCACTTCGTTCGTTTGATTCGGTCAACCGGAATTGTTCGCCAGAGTCGGCGGCAGCCCTATCTGAAGATCACACGGCCTCTCGAGGTGGTTGATGGAACTCGTCGAGTTCGCATCGAGCCGTCCTCGACCACCAAGATCACCTATTCCATCCACTATAATCACCCTTTAATCCAGACTCAGACCTACGTCTATGAACACTCAGCCCACGCATTTGAGCATGAGATCGCGGATGCCAGGACCTTCGGATTCTTGCAGGAAGTAGAAGCCCTTTGGGCTCGCGGGCTTGGCCAGGGCGGCAACTTGGATAATACGATTGTTCTCTCTCAAGACGGCATTCTCAATGAGTCAGGTCTTCGCTTTGCCAATGAATTCGTGCGACACAAGATCCTGGACCTGATCGGAGACTTTTCGCTGCTCGGCGTCCCCTTTATCGG
>CBDDRH010000123.1:0-9927 GCA_965233025.1 uncultured bacterium
AGAGGCGAATCATACTTCGTCCCGTACGTAAAGCCTCTGAGCGATGAGAGAACGATGCTGGCGGGTTTTTTCAACAGCCTGCCAGGAGCCTGTCCGACATTGCCTTCGTGACGAGGCGAAGGAGGCGCAACCAGATGTGAGGCCGCAGGCCCGGAAAAACCGGAGGCGTATTCACCGGAATACGTTGAGGATTTTTCAGGGCCGAGAACGACGCAGATGGTTGTGGATCGTTCGTCGCAGTAGAACGGCAATGTCGAACAGGCTCCTAGGACAAGCAACAGGGCTCTGGCTGTAGCAGCGGCAGCACGTCTGTCCTCCCGTTCGTCTAATTTATCCTTCCAAGCTCGCTCGCGACTCTCTCCCCAGGGGGTGGCCTCCGATTGTCCTCTACTGCGCGCGTCGGACGAGGCCCTTCTCAGGGCGCGCGTTCCGCGAGCAAAGAGGACATTGGAGGTCGCCCCCTCCCCCCCTTCTAATGGGGAATTCCCCCCAGCCCCTGACCACCGTTACACTCTGCTCCACGATGCAACAGACCAAAGCCTACCATCGCGGCCTCTACCGCCTGCCAGTCACCTACCCGGCAATGTATTGTGGAATATCGACGGTCGGCGAAGGGACGATCACGAATCTTTCGGCAGTGGGATGCACGATCGAGACCGATCAACCACTGCGGGCAGACCAGGATGTCGCATTGTGCCTGCTGCTCTCAGATCGCCACGAGTCGCTGCCGATTGAAATTGCCCACGTACGGTGGGCAAATGCCAAACAAGCCGGGATCGAATTCGTCCTCGTGGAACCCGCTGCAAATCTCCGGCTGTACGGTTTCGTGTTGGATCAGATGGCTCAACGCGCACACACGATTCCAGCGCACCGCGCGACCTTCTAACAGACTGCGGAACAATCGTTTCCGCACAGTAGAACTTCGTTGGCGAGCATGTCTGCAGGAGGAGAACTTCTCGGCAGGATGCTTAATCTCGTGCGTCCCGATCATCGGCAGGCACCGCAACGAGCTTCCGATCCAGCTTCCGGTCCATGCTTGCTCGCGGAACCGCAGGAGCAACGGGCGGAAGAAAAAAGGTGTCAGGAACGATTCTTGAATCCTGTGCGAGAATTTCCTTCGCCGGAGCCTGTCTGCGCTGCATCGCCAGGCACAGCAGCCCAATCCCAATCCATACCAGCTCACGGAACCGCCGGACTAATGCGAAGGTGATGCCGGTGACATCGGAATAGCCGAAGGCTTCGAGGAGGAGCAAATTCCCGCCGTCTTGAGTTCCAAGGCTGCCGGGGATGAAGAAGGTACTGCTTTTGATAAAAACGGAGAGGGCGGCGATAGAGATGGCCGAAAGGGCTATGGCAGGGCCACCGAGAACATGGAGAATGACGTAGACTTCCAATGCTTCTGCCATCCACCCCAGGAAGAACAGCCCGGTGGAGACACAAAACGCTGGACGTTTATGGCGGTAAAATCCCAAGATGGCTCGATCCAGCGAGCGTAATTGTTCCTCGCGGGATTCGAGAAATTTAATCTTCACCCCGATTTTCCGCAGAGATTCCAAGAGCCAGATACAGAGCCCTTGCCGCTGCACGAACACAAATGCGACAGTCCCGAACGCCAGCAGGCCCACGCTTAAGAGTGCAGCGGCCACGATCTGACCGGATGAGTCATTCCCGCCCAGGAACCACACGCCCAGTGAGATGCCGAGTAGAATAAACACCACTTCGGCAATCGTCATCGTCGTTTTGGCAATGATAACGGAGGTGAATGCTTCCTCCATCGGCACATGATGCTTCCTGAGCAGAGAGGCTTTGAGCGGCTCGCCGCCGACGTAGCCGGTCGGCGTGGTCGTGTTGACCACTTCACCGGCGGTCCGGATCATGAACACACGCCAGAACGGAATATCCTTTCCCGACGGGCCAAGCGTGACTTTCCATCCGTACGCTTCAACCGCGTACATGATGAAGGAGGGGATCAGCATGACGAGAAGCGCGACCGGCCCGAGTTGCGCCGCCGCGTCGTAGATGTTCCCCGGACCCACATGCCACACGATGGCGCCGAAGGTGAGGAGACCGGCGAGGAGTAAAAGCAGCCTTAGCACGTGACACCCGCGTCCCGTCTCAGGAATTCGGTGAACAATTCCGTTATGTCCATGTTCATATGGGGAAAACACACACTTGTCATAAGGGAAATATACCCTACAAACGATTCTTCCAATTTCGCGAGGGGGAAGAACCAGGTGTCAGAAACCATTACCTGATTCGCGAGTGCGGCCTTCTTGAGTTGCTTGCGACCGCCCACCGCTGAGAGCCAGGCAGAGCCAGCCCACTCCAATCCAGGCCAGCTCCCGGAATCGACGGAGAAACGCGAAGGTGATGCCGGTGAAATTGGAACATCGTAAACGCTCTTAAGCCTAGCACATTCCAGCCGTCTTTGGCACCGAGGAGGCCGGGAATGAAGAAGGGAAAGATTACTGTATCAGGAGCCATGTCCTGAGTCGAGGGTCCGACGTTCCTGAATTCCCACCGTATGCCCACGAAGCATCGCGAGACACAATAACCCGATCCCGATCCATACTAGTTCACGAAATCGCCTCAGGAGGGCAAAGGTAACCCCGGCGACGTCGGAGTAACCAAAATCCTTCAGCAAGAAAAAATTCCCGATGTCTTGGGCGCCAAGGCTGCCGGGAATGAAAAAGCTACCGCCTTTGATGAACACAGAGAGAGCGTTGATAGAGATGGCCGAAAGGACCAGGGCAGGTCCTCCCAGATACCAGATGATGACGTAGACTTCCAATGCTTCCGCCAACCAACTAAGAAAAAACAGTCCGGTTGAGGAGTACACGGCCCGCCGATTGTGGCGGTAGTATTCCAAGATCAGTTGATCCAGCGACCGTAGTTGTTCCTCACGCGCTTCGAGAAAGCGAATCTTCAGTCCGATCTTCCGAGTAAATTCCAAGAGCCACGTAAAGAATCCTTCTCGCTGCGCGTACACCAACGACGCAGTCACGAGCAACAGCAGGCTGACACTGACCAGCGCCGCCACGACGGTCTGTCCCAATGATCCATCGCTGTCAACCCTCCAGAATGCGAGCGTAATGCCCAAGAGTATGAACAGCACCTCGGCGATCGTCTTCGTCGTTTTCGCAATGACGACCGAGGCAAGCCCCTCGACCATCGGCACATGATGTTTGCTGAGCAGATAGGCTTTGAGCGGCTCGCCGCCGATGTAGCCTGCCGGCGTCGTTAAGTTCACCACTTCACCGACGGTCTTGATCGCGAGCACCCGCCAGAATGGAATATCCTTGGCGGATGGGCCAAGCGTGACTTTCCAACCGTATGCTTCAACGGCATACATAATGGTGGAGGGAATCAGGATAACGAGGAGCGCGGCCGGCCCGAGTTGCGCCGCCGCATCATAGATGCGCTCGGGACCAATCTGCCACACGATCAGAACAAGTGCGAGAAGGCCGGCAAAGACGAGGATAAGCTTAAGCATGGGTCACGACAGATGGTTTCATTGCCCGGAAACACGACTGCCGTCAGGGAATCTTTCCTACGTCGTCGGCGCGACTTTCTCGAATAACCGCTGCCCTCCCGCCGGCGAGGGCTAAACACAGCAGCCCCAATCCGATCCACACCAACTCGCGGAACCGCCGGATCAAGGCGAAGGTGATGCCGGTGACATCGGAATAACCGAAGGCTTTCAACACGAGCATGTTTCCGCCGTCCTGAGCGCCGAGACTGCCGGGGATGAAGAAGGTGCCACTCTTGATAAAGACGGAGAGGGCGCTGATGGAGATGGCGGAGAGCGCCATGGCTGGACCGCCGAGAAAATAGATGATGACGTAGACTTCCAACGCCTCCGCCATCCAACCGACAAAGAACAGCCCGATGGAGAAACAAAAGGTCAGGCGGTTGTCACGATAAAAATCCAAGATTGTCCGATCCAACGACCGTAGTTTCTTTTCACGCACTTCGAGATAGTGAATCTTCAGTCCGATCTTTCTCAGAATTTCCAATAGCCATGTGAAGAGCCCTTGCTGTTGCACGAACACGAACGCCGCAGTCACGAGCACCAGAAATCCGACACTGACCAGCCCCGCTGCAACCGTCTGCCCGGATGAGCCCTCGGCGCCGACCGTCCAGAACGCGAGCGAGATGCCCAAGAGGATGAAGAGCACTTCGGCGATCGTCATCGTCGTCTTTGCAATGATGACCGAGGCAAGCCCCTCCACCATCGGCACGTTGTGCTTCTTGAGCAGATAGGCCTTGAGCGGTTCGCCTCCGACGTAGGCGGTCGGCGTGGTCATGTTCACCACTTCACCGGCAGTCCGAATCGCGAGCACACGCCAGAACGGAATATTCTTCGCCGAGGGGCCTAACGTGACTTTCCAACCATACGCTTCGACAACGTACATGATGACGGAGGGAATCAGCAGGACGAGGAGTGCGACCGGTCCGAGTTGCGCCGCCGCATCGTAGATTTGCCCTGGGCCTATATGCCAAACGATGAGCACGAGGGTGAGGAGGCCAACAGCGAGTAGGAAAAGTTTTAGCACGCTAGGCTAGGAATCCACGGTGAGAAAAAACAGACAGGTTATATCGGAGCGTATCTTCATTTTCACCCCCTCCAGCAAGGGAGTGCTTTATTGGCTTACACGTCTGGAACAAGAGGCGTAAACGCTGCAGGATGCTCAAAAAGGTCGTCCAGCAAGGCCGCAGCGAGCGAAGAGGCGAGGCGTACGCTTCAGTACGTTGAGCCTCTGAGCGATGCGAGAACGACGCTGGCGGACTTTTTCAGCATCCTGTTACGCACGGGTCCTGGCGGACGGTCTGATGACCCAAAGCATCAGGAGCGAGAACACCACGGATCCGATCGCGGCCAGACCGAGAAACCATTCGAGCTTGCCGACCACGGCGAAAATCAACACGATGACGGAAAAATCTCGGCTTGCGACGTTCTTGAGCATGAAGTCAGACCAGGCAGCCTGCGCCGGTGTCTTCCATCCGTTCGAGGACTTGATCTTTTGCGCGCGTGTGACGAGCCAAAACGAGAGCCCATTTCCAAGGACCGCTGCCGCGCCCAGGGCAAGAGGAATCCATGCACCATCGCTCCCGACCATGGACAGGTAGGAGCCCGCGGCAATGCCGGCAAAGATCGCCATGTGCACCACATTATCCATGGCGATATCGAGCCAGGCCCCGAACGGCGATTCGGTGAACGTGAGCCTGGCGACTTCACCATCGCAGCAATCGATGATCGCCGCCAGTTGGAACAGCAGCGCGGCCATGATGCCAGCGCTGTAGGTTCCAACGCCGAAGCAGGTGGCCGCGGCCAACCCAACCAAGCTCGCAATAATCGTAATGACATTCGGCGAGAGGCCTGCGGCGAGAAAGATACGCGTGAACCAGCGGGAAACCTTTCGATTGAAGAACCGGTCGACGAAGCCCTCGAACTCGCCCTTGAGGGATTTAAAGAGCTTTCTCTCAGCGGCCTTGACGTCGGCGGCATCGCGCACGTCCTGATACCAATGTGACCGGTTTGTCTCGGTAGACAACACCCGCACATACCCATCCACTGCGGCCCGTTCGAGCCATCGACGAATCGGCATCGTACCGGTTTCCGCATCGAGCTGACCGGCCGCGCTCATAAATCCGGCGGGAAGCACCACCAAGTCTGTCGCCACCAGCGCTGTGGCGTCTTGCTTCGTTGTGATCGAGAGGAGTCGTCCTGCCTGCACCTTCATGCGCAGGCTCGACCGGCGTCGCTGCCGATCTCGCTCGCTATCGGCCCGCGCCACGACGATCGCCTGACCCTCCTGCACCTCATGGCGCAGGCTTTCGATCAAGGAGCCTGCAAAGACCCCCTGCACGCCGGATAGAAGACAGAAACCGCGAACTTCAGCAGCCAGCGCATCCCACGTGCGTGGATCATCCAGAGGAAATTCACGAATCGGCAACCAGCGCACGGGGATCGTCACGCGTGACCCTTTCCCCAACGCTTGTTTGAGCTGATCCTCTTCCGGCCCGACCAACACCATGAGCTGTCGAATACCGGCGCGCTGCAGCGTCAACACCGTCCGTTGAAACAGACCGATGCCTACCACGCTGGTCAGCGGACCCACCTCATCGGGATACAATCCTGGCGCCTCGCCGAACAAACTCACCGACGGAAGGAGAATCGCCGTGTTCAATCCCTGGAGGCCTGCCTGTTTCTGAACTATGCTTTCGCTCATGATCGGCCGATCCTTGTATACGGGGGGAGGGATTATCCCCATCACCCCACCATTCTAGCAGCCGGCAGCCCGTTTATCCCATCATCCCTCGTCCTTCGCGCTCACAGCTTCGGCAACACATCCCGTTCCGCTTTGGTCACATCTTCCATAAAATCGATTTCGGTCCAGGGGAGTCCGCCGATCTTCTCATGCCCGACTTTGACGTCTCGAAAAAAGCCCACGAGCGCATCCTCGTATTCCATTTGCCAGGCCTCGCGATCCACAAAGGTCTTAAGCGACGCCACCACGTACGGCGCATCGGCATGCCGAACTTTGAGAAACCCCACGCCTTCTCCGGCATAGTCATAGTGCAACGGCATCGTTTTGGTCAGCGCAATGACGCGCCCGCCTTCGACCACGACCATGCACTCCTCCCCGGTCTGCTTGACGGTGTCGTCCATGAGCAGCGCATTCTCAGAGGGAGATTGTACCAAACGGCGCAAGATCTCCTGATGGAAGAGCACGTCTGCATCCATCACGATCGCGTCGTCATCCAACGCCGTACGCGCGATCCAGAGCGAGGAAATGCTGCCGCGATGGAACTGCTCATTCACAAGAAAATTCACGCGCACGTCACATGAGTTCCCCGCCACAGCCGCGCGAATCATCTCCTGCTTGTATCCCACGACCATATCGACGCAGTGAATGCCGACGCGCCGAATGGACGTGAGGTAGCGATGCAACAGGGTCTGCCCGCCGATCTCGATGAGGCACTTCGGGCGATGTTGCGTGACCTCCCATAAGCGCTTTCCGACCCCGGCTGCAAGGATAATGGCTTTCATGCTGCGCCGCAAATCCGTTCAAACGCGTCGAGGAATCCGACCAACTGCGCCTCGGTGAGTGCGCCCATGTTCGCCACGCGGAAAATTTGGCTCTGGAGTTGGCCTTGGCCGGCATAGATCACGTAGCCCTCTTCTTTCAACCGATCGTGCAACGTCTGATAGGTCATGCCCTCGGGAAGAAAATACGCGGTGATCGTGTTGGACTGTTTATCCGGAGTCAGGAGCGGCTTCACGCCGAGTTTCGCCATGCGGTCTCGGATGAGGGTCGCGACCTTCTTGTATCGCTGAATCCGCTTGGCAACTCCTTCCTCCATGAGTTCATTCAACGCTTCGTCAAACGCGTAATAGACCTGTACCGCCGGCGTGAACGGAATCGTCCCACGGCCCTGATCGTCCACATATTGAGTGATGTGAAGATAGATCGACCGTCTGGCGTATGTACGCATCCGCTCCAGAAATCCCTTGTTGACGAGCACAAAGGACACGCCCGGGAACCCCTGAATACATTTTCCGGCTGTACCCGCCACCATATAGATGTGAGACCCGGCGATATCCAGCGGCTCCCCCGCCAAAGCGCTGACCGCGTCGAGAATGAACACCCGGTTCTGGCTGTCGACGACGTCCGCGATCTCCTTCACCGGATTGATGAGCCCGGTGGTCGTTTCATGGTGGACCATCGCGACAGCATGCGCTTCCGGATGCTGCCGGAGCGCGAGCCGCAACCGTTCAGGATCCGGCCTGGTCGTCCAATCGTACTTGAGTTCGGACACGCCCAGGCGATAGAGGCCGATCATCTGGGAAATGCGCTCGCCATACACGCCGTTGTTGAGCACGAGCATCCGTTTGCCGTGCGGCAGCGACGACATGACGGCGGACTCCACCGCCGCAGTTCCCGACCCGGTCAACACCACAGCGGCATATTCCGCCTCAGCTCCCGGCACAAAGAGCTTCAGCAGCTTCGCCTGAATCCCGTGCAAGAGTTCGGTAAATTCCGACTCCCGATGGCAGACATCCGGGCGCAACAGTGCCTGCCGCACCCGCTCCGAGACATTCACCGGTCCTGGATTGAGAAGAATCATAGCTTTCTTCAACATTCGGCAGTCAGCGTTCAGCAGTCAGCCCTTTCGGACACTGACCGCTGACAGCCGACCGCTATTGTATTGCCTGCATGAACCGTTTCGTAATGTCCGGCGGGTCGAGTATCACACGCCCGGCATCTTCCACCATCTCGTTGACTTTCACCAGCAACATGCTCGGCCCATCTTTCTTCAGCATGTCTTTGAACTCGTAGACGAGATCTTCGCGTTCCCGCACCCGTTCGACATTCACATACCCGGCCGCCTTGGCCACCTTTTCAAGCGGGACCACGTTGGAAATCGTGGGCTGATTGCCGGTCGTGCCGTACACTTCGTTGTCAAACACCACATGAATGAAGTTCTTCGGCTTCAGCGCCCCTACGGTAGCAAGTGTCCCCATGCCCATGAGAACGTTCCCGTCGCCGTCGAATATCACAACTTGCTTCTTCGGCTTGGCCAGCGCCACACCCAGCCCAATCGCCGCTGCCGATCCCATCGACCCGATCATATAGAAATGGGTCGGCCGGTCGGCAATCTTCTGCGCCTCGCGAGACGGAAACCCATTACATATGATGACAGGCTGGTCGGTGAGCAATTCCAACAAGGCTGCCATCGCCATGGCCCGGCTCTGCATCGTACCTTCTTCCGGCCTCATGGGTGCAACCCCCTCACGACACCTTTTGTAATATTCAACGCCACGGGAATCCGTTTCTTCATAAACGTCTCGGCCACCCACTTCAGATCGTCAATAACCGTCTTCTCCGTTAACGTCCGATGGGGGATCTTCATCGTATCAAGAAATTGCGGCATCACCTCGCCCATCACCAGATGCTCCGGCGCATCTTTTCCACCTTGACCACGCCAGGACACGATCAGGATGCAAGGTTGCTGATAAATATAGTTGAGGGAAATGAGCGTATTCAGTGATGTCCCAAGCCCGGAGTTCTGCATGAGCACGGCGGGGACCTTGCCGGACATATAGGCCCCGGCAGCCATGGCGACCGCTTCATCTTCCCGAACGGCCGGGGTGTAGAGGCGCCGCTCCATCAACTCCGCGATAATACCGCCCAGGATCGAATCCGGGACCCCTGTAAAGAAATCCACCCCGATATCCTGTAAGGCCTGGACGAACGCGTCGCTTTCAATCATCGTGTCGGTTCCTCACCGCTACGCACATGGAAAAACCGGCGCATTATAAGCTATGCCTCTGGACATTCTCAACAAAACTGCGGGAGTTGCGCCATGCAATCGACCATGGTAGCGTTCTGCCATGATCGGACGACAGAAAAATCACACGGGCCTATGCCTTGCCTTACTGGGGCTGCTCTGTCTGAGCAGCCCCTTTCTTGCCCATGCGGTGCCGATGTTGAACGACCCGAACGGTTTTCAGACTATGGCCTGGGGTATTACCCTGACTACGCGGCCGGACTTGGAAATCACCAGGGCAGGTCCGCATGTGAACGAATACCAATTAAAAGGCAGCCCGCCATCGTATGGCGGAGTCCCGGTCGAACGCCTCCGCCTCTTGTCGGTCGATGAACAATTCGCCCGTGTGACTATCCACTATCTGGGTGACGATCGGCACAAACAGATCCTCGCCTATCTTGAACAACAGTTCGGTTCCCTTGAGCGCGTCCCCGGACAAATGATGCGGGGCCTCAATCAGCAGTATACGTGGCGTGGAACCGATACTGAAATCACCGTGACCTACCATGCGAATACGGAGCGAGGATTTGTCTTTATCGACAGCCGCACCTTAGCGCCTCGCTTCAACGACCATATCACCGACTCAGCCGA
>CBDDRH010000124.1:0-18010 GCA_965233025.1 uncultured bacterium
TGAGCTCTTTGCCGCGCCGTTGCACTGGGGCTTTGTGACCCTGGGCTGGTGCGGGTTGTTCGGCGGCACGGGGGGCGTGGCGGCGCAGATCGTGGCGCGCATGTCCAACTTGTGCGATGTGGTCTGGAACAACGAGAGCAAGGACTGTTTGCATGTGATCCCATACTAAGGGGTCCCAGCAGTTTCGGTGGGTTGAAAATAGAGAGACCATCGACGGTCGTGTTATCTACGGGCGACCTCCTACCTAAAGGAGGTCGCCCGTGCTGTTTCAAAGTCTGTGAGGTCACAAGATGAGGAGCGTCCTTGCGACACACGATGGGTCAGGCAAGGGCGTCTAGGAGGCACACCTTAAGCTGGTGAAAGGGGTGGATTTGCAACGTATCGTCTAGACGGACGAAAACATCCTGAACGAGACTACGATCAGCCGCGCGCCTAGTCCATCTGTCATTTGCAAAAGGTCTGACGGACCGGACATTCTCGCGAGACATGGCGCTCCATCTCTTTTCAGATTCACACTCTCCTGCCATCGACCACAGGAGAAGCCACGTAAGCACACCCATCCGTCTGAGACCGATGCTCTCGGCTATAGACGACCACTCTTGTCCCAACACGAGATTCGTTTAGGCTTTCGCATGTACCTATGCAGCGCGACGATGGTCGGTTGAGGCAGGTGTGACTGCCTCTTTCGGCTCATCAATCTTGCCGCTCGGTTCTTTAGGCGACCCCTTCGGATTGGAGTACAATATACCGACACATTCGAAAACAGTCGCCACCATTGCCACAAAACCTATCACGATCCCCCAATATACCCATGACATAGGTCACTCGCTCGCGTGATTCACACGCGAGTCCTTTCTTCGCACGCCTTCAGGCTGCCATGCGATACACCCACTTAGCTGCCTGGTATTCCATCTCTGCGAGTGCTTTACTTTCTCTGCTCCGAGCCGTCAGGAAAAGTCCCCCAAAGAAGACGGTAACTAGTGTCAGGCTGGCGACAAACAGATAGCCCATTGGAATTTCAGGCCAGGACGCCGGCTCAGTAGAGGCGACTACTGTGGCTTCAGGAGAAGACTCGATGGCTGCCGACAAGGTTACGCGATCCGCCAGTGCCTCGGTGCGAATGGCGGCCACCACGAGGCTCGCCAGTTGTTCTTGTTGCGCAGCACGGACTTCTTCCGATCCTGTTTGGGCTTGCATCAGATGTAGAAGAGCAGCCCCCAGACGTTCCTGAATCGCGTCGGCCCGCCATCTATAGTTTTGGGCTGCGTCCACGATCTCGCGCCCGACGGTCGCCTGCCATGTGGATGCGAATTCGTGATCAAGGCGTCGCCCGCTGGCTTCGGTGACCTGAATCATGTTGGTGTTGTAATCAGAAAGATACTGATCAGCCGACAACACTCCACTTCGAATGCCGCGCGAGGTGAAATTCACAATCGCGTGTCCCATGACGTACTGGATCCGGGCCATATGGTTGGCTGGGACTGTTGCAGCCTGGCGCATGACGGCTCCCAAGGGACCGCCCGGGAGCGATTGGAAGTCTTGGTAAGCGAGGGTCGCCCGGTTCCATTCGGATGCAGATTGGGCTATGAGCTGATTGGCCCGGCGTTCGAGGAGCGCCTGGTCGACAATGGCTTGACCCAGGACCGGCTGGAGTAAGGTCATCCCGAGCTCAATGCCTGCCGGTTGTTCAATCGAGATGGGCTGTGGAATGACGGCCTGATAGGTGCCGTTCGCAGCAAAAAAGATCAACAAGGCTCCGAAGACAATCGCACACATGCCGACCCCCACGATGATGTCGATGGTATTGTAGCGGTGCGACATAACGACCTCCTTTGACAGCGGGCAATCACGCGTGAGGCAAGCGCACCACGCGACATCCTGCTCGAGTCCCATAAAATGGTTTCAGGTCCTTAGCGTCGGACACGTGCTGTCCCTCTGGTTTGAAGTGGCGATGAGAGACAACAGAGCCGCAGCGGCTCATCCGGGTATTCACAAGGACACCGGAGGACGGCAACTGTGCTGTATTGCTGGAAAGAGTTGGATTGGGGAGGACACCGCACTTGCCATGTCCATCCCGATGGATCTGTGGTCCACGGAGGATCATGGCTACCACCTCCCAGAATGAGGCGGCTCGTGAACGAGTCATTACTCTACGCCTCGGTAACAAACCGGTCAAGGGGGAGAACGGGAAGGAGTGGGCTAAATTCCCTTTCTCAGAATATTCTCATCGCTCGAATCGTAAGCGTCGGGCAATCTCGACCGCATCACCCGCGCCCTTCCTTTCTCGTCACACTCATACATAGCTGCTGTAGCCCGATTGATTGCGCTTCTCGATGTCTTGATTGAATCGTAGATCACGATTTCTGGCCATGAGAATCGGCCCAGATCATACCTCTTGAGGCACAGGCCTTCTTATGTCGCGAGGCTAGCTGGCGTGAACGGCAGCGCTCAAGCCTATGGCCGGGCTAGATCATCAGGATGAGATCGAGTGGAGACGATATTACACCTGGCCTGGTCGCGCCGGTGGATCTTTGCCCCACGGAAGACCATGTTGCACCTGCGGGAAGAAAAGACGCGAGGCACCTGCCGTTTGAATTTATACTCCATGGCGAACTCGGCCAACATGTTCAAGTCCGAGGGGAACCTTCTCTCATTGACATGAAGATCGAAGCGGGAGTATGAACAAAGTGGCTGTGCAAGACGGCTTGGCCGATTGGAAGAGAAGAAGCGCTAAGAGGCAAAGCCCCACCGTACGAGGGGAGCGTACGGTCCTTGTCGAGCAGGCTCAAGACCGTCAGTCGCGCGTGGTCTCTCCTGTACTGTGATCACATAACAGTGGATGCGTCTCAAGCGTTCACGATAAAGGTCCTCCTTTCCTTGATGGAGGTCCGTGGCGTTTCTCGATCTGGTTTTACTCGGAGGGCTCTGGAGGAAAAGGTGTTCCGAGTTCATTCACCAGAAGGAGGTGGCCATGCTTGTGCATGAAGTCATGTCAACCGGTATTGTGATGGTTAAGAAGACAGATACAATCAGGTCGGCCGTGATGAAAATGATGAATCGTCACTGTGGGTCCCTTCCTGTTGTCGAAGGAGACAATCAGCTCGTTGGAATGGTGACGTTGCGCGATGTCTTGATCCCACTGTACCCTAACTATGGCGACTATATTCACGACAATGTCCACAGTCGGAGTTTTGTCGAGATGGAGGACGGATACCCTGAGGTGCTTGGCGGGAAAGTCGAGGACATCATGAGTCGGAATCCTTTGACGGTGGCACCCCACGATCCTATTCTGGAAGCTGCCTCATACATGGGTCTCAAGAACTTCCGGCGCATCCCCGTTGTCGACAAGGGCACGCTAGTTGGGATGGTCAGTATCGGTGACATCAACCGCGGGTTATTCTTCGAGAAAGGAATGCAGCACTGAGGTAGGATGCTTTCGAAGCACCTGCCTATAACAGGGTTATGCGCATCAAGACTACACTGCCGAGTCCGTATCCGCTCACGACTATCCTCTCGGACACTCACGACACGAAAACCTTCCGCTTCGGCCTTCCTGCCGATGCCACCTTGGACATGCTCCCCGGCGATTATCTTTATGTCCACGCCGTGATCGACGGCAAGTCCGTGAAACGTCCCTATACGCCCTCGTCACTACCGGGCTCTGCGGGCTTCTTCGATCTCACCGTGAAACGATATGAATCCGGCAGCGTATCGAAGTATCTGCATGAGCAACGCGTAGGGGATGCCGTGCTGATGAGCGGTCCTCGCCAGGGTGGCCATTGGGTCGATGGTATGGCGAAGAAGGTGGGATTCATTGCCGGCGGCACCGGCATTACACCGATGATCTCGATCATCCGCTGGATCCTCACGAAGGGACTCGATGCGGAACTGTTTCTGGTCTTTGCCAACAAGACCCAATCCGACATTATTTTTCAAGACGAGTGGGAGCGGAATGTCCGAGCGCATCCGAACTTTCACTGTGTTCATGTCTTGGAACACCCGCCGGCGGGATGGCCGGAGGAAACCGGGCGGATCACTGTTGATATTCTTCGCAAGTATCTGCCTCCTCCCGGTCCAGAGACCGTCCTCTTCCTCTGTGGACCACCTCCGATGACCAACGCCCTGGAAGAAATGCTCCGAGATCTCGGCTATCCAGAAGAATCTGTTATCCTTCCGTAACTTGGACTCTCGGCTTCTCGCCTGAAGGATCCTCTCCGACCTCTTTCCATTAAAAAAAACGGCTGCCGACATGGCATGAAGCTCTTCACGATGAGGAGTTGTCAGAGTCCGGGATTTAGAGGAGGCCAGCTTCACTCTGCGACGGAGTTTCTGCGAGGCTGGCACGAGGTATGCTTTTGCCTGCCTGAGAAAATCTGGATGCCCGCGTGTTGACACTCGTTGTTGATGGGGAGTTATAATGACACCGTACATACAGCCATTCATGTGAGAAGGAGCAGCTCCGTGCGCGTATGTATGATGGTAGTGTAATCTCCCCAAGGCTATTCCGAACCGAAAAGGAGGTAGGTATGGCAGACCTTACTCCACCGGATCACAACGGCCCGCCGAGCCACGGGCGGGCTTCTCGTCAGCTACGCTAACCGGTTCTCCAACGGCTCTCGAGTTTCCGCGCAGGCAATATCCAATACATACCGATGAGCCGTTGTGGGGCGCCTGATTTGAGCTGGTAAACACCAGCGGCTTCATAAAGGTATGTCTTCTCTGACGAGAAGTCTTTCACCCCACCCTCGCACGGGTCTGATCATTAATATACTGGGGTGTTTCTCGAGTAATCGAGAAGGAGGTAAGGAACATGGCGAGCACATCAACATGGGGAGGGGCCGACCGGGGCTACGACATGTCGCTCTGGTACGATTCCAGGCCCCTCAAAATCGGCTGGTTTGCAATGTTGTTTGCGGTAGGCGCCGAGGTCGTGTTTCAGCGTGTGTTCGGGTACTCCCACGGATTGGACTCCATGACGCCGGAGTTCGAAAACGTCTGGATGGGGCTGTGGAAGTTCAACGTGATTTCCAACATCATCAACGCGTCCGTTATCCTGGGGTGGCTTTGGAGTACGCGGGACCGCAACCTGGCCAACTTGGATCCCAAGACGGAACTCAAGCGGTACTTTTACTGGATGATGTGGCTCGCGGTTTATGTGTTCGGCGTGTACTGGGCGGGGAGCTATACGCTGGAGCAGGATGCGTCGTGGCATCAAGTGATCATCCGTGATACGAGCTTCACTGCCAGCCATATCATCGCGTTCTACTTGATCTTCCCACTCTTCCTCACCATGGGAGTCGCGAGCTACTTGTATGCCATGACCCGGTTGCCGCAGTTCAGCAAGGCGGTTTCGTTCCCGTTGGTGGGGGCGATCGTGGGGCCGATGATGATTCTGCCGAACGTGGGGCTCAATGAGTGGGGGCATGCGTTCTGGTTCGTCGATGAGTTGTTCGCCGCGCCGTTGCACTGGGGCTTTGTGACGTTGGGCTGGTGCGGGCTGTTCGGCGGCACGGGGGGCGTGGCGGCGCAGATTGTGGCGCGCATGTCCAACCTGTGTGATGTGGTGTGGAACAACGAGAGCAAGGATTGCTTGCACGTGATCCCGTACTAAGTCGGGAGGCTGGCCCTGCACTCCAGAGACCGGAGCGTAGGGCTAGCCGACCGGGCAGCGGAAAATAGCGAGACCATCAGCGTCCAGATCGCTATCCACGGGCGACCTTCTACCTAGGTGTGGGGTCGCCCGTGTTGTTTCTTTTTTGTTGGTGGATGCCTCCCGATCAGGACAGTCACAGTCGATGCCATCCAGGTCGAAAAATCGCATCGTCTGCCTGTCGCTCAGGTTGCTGCTGGCCCTTGACATTTCTTGCACGGAGGCGTTGGATTAAGGGCGGCAGTACTGCCATTGCAGCCAGCATCGGGCATTAGACACCGGTGCCCAATGAAGAAGCGCGTCAGTCTTCAGCGCTCGATCACCCTCTCGGTCCTCTCCATCGGTTTGCTCTCCGGCGCATTCGGTCTGGCCTATGCGTATTGGCAGACAAAGGACTCGTTCCGCGAGGCCATCGGTCTCGGGTTTCAAGAACTTGCCCGCCAGAGTGCGGATAAGGTCGGGTTAATCCTAGAAAAAGAAATCGAGTGGGTGGAACGGCTCAGCTCCCTACCGCAAGTTCGTGAAGCAGTCAGGGAAGGCACTCGGCTGACCTTCGACCAGCCGGTCCTTGAACGGTGGAAGGAGTCGCAGCGGCCGTATTTTCAGTCACTGGTCATCCTCGATCGCCGAGGCCGCTCTGTTGGGAGAGCGACCAGCGAAAGCGCCAGGGCGTATTACAGTAGCCAACCGTGGTGGCCGGTCGTATTTGACCAGCGACGATTATGGGTGGGGAAGCTACGTCTCGATGAAGAGGGATATGGGGATTTGGAAATCGCCGTGCCGATCGTCGACGAGGCTGGGGCTGTGTTGGGTGCGATCAATGCGGTGATCGAGAAGGGGCAGCTCTTGACCTCGGTGCTCCGAAGTAGGATCGGCGGTACTGGTCATGCCATGCTGATCGGCCCTCAGGGAACGGTGCTGGCCTGCACGCTTCTTCCTCCTGGACAACACACGGCTCTTATCGGACCGCTGAAAGACTCGCTCACCCCGGGTGTCTCTCTACCAGAGGCTGCCTGGATGGAAGTCCAGGACGATGCCCACGGTCAAGAAGGCGGGATTGTCGGATTCGCATCCGTGGCGCTTCGGCCGGGCATCGTCCAGGCGGAAACATGGTCCATTCTCGTCCGCCAAGATCCCAACGAAGCCTATGCGCCCTTGCGGCTACTCATGTGGAAGCTTGTGGCGTTCGGCCTGTTGGTTTTTGCCGTGGTTGCCCTGCTTCGATGGCGCCTCGGTCGCCGCATTGTGCAGCCGATCAATGCGCTGGTCGAGCGAGTGCGACTCTTAGGACAGCAAAGCGATGCAAAGCCGATGATGGCTATGCAGTCTGCCGGCGTGGTGGAGATCGACACCTTGGCTGTGAGTTTCGATGAATTGGCGGAGCGGCTGGAGCGTACGTCGCGGGAGCGGAGGCAGTATGTAGCCGAACTCGAACGAACGAACCGAGAACTGGGAATTTCCGAAGAACACTATCGGATGTTGTGGGATCATTCGACGGATACCAGGTTGCTCGTCAACAAGGGAGGGATCATTCAGGATGTCAATCGTCGAGGCGAAATCATACTGGGGGTGACGGCCGATCATGTGATCGGCACCAAGGTGGAGGATCTATTTCTGGAGGAGGATCGGGCCTGGTTGAGCCGATTGTTGCACACGGTCATCGTCGCCAAGAAAGAGGAGCATGCCGGCGAGATGCGGGTGCCCTCACCCCTTTCAGGCATACTTATCATGGACGTCGATCTGGTGCCGGTCGAGAATGCCGGAACGCCGGTCGCCATTATGGTACAGCTGAGTGATCTCACAGAAAAGAAGCGCCTCGAAGAGCAATTGATTCGATCGGAACGCCTCGCCTCGCTCAGTCAGTTTGCTTCGATGTTCGCCCACGATATTCGCAATCCGTTGGTGGGGATCAAGAAGACATTGGAGTTGCTCGCACAAGATGAAGGACCCCAGCCGGCCGCGCATCGGCAATGGTGGGACGATATGCGTTTGACGATCGATTTGCTGCTCGGCATGATCAACGACATGCTGGATGTGTATCAAGAAAGCTACTCCGGGTTGCCGCTCTTAAATTCGACGGTGTCGGTCAAAGGCCTTGTTGCTGATGTGGTGCAGCTCTTCCGGCCCGAAGCCACCGCGCAACGAATCGCCTTTCACCTCGAGATGCCGGATGACGATGTCGCGATTACAGGCGATCGTCGCCGCTTGTTACGGGTGCTCGTCAATCTCGTGCACAATGCCATCAAGTTTTCTCCACAAGGAGGAACGATTACTATGGCGGTTCACGCGGAAGCGCGAGAAGGTACGGGTTGTGACTCTCCCGGCATGCCATCCTCCCAGGCCACCATTCAGGTTACGGACGAAGGCCCCGGCATCGCTCCTGAGGATCTTCCTCATGTGTTCGAGATGTTTTACAGGAGGAAAGATCCTGGAGACATTCGAAATGGACGCGGACTGGGCCTGCATTTTTGCCGCCTCGTCGTGGTGGCCCATCGGGGGAAGATTCGGGCGGAGAATCGTGCGTCAGGCGGCGCGGTCTTTTTCGTCGAGCTGCCGCTGAATCAGGAGGCCTATGCCGGCCACATTGCTGATTGCTGAGGATCAACGGCTCTTCAGGCAAAGCCTTCGGCTGCTCCTCGAACGCGAACCGGACCTGCGAGTGGTTGGAGAAGCGACCGATGGGCGCGAGGCGTTCGATCTGGCGATGAAGACCAAACCCGATATGATCCTGATGGACGTGGACATGCCGAAGCTTGATGGGGTCACGGCCACACGGTTGATCAGGGGATGTCTCCCTGACGTGAAAGTGTTGATGCTGTCGGTCCATGATGAAGACGCGAGAATCGTGGCGGCGGTTCAAGCCGGCGCCTGCGGCTACATTCTGAAGGATGCGGACCATGCCGAGTTTCTTCGCATCATCAGAGCCACCTATCGTGGGGAACGAATTCACTCCCCCTTCATGCCCGATGGATTTGCTCGAAAGGTGGTCTCCGCATTGGAAGAGGCAGGGAGCGGGCCTGCCTCTGGCATGGCACTCCTGACTGAGCGTGAGCGGGAGATTCTGGCTTATGCCGCGTGTGGGCGCGGCAATAAAGATATCGCGGATCAGTTGTGCGTATCGCTCGACACCGTGAAGACCCACCTTCACCACATCTATCAGAAGCTCGGTGTCGCCGGCCGAGTCGAAGCGGTCCTGGCCTATCTCAACAATAAGTAATGTTCGCGCTTTCTCCAATCCATCACCCGAACGGTGTATGAAAATTCCATCCTTCGGGTGATGGCCAGGGTTCGCTACTCCAGATAGAATTCTCTTAAATCACAATGGAGATCAAAAACAGCCCGTGCTGTAGGCTGTGAACTTTCAATAAAGTAAGGAGGTGAGGCGAGAAACAGAGTGCGGTCCTAGTGTGTCGGTGATGACACCCTTCGGTTGAATGAAGAAAGGAGGCTCCCATGAAATCAATACTCGTGACAATCGTTGCAGTCTCCTGTGCGGTAGTCTTGTTTGCTGGGGGGGTTGCATTGGCTCAATCGACGAATTGGATGGATGAACTCACTAGCTCGGTGAATTTTTATAAGAACAGGTATCCCGCCACCGATAATGAACCAGCCAATTGGCAACCGTATCTCAGCGAGCTGGCTGTCATGAAGAAAGCGGCGATACGGGGCGATCAACAGACCGTGAGGGTCGGAATGGACAAGTGGTTCAAGATGCTGAAGGATCGGGACGGTGGAATTAATCCGAAGGCAGCAGACGAACTCTTCAGAATCGCGGTGTTGGCGACGCCCTTCGATGAATACAAAATTTCTGTTCCGAAATAAGTGCGACGGGTGCTAGTTGAAGGCGGTACGCAAGTGCAGTGCGGGCAGCGGTCGACTGTCGTTGAGTAAGAAGAAGGTCGACGCTGCCCGCCCGAGGCAGCTCCATCAGCAACTGTAAAATGTGAAGTGTGAAACGTTGAACTGCAGAGGGAATTTCCTCCGGAACCTTCCACGTATAACGATTCACGTCCTACGAATTGCCGGACGTCCTCCTTCCCTCCCCCCGCCAGGCCTGTAGGCCCTCAAAGCTTTTCCACACCGAAATGGTTTGTCCCCGCAGCCTCCTCCACCCCGGAGGGGTTTCGGCGCTTCGACCTGACCGCACATGCGGATAATGAACGGTCTGTGCGCTAGCTAGATGTTCCCGTCAGAGTCGGGGGTGACGCCGATCACGTCATCATCGACATCCATCGGTCCTGGTGAGTGAAGGAGGTGGCTTGCGCGTCTTGACTTCACCTGTGACCAAACGTAACATTTGCCTGTGAGAGGCTTCCGGTCTGTATCGGAGCGGGCAGGGATTGTGACTCGCGAGTTTTTCACCATCCACGCGCAGCAAGGCCGACGTTATGGATAGTCGCCTGCGTTGTGTGATCGCATCGATCCTGGCCTGCGCTGTGGCCGGCTGGACAAGCAGCGAAGGTGCTTGTGCGAAGGATCGTCAGCCGGAATCCGGCGCTCCTCTTCAAACCATTCTTGAACTCGAAACAACCGCTCGTCTCCTGGCGGTCCTGCTCGATTCCGGAAGAAATGTCATCAACGAACACCAAGTTCTGTTCGATGAGCAGGAGAAAACTGAAAAAGATTTTACGCCTGATATGTTTGAGCGACAGTTACTGGATGTCTTTCGCAGTCGCTCAGGTACCGACCTGCGGGATCTTGAGGCGGCGCGAATTCCGTCCAGGGCTAAGAAGCTACTCAAAGAACTGGTCTTGGTCAGCACACAGGTAGTCGCGGAAGCTCAACCTGAGATCAATCGACGAGATGGCGGGCTCAAAGAATTTATTCCCGCGATCTTTGGCGCGCGAGTGTCGGCTCGATTCACTCAACGGACACACGTGCGGCTGAAGCAAACGGCGTTGGCGCCTCGTAATTCCCTCAATGCGCCGGATGCTATTGAACGAACGGCGTTGGAAGCGTTTGCAGATCCCTCGTTTCCTCTTGAGAAAGCGATCAGCGAAGTCACGTCGAAGAGCGGGTCGTTGCATCTGATGTTTCCGCTCTATACGACAAGGAAATGCCTGGATTGTCACGGCGATCCCAAAGGAGAACTGGACCGGACCGGCTATCCACGGGAGGGGCTCAAACTCGGGCAAAATGCCGGTGCGATCAGCGTCGTCATTCCGATTCGACCATGAAACGAATAGTATTGCTTCTGTGGGTGATGATCGTCGCCAGCTCCAGTAGCGTCTGGGGAGCCGAGCGGCTGGACACGCCAGCCGAGAAGCCGGCGGGGAGCGGCGTTATTGTCCATAGTGACGGATATATCCTGACGGCGGAGCATGTGATTGCCAATGCGAAACGGATTTTTGTTGTGACCGCCGGGGATTTCCGCGCCCCGGCGCTCCTCATCAGCACCGATTCCGAACACGACCTCGCCTTGCTCAAGATCGAAACAGTAGGGCTTACGGAAGCGCCTATCGGCTATGCGGGCGCCGTCCGTCTCGATCAAGAAGTCATCACCGTCGGATTTTCGTTCGGCCTCCGTGAAGTCTCCATCACACGCGGTCGGATTGCGGCAGTACGGACGAGGGGAGTCCAGCGAGTTTTTCAAGTGGATGCGGCCATCAACCCCGGCAACAGCGGAGGGGCCATCTTCAATGGACGCGGTGAGGTGATTGGACTGATGACCAGCAAATTCAGCCATCCTTCCGGAATCGTGCCGGAAGGGATGTCCTTTGCGGTGCCGATTTCCTATGCTACGCCCCTTCTCGCGAATATCCCGGATTTCGATTTTACGATGATCGGGAAAGGGAGGAAAACGGTCAAGGGACGTGGCGAGAGCAAAGGCCTTGCCCAAGAAGTTGTTCGGACCACGGTGCTCATCGAGACCGTCAGGAACACGGACAGTCCCTCGACGACACCGGCTCCGGTTCAAGCCGCCGGAGCATCGCCAAAAAGCGACTCACCGGTGGTTGCCTCGCCGCGCCTACAGCCGAGTCCGCTACGGGATCATGCGTCGAGTGCGCAAGACGCGAAGGCGATCGCGCGCGTGAATGAGCAACTCCGGGCTGCACAGGAAACTGAACTGAAACAGCTGGCCCATCGCGGTATCACTCAACCGGAGGGAATGGTCGTGATTCCAGCCGGAGAGTTTTGGATGGGTACGGAAGATGGACTGCAAGATGCCCGCCCCCAACACCGGGTGTATCTCAGCTCCTACTGGTTCGACAAATTCGAAGCGACGAACGCACGGTACCGGCAGTGCGTTGAAGGAGGAGGCTGCACACCGCCCAAAGATCGCCAGACGTTCGAAGACCCTCAGCGCGCGTACCATCCCGTGACCAACATTACGTGGAATCAAGCTCGATCATTTTGCCAGTGGCAAGGTAAACGATTGCCGACAGAAGCCGAATGGGAAAAGGCGGCGCGAGGGACGGATGGTCGCCGCTACCCCTGGGGCAATGATGGAGAATTCATGACCAGCGTCAATGGAGTCGAGCCGGTCGGGCGCCAGGCATCGATGGCGTCGCCCTATGGGGTGTTCGACCTGATCGGCAGCGTGTCCCAGTGGGTGAAAGATTGGTACGCGGAAGATTTCTACCAGACCTCTCCACCCCGCGATCCGCAGGGACCGCTGCGTGGCTCCTTCCGCGTGTTGCGGGGCGGGGAATGGAATGAAAAACCGCCGAATCTTCAGGCCAGCTATCGAGGGTGGGACGACGTGACCTACTGGGGACCGACGCTCGGTGTGCGCTGCGCAGAAGACGTGCCCTGATCCTGCGCGCTCTTTTCTGTGTTCTTCTCCTCTCGACTTTCATACGATGCCGGAACCGGCAGGCAGAAGAGGGCGGTCTGGTCGTCCTCTAGCTCGCCGAACACCGATAGGTCCTCATCCTCACCTTCAATGGCGCTGGCTCTTCCTCAATTCTCGTCACTCGCTCTTATGAGCTGTGTTTTGGATTCAATCGACAGGCGATCACAAAATCACGTTCATAGGGATATGCTTTTGCCATCTCAAAGCCTATGCGATTTCGTTCGATCTGGCATTCCTCAGACGTAGTAAACGTATTCAGCACCATGATTCTTTCAAGCCCTGGCACGATGTTTAGTAGGACTATGACTAGTAACCACATAGGGCTCCTTTCAGCCGCTCCGGCGGCGTTGGGCCCGGCCTTGGGCAAACCCGTCACCCCTACCGTCGCTTCCCCATGCAGTGGTTCGTCACGTACTGACCGGTACATTCCTCCAGCTTCTGCTGGTCTCCTCTCAGGGTTACTGATTACTGATAACACTCTCTTCGCTGCAGTCAACCCCGGTTTTTCTGAAACCAAGAAGCGGCTCCGATTTGGCCGGCACTCACGCAGCAGGGTCATCGACCGTACTAGAAGAATGTTATCCAGGACGTCTACTCGTTGAGGCCGAGTCAGGGCTCGGCGCCGCTGGTTTCACTTACAACTGGGGTGTAGAATACACTCAGAAAGGCTCCCATGTTCAACGCTCAAAGACCTGTCAGTCTGCACATCACCTTCCTCCAGGAGGTGCGGTCATGTTCTCTGCATGGGACTTTAGCAGTTGGTTCTTCAGCATCGGGGCCGTGCTGTTCATGCTCACTTTTCTCACAGGCTTCAGTGCGCTTGCGAGTGCATTGATGTCTCGGGTGTGGGGAGACGGGTGTGAGGGCGTTGTCATAGCCCGCACAAGAAGAACGGCAAAAGAGCCTTCGGTGCGTAAATTGGCATGATCGGATGTCTCGATCATGTGAGTTGGGAATTGCCGTGGGTGTTCTCGACCGGCTATTTTTCATAACCACATGGCTATATCAGTAACATATGCTCCTTGCATCCAGTCGTAGGATGGCTGGATTTATGGGTTTTCTTTTCAGGATCCTCAGCGCTGCCAGTCTATACCCCCTATCTCGCTAGTATCTGCGCAAGATATTGGACAGTGAATTTTGTTAAAATTACTCTGCTTGTCATTTCAGCGGGCGCATGACGCTCAATTCATGGAGAGGTTTGACCGACGCACATGTATCAGTATATACGTCGTCAACTTCGAATCATGAGGATTGGCGCATAGTAACTGGCTCATTCCTGCCGATGTCTGTATTGAGGCACGCAAGTTTCGAACCTATGTAACACGGCTGGGGGCCCGAACCCCTCCTCCAGCGAGAGATTACGAAACGTCCAGGCTTGCTGGGTATCGTGCCTCCGTATTGTGAACTGCTTGGTGTCAATGCCGGAGATCTATAACTGCTGCCCCAGGGGGCAGGCGAAAGTAGAAAACTCTCAGCACCCTGCTAGCAGTTGGAGAGCTGGCGTTTACATGTGCATCATATGGAGGGCCTTATGAGCAAGATACGTCCGTCTATGGCTGTGTTGGTCCTCGCGTTCGTTGGCCTGATGGGCTGTGACTACGAATCGCGAACAGCCGGTAATGCGAAGCCAGTCCTTGTGGCGGAAATGAACCAGACTCTTCGCGATCTCTGGCTCGGGCACATCTTTTTGATTCAGCACGTCGTGCTGATCAACGCGGTGAACGATCCGGTGGCGAGGGATGCCGCCGACAAGCAAGTCCTGGCAAATGCAAAACAGATTGCGAACACGTTTACGCCGTTCTACGGCGAAGCGAGGGCTGAGAAGCTTTTTACCCTGTTGGCCGATCATTATGCTGCAGTCAAGGAATACTCCGAGGCTACCATCGCGGAGAGTAAGAGCCGCCAGGATGGCGCGCTTGCCCGCTTGGAATCCAATGCCGACGACATGGAAGTCTTCTTCAATGGAGTCAATCCCCACTACCTGCCGAAAGATACTGTTCGGGGCTTGATCGCGGCGCATGGAGCCCATCATGTTCTCCAAATCAATCAGTACAAGAAAAAGGATTATGTGCGCCTTGAGGAAACCTGGTCGATGATGCGACAACACGTCTATGTCATCGCGGATACGCTCACGACGGCATTGGTGAAGCAGTTTCCGGGAAGGTTTTCATGATGGGTGAGTCACGTCGCGCTTGCCTCGGTTCCGATATAATATATATGTGCTGCATCGATTGCTTTACCCTGCAAGGAGACCGATATGCGAATCCTTCTGGCCGTCGATGAGTCCGAGAACTCCGATCGCGTCGTCGAGTATGTTGGATCTCTCCTGTCCCAAACACCTAATCTCTTTCTCACCCTCTTTCACGTGCTCAAGCCTATGCCAAGGGGGTTGCTAGAGCATGGCGGGTCGGAAAATCCTGTTGCAGAGGCACAATTGAGCGAGCAGTTGCGCAATGAGCAGGAAGTCTGGGTGCGGAAGGAACAGATATCCGAGTGCCATGTCCTGAAGAAGGCGTACGAGACACTGAAACTATCCGGATTCGACATGAGCCATGTGGACTTGAAGTACGGCCATGAGGACGATATTGCCAGAAATATTCTTGAAGAGGCTCGGAGCGGACATCACGAAACCATCGTCGTGGGGCGGCATGGGACGTCCCGGATCAAACAGATCTTTGGCGGCGGCGTGACGGATAAACTCCTGCGCGACGCAAAGGGCTTTGCGATCTGGGTGGTGGAATGACACGGGCACTGCCTCTCTTCTTGAGCAAGAACTCGCCGCGAGAAGAGGCGGGATCGTGAATGGTTGTTGGTGCGCCTCGTTAGCGCGGGCTTGTGTAGATGCGGTTTCACTTGTATGATTTAGGCATGAAACGGTATATCGCGGTCGCATCGGTTCTAGTGATCGCTGCTCTTGCTGCGCCTGTTCAGGGCGTTGCAGGGCAGGGGCATGTCGTAGCCGACTCCGCTGCCATTGGGGAGAAGCCTAGCCAATTCTCTTCGAGCACGCTGAAGAACGATGTCCCAATACAACCTCTCATCGTGGCGCCTTCGGCATCCGCGTCATTTTCAGACTTTCGAGACGTTCCCTCGATCAGCGGTCGCTACTCAATTGAGGGGAGGACCTTGTTGCCATATGTCGGGGCAGGATTTTCTGGAGGCTACGGCGCAGAGTTCAATCGTTCATTGGGTGGGGTACCTCCCGTGTTGAGCGACTTCGGACTTCGAAGTCAGTTTGGGCAAAGCGTCTCCCCGAATGAGTTCCAACTGGGCGTCCGCATTCCGTTTTAGTTGAATCGGCACAGTTCTGCCTGTTGGCCGCCTAGCAGGACAGAGTGAGGTCGTTGCGTGATCGTGGACCTCGCAAATCGGCGTTTCCAGAAAACAGTTCTCGCCGTGTTCGCACGCATCTACCTCTCGAGTTTCTGTTCGCTGATCACACTCCTGTTCCTGAGCGGTGCTCCAGCAGATGCAGAATGGGTGGCGGTTGAGAAGGACTATCTCTTACCGGGAATACAGACGGTCTACGTCGATCCAGCCTCCATTCGCAAAGAAGCGAGTCTGGTGACGATGTGGCAGTTAACTGACTATCAGTGGATGCAAGGGAATCCGAGAGGACCCACCCGATTCTTGTCCACGAAAACTCACAAACAATTCGACTGCGCACAAAGGCGCCTTCGGTTGCTGGCATTCACAGAGTTCTCATACGGTATGGGTACCGGTATATCGACCGGTGGATATGTAGACAAGGATAACTGGTTGCCAGTTGAACCAGAGAGTATCAATCAAGCTCTATGGGAGGCGGTTTGCGGCAAGGAGTGATCGCGCAGCTCCACGTACCTTCGGAGCCGATAAGAGTATGCAGTGAGTAAGTAACTCTCCAAACGGGGTAGCATGTCCCCGCACTTCCGTCCGGGAATGTCCCCGTTTCTACGTCTTTAAGTTCCCGAAGACGCCCAACGGTGAATAGAGGGCATGCCGCCAACTGCTTGGGCCAAAAGAGAAAATCGTATACGCCCAGATCGCGAGATCAGCCAGGCTGCCCCATTGAAACGTTCCGTTCCATACTGTAAGCAGGATCTGCGCGATGTAGAACAGGGCGATCAGACGGAGGGTGTGACGCCCCACCGACATCCGAAGGAGGGATAGCGCACAGCCTCCTAGCAAGAGCCCGGCAAACACATCTGACACGAAAAGGCCACCGTCATCAGGTCTGGACAAAAAATGCCTGATCCCCATCCAAATGAGGAGGGCATGAAAGCCCCACCAAGTCAGTGTCCCAAGAAGCACATCCCTCTGCGCGGTCTCCATCAAAGAACCCTCATCCCTCTGGTTACTGACAACACTATTTCGCTTGGCACGACCCCTCGCACCTGTCCCCGGTGACCACAGCCATTGTATATTGCTCAGCGCGTCGGCGTCGTCGCACGCGAGCAGGTAGCCACTCGATCGCTCACACGCCTGCTTCGCAGGTTAGATGCGTGCGCATAATAGCAGAAACCGATAGAAAAAAGCGGCAACTAGTGTAAGTGCCGGCATGCAGAAATCGACAACCCGTGATAAGGGAAGTGGGGCTATTTTCTTCTGGCAGGCGAGGCATTGCGCGGGTGCTCCTGTCCCGATAGAATTCTGCCACGGTGATTTCTCTCCGAGACGGGCTGATCCCATTATGGTGTTTCGCAGACACATCAACTATGAATCGTCGGCGGATTGAGATGAGGCATGCTCTAGGGGTGTTCGCCCTATTTGTCGTCGGTGTTCTAGCGAGTCCATGTGGCGCGCAGGCGCCGTTGCTGCCGCCGGTTCAGAGTCAAGCAGTACAGACCCCGCAAGCCGAGCCGAGTGCCGGGGTGTCCGGCCAGGCCAGCATCGGACCCACATCAGTGCCGATTCCCGGGGTCGGTTTCTCTAGGAGCTCTAGTGTCGGGAAGAGATTTGGTTCCGCGGGACAAGGACTCCCAGGAATGCCTGGCGGCCCGCCGATTAAGGGATCGATGGGATATCAGGATTCCTCAGGCCGTTATATGCGTCCCCCGGAGATGCCACCCGTGTTGTGCGACCCGGCCATCAATATTCCCTGTTAGCTGGTTGTTCTGGTTCATCTGGTCTGTCTGGTTAGTCTGGTTCAACCAAACAAAGAGGCAATTCAATCAAACCGGAGTAGCTAGTGGACTATAACGTAAAAGTCAGAAATGCCTTGCAGCGATATACAGATTGAACCAGACAAACGAGATAGACCAGATCAACCGGATAGACCGCGCCCATTAGAGGTATTGGGTCTGATAGTCCTGCGTCGCCAACGTCTGTGTTGTCACATCCCACTCGATCACGAACACCGTCGAACGTGCTGAAGACAAGGACAGGAGACGTCGCCCGTCCTTGGCCACGACACTCTCGGCTTGACGAAAGTCGAGGGTCTTGTCTGGTCCTGTCCGATTGCACACTAGGAGCGGAAGACCTGTGTCGCGGGTGCATCGTTCCCATTCCCCATTCGGGCCATGCAGGCCTGGGGCCCATGCGGCTGATGAGACCAGCAGCTGCGCTCCTTGGGCCTGTAGGTTCCG
>CBDDRH010000125.1:0-8287 GCA_965233025.1 uncultured bacterium
CAAGAGGAATAATGTCATCTTGATCGCCATGGATAATCAGTTTCGGCAGCGAGAGGTGTGGAAGGCGATCGATCAATGTGAAGTCTGCCCCGAGCAGCCAATGGACCGGCACCCCCCCATAGTGGAACTTGGCCACCGCGCCGATCGACGGAAACGACGATTCGAGAATCAGCCCTGTGGCAGGCTTTTTCGTAGCAAGCTCTCCTGCGACAGCCGCACCAAGCGAACGCCCGAAAAGGACAATGCGCTCAGGGCGAATCATTCTGGTTCGCGTCAGATAATCGTGCGCCCCCAGCGCATCTTGATACAGCCCCTCTTCCGACGGCCGTCCCTGGCTTCGACCATAGCCGCGATAGTCGAACAGGAACACGGACAGTCCGAGGCGGTAGAGTTCGCGCAGATTCTCCAGCCGATTAATAATATTCCCCGCGTTTCCATGACACCACAGGACCACGGCGTTCGTCGCTGAAGATTCGACGTACCACCCAAAGAGGCGCGCCCCATCGGCAGCCTGAAACCAGACCTCTTCGAGAGGCAACCCACTGAGCCGAGCCCAGTCTCGATCTTGCCACGGCTCAGGATGATAGACGAAGAATTGATCAAGAATACTGATGGTGGCCTCTTCCTAGAATCTCAGTGACTCTTTTGACCGCCGAATGACCCCGCGTATTGGGTCAGACGCTGTTCCTTCCATGTCGAAATCTTGCCACGCGAACTCTGCTCATCGCAGCTAGTCATCGAGAATGAGGTTGGGTATACTTCGCGCTGTCAACTGCGAGTGTTGGCCACCTCAATGCAGTCGACCCCTGTTCTTCCAACTGAGTTTCCTTCTATACCCACATCGGTAGAAAGGACTCCAGCTCAAACTTGCTGATGACTCGTGTGATTGAAGGTCCTCAGCAATCAGGCTGGACAAGATGATCTCGAATCTGTTGGTCCTACTCTCACAGATTAGTGTCATTCTCATCCTGGCACGGCTGGTCGGCTGGGGGCTTCGGACAGTACATCAGCCTCAGGTGATGGGAGAGATCGTCGCCGGCATACTCCTAGGGCCATCGCTCCTTGGCTGGCTTGCTCCCGACGTTTCAGTTGCCCTTTTCCCAGCCGACAGTCTCGGGCCACTGAACATGCTGGGGCAGATAGGGGTCATACTATTCATTTTTGGGGTCGGCCTGAAGCTCGACCTCGCGAACGTGTGGGTGCGCGGGCGGGCTGTTTTAGTGATCGCTCCTACGAGCATGGCTGTGCCGTTGATTCTCGGTACTGGGCTCGCCATGTACCTCTACCCCTCCCTCTCGGATACGGGCGTGACGCCGACTGTGTTCGCCTTGTTCATCGGAGTCGCCATGGGTGTCACCGCCTTGCCGGTCCTGGCTCGCATTCTGGAGGAGAGCCGATTGTCTGAAACCCCTATCGGAACCGTAGCCTTGGTAACTGCCGCTCTGAAGGACGTGATGGCTTGGTGTCTTCTTGCCGGAGTCATGGCATTACACACACACACCGCTGTATCGGGAGCGTTGGTTCTCACGGTCGTCGCAGCAAGCATCTTCGTGTTCGTGATGTTACGCCTCGTCCCTCGCGCCTTTCACTTTCTGGAAGTGAGGTATCGACACTCGAGGCGTTATACAGTTGCCATGTTGGCCCTCATACTCCTTACCCTGGTCGGATCTGCGTGGATGACCGAATGGTTTGGGGTCCATGCGCTATTTGGAGCATTTCTGGCCGGCGTGGCCCTACCAAAAGGGTCGGACCTTGTGTCCGAAGTGTCAGCCAAGCTTGAGGGTGTCACCACGGTTATCCTCCTTCCTATTTTCTTTGCCTCTACCGGACTTCGGACCAATTTTGGCCTGATCTATGGTACAGACTTGTGGATCTATTTTGGTCTCATCTTACTGGTAGCTGTGGTCGGGATGTGTGGTGGAACGACTCTCGCCGCTCGCTGCACCGGCATGTCCTGGGAAGAATCAACCACGATCGGAATCCTGATGAACACACGGGGCCTGATGGAAATCGTCATTCTCACCATCGGCCGTGACATGGGCGTGATCTCGTCCACCATGTTCGCGATGATGCTCCTCATGACATTAGCCACCACGTGCATGACCACACCGCTGTTGCGGTGGTGCCGTCCGGATCAGGTCCGACTTCCGCCGACATCTCAACCCGAGCTGCCGGATAGCTTCAAGAAATCTTAATTGAACTGTGCAACTGAGTGCACCCTTGTTTGAAGCCTTCCTCTGGTGGCCTACCCCGGCTCCCTTCGTAGCCGTGTAGTTGAAGGCAAAAACTGACGGTCCGATCCGATAGAGCCCGAGCAGCTTCTCCAATCGATTATGATTCAGCCGGGATTGCCGTGAGACCAGGGTATGACCGGACAATCGGCATGCGCCTCAACGTACCACTCGAGCAACCGCGCCCCGTCAGCAGCCTGAAACCACACATCGTCAAACGGCATCCACTGAACCGAGCCCGGGCTTCGATCTTGCCGTGGCTTGGGATAATCATTGATCGAGTAGGCTCATCATGCTTCTGCAAGAGCATGTGCGGTGTTCGGAAGGCAATCGAAAGAATGTGGCAGTAGTGGCAGATGCTGGCGATACCGATTATTGCAGTTTTTGATCGATTTTCTCCCCAGCCTTTTTGAACCCTTCTCCTGTCTTCGTAGCCGCCTTTTTCAACTTCCGCTCAACTTTGTCTACAATATGCTTTTCCTCGATCTTCTTTGCTGCCTTGGAGAAGCCTTGTTCGATCTTACTCCCCACTTTCTTGGCTGTATCCTCGATCCGCTCGACGACACTGCGGTCGCCGGTCGGTTGTGCGCTTCCAGCCAACGCTTCGGAACCTGAAGCGAGGCAGATTGGAAGAAACAGCCAGACGGCCAGCCACATTTGTCGACGCAATTGCATTGCCCCACCTTCAATCTCATGAAAACTATACCACAAACCAACTAACCTGTTCCGATGGTGCGCGCGCTAGTCATCATTTTCCCTTCGGGGATACCAACTTGATCCTCCCCAATCGTTCCGCGCACATCGGTGTTGGGAATTCGTTGCCGCCGACTGACCACTCAGCAAGAGATCAATCTTTTTTCTCAGGCTTCTTTTGCGGCTCGAAAGTCGATGATTCACTCGTCTCATGAGCTAAAACTGGTCCCTGCCGCATCGCAACCATCAACGAGAAGACAAACAGCCGCGCAGCAGTCGCCCCATCACTAATCTACTCTCCTTCTCAGATTCCGCAAGAACAGGTGATACGCAATTTGACTACTGGAGTGTAGCCTGAAGCACCCGCGACTCTTGAGGATGAACAAAAGATAAGGAGGCGAATGAAAGGAGCGCGGGAACGACGCCGAATCATGGTGTCGTCCGCGCGCTCGCGAGAATCATCTACTTAAGAGCAGGACCCACTCCAGTGCCTTGCACGTGGAATATAAATCCGTTTCCGACTGGAGTCCAAAACCACCGTTCAGAGACTATGACATCGGCCAATCGAGTACTGCCAGATCTCTGCAACGCAGACGTGTATGCCCTCTCAAAGCGATGGTTCTGATTGATGGGAATAAATCCCATTAGCATAAACCCACCGCTGTGCCCGTCCGCAATTCCTGTCAGTCTCTCATTCGGACCCACAGGATCGGCTTGAACGCGCAACTGACTTGAATGACAAGCCGCTGTGGCAAGCAACAAAGCGGCACCAAGAAACAGGCTGGCAAGTTTCATGTATCCTCCTTTGTCCCCTGTTTGTAACTCTAGCGGGATGTTATTTATTCCCAACAGCGGTTCCTTGAACGGTAAAAATATATCCGTTTAAGACCAGAGCCCAGAACCACTGTTCAGAAATGGTGATGTCGGTCAGCCGGTTCCCTCCGGCTTTCTGAACCGCTTCCCTATACGCGTTCTCAAATCGAGTGTTTTGGATAATCGGAATAAATCCTAGCAGCATGATACCCGTGCTCGACCCCTCGGTTTGGCCGAGTGATTTTTCATTCGGTCCTATCGATGCAGACGGCAACTTCACCGGTGCCGATTGGCATGCCGCAGTTGTCATCAGCAGAAACACACCAAGAGCAATGCACGCGATCTTCATGTATCCCTCCTTTCGAGTAAGATAGAGGTGCTAACACCATTAGGAAGCCTGGTGAATGCAGCGATTGGCGAGGAACTCTGACATGTTCGTTACTTCCGGTCAAGTATCCTCTTCTCATGTCGGTTCTCGTCCATCGATAGGTCGCAAAATCATCCGCGCGCAACTAGCCATTGTTTTGCCTCTTGAGTATACTGCGCTCAAGTTGAACGCCCTTGAAGAAGGCCTTATCTATTGCTGGGCCTGAGGATGCATGTGATCCAAGCTCTGACAGCGTGCGACGTCCTCGTGGTCGGAGGCGGCCCGGCGGGTTCGACCATTTCGGCTTTATTGGCGGAACGGGGCTGGAATGTCCACGTCCTTGAAAAAGACCGCCATCCACGTTTTCACATCGGGGAGTCGCTCCTTCCACATTCCCTCCCCGTACTCAAGCAACTCGGCGTGTTGCCCTACATCGAAAAGATCGGCATTCTCAAATATGGGGCGCAAATAGTCTCGCCCTACCACGGGCGCTCCCGCATGCTGTACTTCTCGAAAGCGCTTGATGGCTCACAACCGTTTGCGTATGAAGTGAAGCGGGCAGAATTCGACAAGATCCTGTTCGACAACGCGGTCAGCAAAGGCGTTCATGTACATGAAGGCGTCCGGGCCAAGCACGTCGAGTTTCGCCAGGATTCCACACATCTGGTTCAGGCTGAAGACCGAACAGGGCGGGCACGAACCTATGAAGCCAAGTTCGTAGTGGATGCCAGCGGGCGAGATACCTTCCTCTCCGGACAATTTGGCGGCAAGTATCGCAATCCACACCACAACAGCGCTGCGATCTTTGGACATTTCGAGGGCGTCACGCGACTTCCTGGTGCGGATGAAGGCAACATCAGCATCATATGGTTCGATTACGGTTGGTGGTGGATCATCCCGTTTAAGGGCAGCACCACCAGTGTGGGCGCCGTCTGTTGGCCTTCATACATCAGCACTCGCAAAGTCCCCCTCGAACAGTTCCTTTCGGACACGATCGCCCTCTGTCCTCCTGTGGCGGAACGCATGGCCAAGGCCAAACTGATCGGCCAAGCCTACGCCGCGGCAAACTATTCATATCGCCGGACCACAATGCGGGGCGACGGTTACATCATGATCGGCGATGCATTTGCATTCATCGACCCTGTCTTCTCCAGCGGCGTGCATCTGGCGCTCAACAGCGCCACCTTGGGCGCCGATGTCGTTGATGCTTACTTGCGGAAGTCGCCGGAGTACCAACGTTGTCTGCGGGAGTTTGAGCGAACTGTTCGTTTAGGGGTTAAAACATACTCATGGTTTATCTATCATTTCACCCAGCCCGCCTTTCGCAGTCTGTTCATGTCAGAAGGTTCCATTTTCAAAATGGAAGAGGCCATCCTCTCCATTTTGGCCGGTGACGCCTTTGGAAAGTCCCCGATTCGTGTCCCGATTTTTTTGTTCAAGATTGCGTATTATCTCGTGTACCTGTTCAACTTCAGAGAGAATTGGGTGGCCTACCGGCGGCGCGTCCGTGGCGTACCTAAGACCGTCACCGAGGTGAAAGACTATGCCGTTCACCGACCCTCATAGCCGATTCTGATCGAGGAGTCCTACGTGGGAATCAGCCAGGCACAACGATCCGTTCCATCCGGCCACCTTGTCTCGGAAACATCCGCTCGCCTTGCAGTCACGTATGTCGAGGCCGCCACGCTCGACTCGTGGCTCGCCGCAGCGAATACTCATCCCCTGGCTGTCATTTCGTTTGGCCGGCCGCTTCCCGAACAGTACGCATGTCTTCTCGTGACACTCGACCTCCCACAATTGGATGGCTCTCCGATGGTCGAAGTCTGGAGTTCGGATCAGCCAGTCCGAACGCAGCAGATCAACGGCCTGACTGTGGCCATGAGCGGAGACCTTCTGATGGGTTCGGTCGTCCTCGACGAACAACCAGGCATATCCCTGGAAACCACCGCCTGCGCAGCGTATCGGAAATTACTTCACCAGCTGCGCGGATTCGGCTACCCGCACCTCTGGCGCGCATGGAATTATTTTCCTCGCATCAACGAGGAATCGCAGGGTCTCGAGCGGTATCGACAATTCTGTGTCGGACGGTACCAGGCCTTGACGGAGTTTCTCCGAGACTTTCCAGAATCTCTTCCGGCCGGCACCGCTGTGGGAACGAGATCTGGTCCTCTTCAGGTATACATGCTCGCCGGCAAGCATCCGGCCACGCATCTCGGCAACCCTCGACAACTGAATGCCTATGAGTATCCAACCATCTACGGACCGCAAAGCCCGTCGTTTGCCCGCGCAACCTTTTATCGAGCTGAGACCCACTCACAACTCTATATTGCCGGAATGGCGAGCGTGGTAGGACATAGCAGCCGGCATGTGGGGCTTCCGGAGGAACAGACCCATGAAACGATGCAGAATCTCAGGACCTTGCTCGGTCATGCCGAGGGCGCGGCGCGCATTCAATTCACCGGCGCACAGAGCGAGGCCCTCTACAAAGTCTATGTGCGGAATGCGGCCCACCTGGCCAAGGTCCGTGCGGCCCTCCGCAGCGGCCCATTGTCCTCAGAGCAGGTCTTGTTCCTGCAAGGAGAGCTCTGTCGCAAGGAACTGCTGGTCGAAATCGAAGGACTGATCACTTCGGACTGATCCCAATCCATGTTGCCTCATTCATGGTCTTCTCACCGTGTGCCGCGTGTCTCCGTCATGCCAGGAATCATTCATCATGTTCACGCGTAACGGCAACGGTCAACACCTCGCCAATGGGAACGGGGATGGCAAGACCGTTCCTCTGCAGTTTTACTTCACGATTGACTGTGATTGGGTGCCCGGTTCTCAGGTCGGACTCGAAATGCTGTTAACCTTCTGTGATCGCATTCACCTCAAGGGGACAATCTTCTTCTCCGGCCGCTTCGCAGAAGCGTACCCACATTTAGTCCGAAACTGTCACGACCGAGGGCACCAGTTGGGAACACACGGATGGGCCCATGGAGGACTGGAAGAGGATGAGGACTTCCGTAGTGCCGGCTATGAGGAACAACGCCGGTGGATCCATCAGGCAACCGACGCCGTAGAAAAAGCCGCCGGAATTCGTCCCGTTGTCTTTCGGGCACCCAATCTCTCGATCGGCGAGACCACCCTCCGTGCCCTCGAACACGAAGGGTATCGATATGATTCCTCCATTCCGGCCAGGCGATTCGACATGGGACTCGGACGGGTCCACTATCTGAAATACTTCTGGTCTCCACTTGAACCGTATCGGCCATCGCGAGACAATTTGGCGGTACCAGGGGAAAGTCTCTTGATCGAAATCCCTCCGTCCTCGTGCCTCTTTCCGATCAACATGGCAACGCTGCGAACGCTCGGTCTACCGATAGTCCAACGCATGATTCGCTGGATCGGCCGCCGATCGCGCCACCTTGTCTTTTACTGTCATCCTTCTGAATTCGTGTACGCAAAGGATCAGATGTTTCCAAACGCGATGTCTAAATGGAATCAGAAAGGCATGTGTCCGGCAAACCTGTCGATCTTGGAGGCATTACTCGACTATGTCCTGACGCACGGATACAGGCCGGCACAGATGATGGAGACCGCAGTCCGTCGGCTTGACTTGGAGAAGCCAATCGGACTAAAAGCAGGCAGATTCCAGTCGGATCGAACTTATCGAGAGGAGGGACAGCAATGAAGCGAATATTATCTGGCGTGGCCGTAGCCTGCTTAGTGGTGGCAGTCGTCGCAGGCTGCCGAGGCGGCGGACAAATTTACAACGTCAAGGATGCTCCCGTTCAAACGGCAACCGGCAAGGAACCGAGCATGGAAGATGTGCAGAAGGCGATTATTCAGGCAGGAGCTGCGTTAGGATGGACCATGGCTGTGGTGAAACCCGGCGAGATCATGGGTACGCTCAATGTCCGTAGCCACCAGGCCATCGTCACCATTCCTTACACGAGCAAGACCTACAGTATTCTGTACAAAGACAGCACCAATCTCAAATATGATGCCGACAAACAGACCATCCATGGAAATTATGCCGGCTGGATTCAGCGATTAGATGGAGCCATTCGCTCGCGGCTGACAGCCGCCGGCATGTAACGACATCAAGAAGGAGGCTCAACGTGATCGTTGAGCCTCCTCCAGATAGACGCACCCTGTCAACACAGCCATTGCACATCTAAACGGCGACAATAGTTCGATA
>CBDDRH010000126.1:0-5128 GCA_965233025.1 uncultured bacterium
CGCTTGAGGGTGTGGGCAGAAGCACGGTAGAGTATTCCGATGCGCAGCTACATCCTCGGGATCCGACAAGCCCACTCACGAATAGCTCTTGCCCTTACAATTGTGCTCATCTCTGCATTCGGGTTCTGGCTCAATGCCAAGGCAGACGAATCCTTGCCGAGCTCCACACCCGATTTTCCATCGGTTATTCGTGCCCATTCTGATCAACTGGCTAAGCTAGAATCCGACAAGGGAGCCCATGACCTATTCCTGTCGGCAATCGGTCCCGCGCTCCAGATGGGCGATGTGGCCAGGACACTGAAGGTCAATCCCTTGCCGGCCAGGCTCGCAAAAGACCTCTTGGTGCCGGATCTGACTGCCGCAGTCCTTCGCTTGATGGGCAGTCTGGCCGTATGGGATATCGCTGCCACGGTGAGACAGGCTGTGGAGGATCAGCAACTCGAGTCGGTAACTGAGCGGCTGCTCGGATCGCTGCAATCCAGAGCATGGCTCGACCAACAGACGCATGCGGCGTGGCATGATTCGCTGAATCAACTCGTTGATGTGGTGGCCTCTCCAGAATGGGCCAAGGGGAAGCAGGAAGAGTCTGCATCCCTCCTGTTGGTGACGGTCCTCGAACGAGCCGCCAGGCTGGAAGTGTACGCCATGCAGGCCAGTTACCGAGAATGGGATCGGCTACGAAATTGGAAAGATCGGGTGCGCGAGCTCCGCGGCCAGACCAGGCTATGCGGGACCTGGCAGTGGATTATTCATAACCATCAGAAGAACCACCAAGAGCAGAAGCTGACCATACTCTTTCCACCGATAGGACAGACGCAGGCCACTCTGCCGGGGCTCGTGGAAACAATCGTTCTGGGTGAGAATGTCTATCTGCGGTGGGAAATGAATGGTCTGGTCCAAGAAGATAGTCTTCAATTCAATAAAGAAGGCCAGCGTCTTGAAGGCACCTTCGTGAATTCCCAAGGAGATTGGGGTTCGATCAGCGGAAAAAGAACGGCTGGCTGTGCGTCTAGCGCGGGGCGCGACTAGCGGGAAAAGCGGGACGAGCGAGACGCAGTAACATTCAGCCATCCATGTCGCCCTGCGCGCGCGTCAGGCGATGCTGCTAAGGAGTACGGTTTGTAGAACGAGGGCGCGCGTCCCGCCAGGCTCCCCACGCTAAGAGTATCCAGCCTATCAAGAAGGCCAGCCCGCCGATTGGGGTGATCGCCCCCACCCACCGGATGCCTGCGAGAGACACCACATACAGACTGCCTGAAAAGAGAACAATTCCGAGAATAAAGAACCATCCGGATTTTTCAAGGCCTTGTTCCGGGTGACGGTCGATGGCCCAGGACACGATACACAGTCCAAAGGCATGATACATCAAATACCGGGTTGCAGTTTCAAAGACCTGGAGCATAGGCGCGTCCAGAATTTCCTTGAGTGCATGGGCGCCGAAGGCGCCGGCAGCGACGCCGCATCCGGCCAATATGGCGCCGAGCACCAGGAATCGCTGAGAAGGTGACCGACCTGCCATCGTAGTAACCTCCTAGTTCGTAGTCTTCCGTATTTCTCTGCCGCATCCCATTGATGTAACGTGATGTATCGGTTGGTTTCGTCCACCCAAACAAGAAAAACCAACCGGTCACTTGGAGTTTGGACTCTGGCAGAGAGAACAACCCACACTATTTATGAACGGTTCGTCGAGAAATGGCGGGGGGCGCGTGACGCGTGATCCCTGTCCCTGCCTGTCGCACTTTTTCCGCCCGGTTCACTTGAGTCAGGCATCGGCGATTGTAGCAGAAGTGCTGATGAATAATGTGGGCGAAGTCAGGATATGTCTCTCGAGCGCCCCTGCTCGTTCACCTTCATAGAATACTCGGTAATTTGCTAAAGGAAATAATCCGTCCATAGGTTCTAAGTAGCTGAAATAGATGGAGATGGTTGCCCGCACACCACCATTTCGGGGAAGTTCCCCCCATCTCTTGAGGAATAGCCACATACTCCTTCCCACGCTATCCTGCGCACGACATGATGGCTCAAGGGACACAACAGACAGGGGGAGATAGTCCGAAGTTTACCATTGACTGTGTGCTGGCGAGCGGTAGCACCCAGCTTCAAGCGGACGGGTGCGTTCTCGAAAGCTCTGGTGATGGACATAAGCTCATTACCCCTGATCACCTGAGAACAGGGGATCTTGTGCAAGTCCAATTGTGGTTAGAAGGCGAGGAGGCTTTTATAGACATCCGGCTGGCGGTAATCAGTGGGATTCACACACCTTGGATCAAGGTGGGCGTGATCCGGGTGAGCCCAAACGACCGAATGAGGCTGAGGCGATTTATCGATCCCCCTGCCGCTATGCACGTCGAAGAACCTGCGCTCATTGACCATCTTCTCATTCGGGCATAGGCTGCCATGTTGACAATGTGTGGCGTGGAGTCGTAACGCCCTGAGGCGTACTCGCGGTATGTGGCAGGACTGAACGACGAGATTCCCCGTTATATAGCCGCATTCGCGCTTGCAACAGAAGCTTAAATCATCCGTGCTAGGGTGATTTGTCATTCCTCGAAGGTTGCGGTACCTCAGGGTCGCGCCACTCCGTACCGTTCAACTCCGCCCACATTTCATGCACGATTCGCCGCTCGATCCCAAGCCATGTTGGTTTCTCTCGTAGGTTCTTCAGGTACTTCATGTCGGCATCGGTGAGAGTCTTTGGGCGTGGTTTAATACTGAGCAATTGGTTCACGGCATCACGCTCCTTCAAAGTGGGTCGCACGGCTTGTGCGCCTTCTAGGACCTGCCCTTGTCGTACTGTTGGATTTTTCTGTGGCAATTGTACCGGGATGGGTGACCCATCCTCAGCGCGCGATACCCCTGTTGCCGGTGCAAAATAGATGATGATTGCCAAGAGAAACAACGCTAAAACTCTCACGCATGTTATCCATTTCACCGTTCGTTTTAGGCACACAGCGAGACCGACAGGGCGTCGTCCTCCTTGTCCCCCGATGCCCCATTCACCGATTTTTCCAATCGGCATAGCGAATACTTCGCCCGCTGCTTCGAGAACACTGGTTTCCCGTTTCGTGGGTTCGTTGATCATTTGCCTTTCGGTTTCCACTCTTGAGCCAGTTTTTCCGCCTCGGCGATTTGCTCGGGGGTCATCTGTTTGACCAGCGCATCCTTCCTCGCGGACCCACGATCTGCTCCGCCCGCTGCTCCCAGGATATACCACATGTAGGCCTGAACGTAGTCCTTCGGCACGCCGTCTCCACGTTCATACATGAGGCCCAGTCTTCTTTGCGCGAGATCATTGCCTTGCTTCGCGGACAAACGATACAAATACACAGCTTTCTTGAAATCTTGCGGGATACTTCGCCCATAATCATAGAGAATCCCCAGGCTAACCTGAGCGTCTGCATGCCCCTGGGCTGCGGCTTTCTCGTACCACTGCCGCGCTTGGTCATAGTCCTTTCGTACTCCTTGGCCGTTGTCATAGAGCAGGCCGAGGTTGTACTGTGCCAGGGCATCTCCGTGTTCGGCCAGCGGTTGCCACTCACGTAAGGCAGTTGCGTAGTCGCCGCGGTGATGGGCGTCCATGCCTGCTTTGAAGTCTGCCCAAGCAGGTGCAGTCAGACAGATGCATGACAGCACGATGGCAATGGCGTGACCGTTCCTCATGGGCTGTGCGAAAAGGCTTCGTGCACGAGTGGTTTCATTTGCGGATCGGTGCAAGCGGGTGTCCGCTCTCTGACGTACATTTCCAAAACGTAAATCTCTCTCTATCGTTACCGGCAGTGTTGACGATCCCCCCATCCGGAGATGCTTCGAATTGGGCACCTGGCACCTGTTGTTCAACCGTCTTAATGCAGGAAGCCACTGCCTGTTCGAGTTCACGCCGTTGGTTGTCCGAGGGAGTTGGTTCAAAAGGAACGGCGGTTTCAAGTTCCAAGTGCAACGGGTGAATGATGACGCCACTGCGTGAACACCTCCAATGGCGTGGCAAAGTTGAGGCACTTCCTCGGACGCGTATTCAATCGATGAGCGATGGCATTCAGCTCGCGCTGGGTGTAACCCGACAAGTCCGTCGTCTTGGGCAAATACTGGCGCAGCAGGCCATTGGTGTTTTCGTTCGTCCCCCGTTGCCAGGGACTATACGGATCGGCAAAGTAGATGCGGATGGCAAGCCGCTGGGCCAACCGCTCATGTTCCGCCATCTCTTTGCCTCGATCGTAGGTCAGCGTCTTGCGGAGCGGGGCCGGCACGTGCCGGAGTTTCTTCGTGAAGCCCTCTCGGGCACTCCTCGCATCCATCCCTTCCATGCGGGCCAGGATGACCAGACGAGTCGTCCGTTCGACCAAGGTGCCGACCGCCGAGCCGTTGCGGGTCCCCTTGATGAGATCGCCTTCCCAGTGACCCGGTACCGTCCGTGCGACAACATCCATGGGCCGCGCAGCAAGGGGCGTCATGTTCGGGATCTGGCCGCGTCGATCGGTCCCCCGCGACCGAGGTCGTCGGGCCTTGTGGGCCTGACGGAGGGCGGCCAGCAATTCGCGGCGCAGGGCACCACGCGGCAGCACGTACAGCGCCCCATAGATGGTCTCTGCCGAAAGGTGCTTCCGCATCTCGTCAGGATACTCGCGGCGGAGGCGGCCCGCAATCTGTTCGGGGGAACACCCCTGGCCCAGGTGGGTTCGGACATACTGCCAGAGCCACGGGTCCAAGAGTTTGCGTGGCCGCCGAGGCTGACGGGCTCGAGCGGCTGCCAGACGCTGCGCCGTGCAGGCCCGATACGGATGGCCCCGCGCGTTGCGCGCCGCTTCGCGGGTCACGGTGCTGGGCGCGCGCCCCAACACCTTCGCCATCGTTCGCAACGAATAGCCTTGGGCCAGTCCCAGGCTCAGCGTTTCACGCTCCTCGATACTCATGTGCGTATAGCATGGTTGTGGCATGGCACCACCTTAGCCCATCAGGGCCGGCAGTGTTGCACTTGGAGTTAGAACTCAAGAGGCATTTTCCTCCGTATTAAATTCGATGCTTGTTTTTCCAGCTTTTAGATCACGATCGGCATGCTTAAAGAAGTTTCTGACTTTATGGACGTGCTCAGCATAATCCTTCCCATACTCATCCTTTACATAAATTGAGTCAT
>CBDDRH010000127.1:0-4816 GCA_965233025.1 uncultured bacterium
TGTGAGAAGTTCGGTATCGAGCTTTTCTTGTACCGGCTGGAATTTTCGGTTCAGAGCAGATTGCACGCCCATCAATAACCTCTCATCATTGACTCACGCGAGTCTAACAAAGGTGGGTATCGCTGTAAACGAAACTACCGATTTGTGCAGGGTTCCGGCACCCGCCCGAAAGATGTGCTTCACCCTCGTTCTCGTATCCACTATGATTCGTTCTGCTCACACCGCGTCCAATGCTTAGATGACTATACCACTCCTGTTCAATATTGCCCTGATCCGGGCGCATGCCTTCCAGCGGCCATTTCGCACCCTGCTCAGCATCGCCGGAGTGGCACTGGGAGTGCTGGCATCCGTTGCCATCGGCACGGCGAACGTTCATGTACTGCAATCCTTCGAGCAAGCGGTCACGACAGTAGCCGGCCGTGCCACATTGGAAATTGCAGGCCATGATCTGGGAGTAGATGAATCCGTAATCACAGCGATCCGTGCGGTCAAGGGGGTGATGAGCGCCGCTCCAATCATTGAGGAGTCAGTAGTATTGACCCAAGGGGAGCTGCGGGGCCAGGCGCTTCAGATATTAGGATTGGATCTACTCGCAGAGACCGGTGCGCGCGGCTTCCGGATATCGGAAGCTGACACCGGCGTGGAATTGGAGGCGCTCCTGGCTCCGGACTCGCTATACCTTGGTCGTCAGGTTGCTGCCGACTGGAATCTGGGAATCGGTAGTTTCATCGAGGTGACGGTAGGAGGGCGCGTCGTACGGTTGCGAGTTGCAGGGCTCATTCATAACGAGGCAGCGCGCTCGTCCCTCTGGGATCGCCTTGCCGTCATGGATATCGCTGCGGCGCAACTGTTGTTTCAATCAATCGGGCGGTTGGATCGGATCGATTTGGTGACAACGCCTGATCGATCGATCGACGACATCGCGGCTTCCTTGCGTGCGGTGCTTCCTCCCCATCTTCTTGTGCAACGGCCTGCGCAGCGGACGAAGCAGGTCGAAAACATGGTCTGGGCGTTCCAACTCAATCTGTCAGTCATGAGCTGGGTGGGGCTGCTTGTCGGCATGTTTTTGATCTACAACACGATCGCTTTTGCTGTGGCGCAACGTAGGCGCGAGATCGGTATCTACCGCGCACTCGGCATGACGGAACGGCGAGTCATGGGGCTGTTTCTTGTGGAGGCGGGGCTGCTCGGTCTTTTTGGAGGGCTATTGGGCGGTCTGGGCGGGGTGTGGCTGGCTAGTGGTTTGGTGTCGCTCGTCAGCCGGACGGTCTCAGACCTCTATGCGCCGGTTGCATCCGGCGGGTTGATCCTGTCGATGGACATGCTGACATTGACATCGGTGATGAAAGGAGTGTTGCTCGGGACAGTGGTCTCGATGGTGGGAGCCTTGGGTCCCAGCGTGGAAGCCGGCAGGACCGTGACGGTTCGTGCCTTAGCGCCGGGGGACTATGAATCGACGCATCAACTGAGGGCAGGGCTGTGGGGGTGGATCAGCCTTGGACTGTTAGTGTTGGCAGGCCTCTGCTCGCTGATAGGCCCGGTTGGAGACCTGCCGCTCTTTGGCTATCTTGCAACCATGTGCCTCTTGGGGGCACTGTCCTGTCTTGCGCCGATCTGTATCAAGGCATTGGGCTGGCGACATCTTCGCCGAGAAAGCAAAACAATGGTGCTTGGGGGGAGCCTCCGGCTTATCGCGGCGGACCAGGCGGCTCGTCATCCGGGCCGGAATGCGGTGACGGTATCGGCCTTGATGGTGGGATTGTCAATCATGATCGGTGTGGTCGTGATGGTACGCAGTTTTCGTGACACAGTCGAGTTCTGGGTGGACGAGACTGTGATGGCCGATCTCATCGTGGCTCCGCATTCCTGGCTCCAGGGGAAACAGTCCGGACAGTCCTCGCGGGCTCTGCCGGGGAGTTGGCGTTCGACCCTGTCGGCGATTGACGGCGTTGCCGCGGTTGATACCTATCGCGATGTGTACGTAGACGTCGCGGGTAAGCCGGTGGCGTTGGTGTCACGAGATCTTCGGCTCCATGCGCAACGCAGCCGGTATCTGATGGTTCATGGAGATTCAAGCGCCGCCTTGCGGCGAGCCGCTGAGACGGGCGGCGCCCTCCTGTCAGAAGTGTTGGCGACGCGGCTAAGGCTTCGCGAGGGCGACACCGTCTCGATCACAACTCCGGCGGGGCCCGCTGTGGTGCCTGTCGTGGGAATTTTTTACGATTACTCGACGGACGGCGGGAAGCTGGTAATGGATCGAACCTGGTATCAGCGACAATGGCACGACGACCTGGTGACCGTGTTTTCCGTCTACCTGGCTGCCGGGGCAGATGCGGAGCATGTAAGACAGTCGATCGTGACGCATCTTACCGGGTTGGATGGAATGACGCTCCCACCATTGGTCATTCGAAATCATGAGTTACGACAAGAGATTCTGGATATCTTCGACCGTTCCTTTGTCTTAACCTATGTCCTTGAAGCCATTGCCGTGCTGGTGGCCGTGCTTGGCATCGTGAATACACTGGTGACGGCCGTGCTGGAACGACGACGTGAGTTTGCCGCGATGCGGGCTATCGGCGCCAGCACGAGGCAAGTGGAGCAATTAGTGCTGTGGGAAGCGGCCTATCTCGGATTGATCGGGGCCGTGTTGGGCGTCGTGGGAGGCTTGCTGCTTGCCCTGTTGCTCATCCACGTGATCAATAAACAATCCTTTGGCTGGACGATTCAGATGACAGTCCCGGGCGGGGTGATTCTGCAAGCCGTAGGACTCGCAGTTACGGCTGCCGTGGTAGCAGGCTATTGGCCTGCACGCTGGCACGCAAGGCAGCCGCTCGTGGGGTGGCTGCGAGAAGAGTAGAGGGGGAGACACCGTCCGCTCTTCCCAGTCGCTTCACCGGGCACACACGACCAGTCTCGTGTGCCTACGCTGCCAGGCGCGTGCGATTGGCAAAGGCGAGCGGCACGTCTTTGCGATCGGATGGCGCCACTGTCAGTAACGGCCTTGCTGTGTATCCGACCTCCTGGGCCACCCAGAGCGTAGGGATTTGTTCAATCGCGATATTGTACAGGTTGACCGAGTCGTTATAGAACTCACGCCGATCGGCAATGGTGTTTTCGAGCGCAGATATGCGCTGCTGAACGGCTAAGAATTCTTGATTGGCTTTCAGGTCCGGATACTGTTCGGCCACGGCAAAGAGTTTCCCTAAGGCGCCGACGATCTGATTTTCCGCCTGTGCCTTGTCGTTGATATTCAGGCCTTCGCGATAGGCAGTGCGGGCTTTGGTGACGGATTCCAGTGTTTCCCGCTCATGAATCATGTAACTGTTACAGACTTCAACCAGCTTGGGAAGCTCATCATGCCGCTGTTTCAAGATGACGTCGATATTTGACCAGGCCTTGTCGATGTTATTGGCGAGTCGGACCAGTGTGTTGTAGATGCCGACCACATAGGCGACAAGCACAATCATTCCACATAGCAGCAGGCTTCCGATCAGTAAGGTCATATTCATGGGTGTGCTCCTTTGGATGTAACGGTTACGATACGGCTGTCAGATAGTATGTGAAGATGACGATCGAACAGGATGCAGCAAGCGCCAGCCCTCCTATTCCATAGGCTAGCACTTGCCACCCCAACCGGGACAATAAATCCTTTTCGCTTCGATCCGAGATGATGAACTCATGATCTCGGCTGTTTCCGATGTACAGGCGAGCGGAATTTTCGATGAGTTCTTTTGCGCCGGGCTGTTCTTGTGCGGTTCCAAGAACATAGACCCACTCTTCCGGCTGAATGAACGTTTCTCGGCATCGTAGAGTCTTGTTCCCAATCCAGCGGCTGGTCGAAACCCCTAGCCGATTCAATCCGGCGAGTGCAGTGGGGGACAATTCTCTGGGCCAATCATTCCGATAGGTGCGCTCGTCCGGCAAGATCAGTTCGGCGCCGAGGGGTACGACGAGGACTCGCCCGGTTGTATCGCGCACGAAGAAGGGCTGCTCCGAAGTGCCTTTTGCAACGGTCTCCCATCGCGCATGTTTCCCGGAGCCGACATGTTCTTCTACAGCATATGAATAGAACACACAGGGAACCCCGCTGAAGGGTGAGGAAAGGAGTCCTTCAGTCGGCTGTGTCAGCCCCTCGATCTCCACCAATCCAAGCGCCAGTGAACGAATCGTCGAGGTCGGAATACTTTCGATCAAATGTTTCCGTTGGCGAAGGATCCATCCGTAGACGCAGAGGCCGATCCCTCCCAGGGCGCCAGCCGCCAAATAGAAAAAGAGTTGATCCGGCGGTCTGCTCCACTGAGTCGTTCCCATGGTTTTGCCGACCCCGGCGACGAAGACGATTCCTCCGATGACGAGGGCGAGTCCGAAAAACAAGGCCCAAAACATTATCCCCTGTCGGTTGACGCGGTTCTTGTTGAACGTGGGTCGGTTCCGAATGCTGCCGTTGCGTACGCGATATCTTGCCGCCGCTTGTGTATAGAGGTCGGCTTCATTGATTGTGATTGGAACTGCCGCGCCTCGATAGGTCTCATTCAGGCGAGTCAGGCTTCCATGAGACAGCCACCACCCCCTGCAGGAATCGCAACTCAGAAAAGACATGTGAGAGACCGTCTCAGCTTCCATATGATTCTCGCATCGAGGACAGAGCGTCTCTGTCTTGACTGCAATGCCTCCGGCATCTCCCATCGCTCGCTTCAGTGACGTGTAATCCTCCACGAAAAAATTCACCTCTCCTACATCGAGCCAGAGTCCGTGTCCGGAGGAACAGACATCGAGCCCGGGGCCATGGCTCGTTGGAACCTGAGTCAGGTCCTCC
>CBDDRH010000128.1:0-5592 GCA_965233025.1 uncultured bacterium
GCTCGTGCGGAATTGCCCGGGAAAGTCTATCCCCTGAATCTCGCCAATCAGTTGGGCGTGGCGCCGGATGAGATCCATGAGTATTTGATCAAGAAGGGCGGCGACCCGGTGCAGAAGGACGAGATCCTGGCCGAGAACAAACCACTCATCAAATGGCTGAAGACGGAAGTCCGCTCGCCGATCACGGGCGTCGTGGAATCCGTTTCTCCTGTCACCGGGCAGGTGCTGTTGCGAGAGCCGCCGCGCGTGCTGGAGCTGTTGGGTTATGTCGACGGTCGCATTGTCGAGGTGATTCCGCAGCAAGGTGTCGTGGTCGAAACGGATTGCAGTCTGGTACAGGGCATCTTCGGCATCGGCGGTGAAACCCGGGGCGAGATCGTGATCGCGGTGACGTCGCCGGACGAAGCACTCACGCCTCGTCACCTCACCGCAGACATGAAAGGCAAGGTCGTCGTGGGCGGTTCTTTTATCTCTTCGGATGCGCTGACCCGTGCGAAAGAGGTGGGGGTTGCGGGCCTGGTAATCGGCGGTATTCACGATAAGGATTTGCGCGCCCTACTGGGCTATGACCTGGGTGTGGCTATCACCGGCACGGAACAGGTCGGCTTTACTCTGATTCTCACCGAAGGGTTCGGCGCCATCCCTATGGCGGCCAAGACATTCACGCTTCTCTCCGCCCATGCAGGCCAACCGGCTTCTATTTCGGGGGCTACGCAAATTCGTGCCGGTGTCATTCGGCCCGAGATCATCATTCCCAAAGGCGCAGGCGCATCGGGCGCTCACGGCGCGGCCACGGTGCCGCAGCGGGAAGGCATCCGGATCGGCGACCAGGTTCGCATCATTCGAGACCCGTTGTTTGGAAAGATCGGCGAAGTCGCGAGTCTGCCTCCCGACCTCCAGAAAATTCCAACCGAGAGTGACGTGCGCGTGATGGAAGTCCGGTTCGGAGACGGGTCGAAGGCTGTGATCCCACGGACGAATATTGAATTGATTGAGGGAGCCTAGTGCGCGTGAAACGTGAAACGTTAAACGTGAAACGTCGAGGCTGCCGGGCCTGGAAGGCATCGGTGTTTCTGCTCGTGGTTGTTCTGAGTCAGTCGTGGCTGCCGGTGTTTGCTCAATCCGATGCGGAGAAGACACCGCTTTCGCCTCCGCAAGATGTTCGAGTGTTTGATACGCCGAGTGACGGTGGCGGCAGTCTGACTGTGCTTTGGTCGCCTGCTTCCTACGATAGTGCCACGGTCAAGTATCAGATCTTGCTCAGTGAGGGAACCACGGTGTCCGATCCCGCTGCGATGAAAGTCGTGGCGGAGTTTCCCTCGAACCAGCGCTACGTCCGTGAATCTAAGTGGCCCTGGTGGACGAGGCCGGCGACTAGAGACCAGCATCAGTTCACGCTGAGGAATGGGAGGGGGGTCGAACTCAAGGACGGGACTGTCTACAACATTACCGTGGCTGCAGTGCAGAACGACGATCGTCTCATCGCTACGCCGGTTCAAGCTACGCCGCAACCGAACTGGATGAACTGGAATCAGATGAATAATCTGTTGCTGGCGCTCCTGTTCGGCGGCATCGTGTTCTACGCAATCGGTACGGCCAGAAAGCGGGAAATCTTCCTCCGGCGCATTCCCGGCCTCGATGCCGTGGATGAGGCCATCGGCCGCGCGACCGAGTTGGGCAAGCCGATCCTCTACCTCACCGGCGCACACGACATGAGCGATCCTTCCACCATTGCCGCGGCGGTCATTCTCGGGCGCGTAGCCAAACGCACGGCGGCCTATGAGACCGATTTGCTCGTGCCGCACCGCGATCCGATTACCATGGCGGTCTGTCAGGAAATCACCAAGCAGGCGTATCTGGAAGCAGGTAAGCCTGATCTCTACAAGGAGGATTCGAATTTCTTCATAACGTCGGATCAGTTTAGCTATACCGCGGCAGTCGACGGCATCATGCTGCGCAAAAAACCGGCCGCGAATTTCTTTATGGGGCATTACTTTGCCGAGGCATTGTTGTTGACGGAGACCGGCGCGAGCACCGGCGCGATTCAGATCGCCGGGACAGACGCCGACCACCAGCTGCCGTTCTTCGTCACCACCTGCGACTATACCTTGATCGGAGAGGAACTCTACGCTGCCAGCGCGTATCTCTCCAGAGAGCCCGTTCAAGTCGGCACGCTGCGTGGACAGGACATCGGCAAAGCGCTCATCCTCGGCGTGCTCGGCATCGGGACCGTACTGGCCACCCTCGGTGTCATGCTCGACGCGCAGTGGCCGCAATTGTTTCTGGACGTGTTTAAGGATGTGAAATGATCTTTCTCCGCCGACAGGTTCCGCTCTTGATTACGCTCATCACCGGCATCGTGTTTGCGGCGCAATACTATGTGCCGCATCCGGCTTCGGAGCAGATGCTGACCTCCGTCACCAAGTGGCTTCAGATCATCGGGGGGTTTGCGCTGGTGTTGGGCGTCAGCAGCCTGTTCCACGTCCATGCCGTCAAGATCCGGCGCAAGGAAGCGGGATGGGGCTACAGTTTTGTTCTCTATATCAGCATGGTGGGTACGATTGCAGTCGGTCTCTGGTCGAACGGTAAGGAAGCCGTCGACGGCACCATGACGGCTTTCGGGTGGATCTATAACTTCATGATGGTCCCGCTGCAGGGGACCATGTTCGCCATCCTCGCGTTTTTTGTCGCCTCGGCAGCCTATCGGTCATTTCGAGCGCGCAGTCGCGAGGCGGCGGTACTGCTCATCGCGGCAGTGATCGTCATGATGGGCCGCGTCCCGCTCGGAGAATATCTGATTCCGCTCAGCGGCGATCTGTCGCAGTGGATTTTGAACGTACTGAACGCGTCGGTGCGGCGTGCGATCCTGATCGGTGTCAGCCTCGGCACGATCGCGCTCTCCATCAAGATCATTTTCGGCCTGGAACGGTCGTATCTGGGCGGCGGGAAAGAGTGATGCACGCTATCAGCATTCAGTCATCAGCTTCAAAAGACGTTTCCAGCAAGCTGACTGCTGATAGCTGACGGCTGAAGGCCAAGCGACGAAGGAGTGAAGTTGTGACTTTCGCTGAGCGTATGCTGAAGATCGACCGGCGGATCATCTTTCTGGTGATCGGCTTCTGCACGCTTTTGCCGCTGCTCTACCCGGTTGGTTTGCCGATCAAGATCTCGCCGGAGGTTCGCGGCGTCTACGACCACATCGAGTCGATGCCTGAAGGGTCCGTGTTGCTGCTCTCGCTGGATTTTGATCCGGCGTCGAAGCCTGAGCTGCATCCCCAATCGATTTCGCTGCTGCGCCACGCGTTCAGGAAGAATCTTCGTGTGATCGCGATGACGCTCTGGGTTTCCGGGACCGGCATGGCCGATCAGATCATCACGCAGGTCGCCCGCGAGATGGGCAAAGAAAGCGGAAAGGATTATGTGTTTCTTGGGTGGAGTCCAGGCGGGACCGCCGTCATCATCAACATGGGGCAAGATCTCTACAGCGCGTTCCCGGCCGACTACAACGGTAAATCCACGAAAGGGTTACCCGTGCTCCATGGAATCGCCAACCTGCGCGATGTGAATTATGCCATCAGTCTGGGCGCCGGCCGGCCTGGTGTAGAAGAGTGGTACGTATTCGGCAAGGATAAATACAAGTTCGAACTTGGCGGGGGCTGTACGGGCGTCATGGCGCCGGGGCTCTACCCTCTGTTGCGCAGTGGGCAGATCAACGGCCTGATCGGCGGTCTGCGCGGCGCGGCAGAATATGAAACCTTGATGGAGCAGAAGGGGAGAGCGATTGCCGGCATGGATGCCCAATCGGCCACGCATCTCGCCATTATTGTGCTGGTCATCATGTGTAACCTGTTCTATTTCTCATCGCGCAACACTACCAGACAGCAGGGCCAGTCGGGGGCACACTGAACAATGCCAATTGAAACCATCATCGGTGGGTGGGTGGCGACGGGGCTGACCCTCTTCATCTTCTCGTTCCTGTATAAGGACAATCCGTTGTTCAAGCTGGCGGAGAATCTTTACGTCGGCGTGTCAGTCGGGTACACGATCGTCAAGACGTACGACACGGTGATCGTGCATCTGATCTGGAAGCCGATCGTCGAGAACGGGGAGTGGGCGCTGTTGATTCCGGTCGCCATCGGGACACTCATGCTCACGCGCTATGTCCCAAAAGCCGCATGGATTTCGCGGTACGCGTTTGCCTTTATCGTGGGGGTGGGATCGGGGCTGGCCATTCCACGAACGATCTCCTCTTTTATCTTGAAGCAAATTGAGGATACGGTCCGCCCGCTCATGACGTTGGTGCCGGGAGAAGGTGTCACCTTTACTTGGAGCCTCCTGAATCCAGCCAGCAGCCTGAACACCATCATTATCCTCATCGGCGTCAGCTCCGTGCTCTTCTACTTCTTTTTCTCAGTCGAGCATACGGGACCAGGCAAGGTCGTGGCCCGGACAGGGATCCTCTTCCTGATGATCGCGTTCGGCGCGGCGTTCGGCTACACCGTAATGGCCCGCATGTCGCTCTTGATCGGGCGGTTGACCGATCTCATCGAGTACTCCGATTCCTCGTATGGACGCCCCAGTCTCTGGCTGTTGGGTGTGACTATTGCCGCACTCGTCTTCCTCGCCCGCCGCTCAAAAAACGAGCCGCCCGAAGAGCGCAGAGGCTAACAGGTTTTGGAGAAGCCGAAATATATCTGCGTCAGTTGCAGTAGACTAATCCATCCCGAGAGTCACATCTCGGCAATTTGCTCAGCTATGAAGCCGAGCTGATTCGTCTCAAACATAGCGTCCACCACGCTGTTTAGGAGGCCGACAAGAGCTAGGAGAAGGGGGCCGTCAGCCGAAGTCCCGCCGCGGATACAAAGACGGTGAAATCTCGATCGCGGGTCACCAGTGTCGCTTGATGATCCAGGCAGCTCTGCGCAATCAGAGTGTCTGCAAGATTCGCTCGGCGGCCGGTTCGGAGCACTTTCGCCCGAAGGAGGCCGGCTCGTTCCCAAAAACCCTCAGTAATATGAAGGGTCGGAATTTCAAGGATTGTCTGTCTCAATGTCGAACTGAGATGAGGATCGCTGAGAAGCTCTGCCACGGTGACCAGCGACAGCACACCAACCTGGTCAACGAGGGCCTGATCAACCAGGTCCACATCCGCTCCGTCGTCGCCTTGCAGATAGGCGATGAGAGAACTGGTATCGAGACAGAGCATTAGTCTTGCCGCAATTCGGAGAGCGTCACTCTAAATTTTACTTTGCCACGGAAACGGCGCAGGCGACCGTAAGCTCCGCCTGCAGCCACCAGCTCCAGCCCTCTTCGCACTGTCGGGGTGACGCCTTCGCCACTGGCCGTGGTGGCGCGCTCCAAGAGGTCAGCCGGAACCTCGACGGTGAGTTTTTTGATCTGTCTCCCCATTGGCGCATCTCCTTGTTCGTGGCATGGCTCTCGTCGAGCCTGAGGCCTGTATACCATATAGCGCACCATATGTATATACGGCATGAGAAAGGTCTGTCTGGTCTGTTCGGTCTATCTCGTGTGGTTGGTTGAACGAAACTAACTAGAACCTATCTCAAAATTGCCCCCTCCTGTTCCTCCTCT
>CBDDRH010000129.1:0-11860 GCA_965233025.1 uncultured bacterium
CCGGAATCGAAATCATTTCTTCCGGGACTGGCTCTTCACGAGAAACTCCATCAGGATCGAGCGGTGCTGTTGTGGTTGAATCCGTGGTATCGGCAGAAGGCGTCTCAAACGGGGTCAGCGTAGTACCACGGAGGATTCCCATGATCGGAATCGCAGCGAATGCGAGGACGGCAAGAAGAAACAGCACCTTGAATTTGGTTTCGAGCATGTCGGTTATGACTTCGCAGGGCTATCGCTTGCCTCCACATCGCTCGCACAACGAAACCCGATCGTAATATCCGTCCGCCATGCTTTCGCGGCAAATCGCTTGGATAGCCGCGCGTTATGCTCGGTCTCGCGCCACGACCCTCCACGCACGACTTTCAAGTCCGCACGTTCAGGTCCTTTCGGGTCACGATACGGCGCTTTCTGGTAGTAATGCTCGTCGTAAGAGTCTGCAACCCATTCCGCGACGTTCCCGGTCATATCATAGATTCCGTACGGACTTCGGCCGGCTTCGAAGGACCCGGGAGGCGCGAGATACCGATACCCATCTTCACTCCCATCCAGATTGGCATTAGCATGGCCGGTCTTCACGGTGTCGCCCCATGCGTATTTCCGTTTCCCCTCACCACGACCGGCCTTTTCCCATTCCGCTTCCGTGGGAAGGCGCTTTCCCGCCCATTTGCAATAGGCCGTCGCTTCGTCCCATGACATGCTCATCGCCGCAAACTCGGACTGCAGCAGCTTGGATTGGTCATCTTCAAACACTTCGATCTTGGGTAACGGACGCTTGGTCATTTTGGCGAATCGGGCATATTCCTCTTGCGACACTTCTTTCCTGTCCATATAGAACGTGGTTAAAAACACTTGACGCTCCGGCGTCTCATCCGGGTCGCCGTCTTTGCTGCCCATAATGAACGGGCCTTCAGGAACCTGCACCATATCTCGCCCTTCATCGCCTATCTTCGTTTTATACATCGAATAATCCAGTGAAGGTGCGAGGCTCGACGCAGGGCGAGCCTCGGTTTTGATCGACGCGGCCAGCGCTTTCATCTGCTTCGCCTTATAGGACTCATAAACCAGCAAGCTAATCATCAGGACAAATGCCCCAAAAACAAACACGATCCCGCCGATAAGCACTCCCTTATTTTCCATCGCGTCTCATACTCCTCCGGTCGCAGCCTTCTTCTTTGCCGCGCGCATATCCAGCAACATCGAAATCTGCACACCGAGAAACCCGCCCATGGCGGCGCCGGCCCCCGCGCCCACGGATATTCTCTCCGGTCCGCCAATAAGCCAGGCAAGCGCCCCGCCCAATAGCGTCCCCACCAAGATACTCACCAGGAAACGCCGCCCACCCATAAACCCGATGACTCCGCCGAGCACCAGTCCTGCCCCACTCGCAAGCGGCATGATACCGCCGCCAGAAATGATCCCGATGAGCGTCCCGACGGTGCCCATCACAACCACTCCGAACAGGATATCCAGTATCTTCTTGAAAGACACAGCGTGCTCCGTGCCGGACTTGGCCATGCTCACAACGGCCCATGTCTCTAGCGTCCAGCGCTCGCCACCATCGAGCCAAAATCAATCTCTACCCCGGATGCGGCGATGATTGAGATACCCCAGGCTTTGGCGGCCGGTTCATGTTTGTGAATCCGTTTGAAATCTTCGTAGACGTTCACACGTTCTTCAAACCACTCCCCGACAACCTTTGTGCCGCTCTGGACAACGATCTCCGTACCACTGAACATACCGCCTTCGGTCAGCGTGCCCTCAGGCTTGGAAGCGCTCCAGATATACTTCGTAAACACGGGAATAAATAGCAGGTCGGTATCCAGGGAGGCATAGACCGCCGCAATCGGCTCAGTGTCCGTCGTAGCTTTTTGCAAACGCCAGCGCCACGTGAGGACAGGAAAGGCCTTCGGGTCCCAATCGATCTTCTTTTTCTTGATCCTCTGTCCCGCATCTTTCACCGCCAGAAAACTCACACCGCTCTCAGTCTGAACCTTGTACGCATCTCGGCCCTTGGACTGGCTCCGTTGATTTTCATGTTCCCAATTCAATGGAAACCCCTCTGCGTCTTTCGACTGAAAATCCTCCAGGACCAAGGATTGGTTTTGAGCTGTGACCGCACCCTGCATCACAAAGCTTGCACATACCACCAGCCCAACTGCGAGACATCTCCGAACCATCACCCTTCCCCTCATAATCACCCACCTCTTTCAGTTTTTTATGCCTCTTGCGACGAGGATGGCGGCACCAATACTCTCTCGCTTCCCTCGACCGGCTCTTCTCCTATCAAAGGCGACTGGTCACGCTGTGACATCCAGAATAGAATGAACACCGCGCCCCAGAACACCATCATATTGAGCGTCACCATCTTCGCAGCGAAGGCGAAGTCCGGCGTGAAGGACCAGGGAGAAACATCCGCCATCAAATCGCTCACGTGCCACGCCAACCGTCCGGAGGAACGGATATAGCCCATGAGTCCCATGACCCACGAAAACGCAGCCGCCAATCCGAATAGACCCACCATGCCTCTGAGGGAAATTTTCCCCCACTGAACCGGCCCCTGGACGACCGCCCCCTTGAGCATCATACGATTGATCGCCACACCCACCACAAGAACCGTCAATGTGGTTGCGGCCTGCGGGGTCGACAGCCCGATACGCAGCTTCGCCGGCAGATAATACCCGTACACAGAGAGCCAAATAATATTGAGGGCCCCCAGGAGAAACAGCGCACCGATGAGGATGTTCCCTTTCTTGACCCAGGACACGACCATCGTTCGATTCGCGCGCCGGTAATACATGAAACTCAGGGTGGTCACGAGAATCATGATGTTGATGGCACCGTTCTTCGCCGACATCACTCCATAGTTGCCAACCACGGGATGTGACGCTCCGCCCATTGCCTTCACCTCCCCTGCCGACATCAGGACGGTATGGGGGGTCAGCCAGATAAACAGGGCCAACATGAATACGGTGAGCAGTCCTTGGTAATAGGGCTGATAGCGATCTCCTCCACGAAGGCGGGCCATGCTCTGCCACAGGTAAAAGTTTATTCCGAGGAAGAGGACACCGATCAAGAGGGCCTGCACGACGAACAGCCAGGTGAGTAATCCGCCCATCATCGTCACACCCATGCTCTGACTGAACGAGTAGACCGATCGCATCAACCAATAGCCGGCAAAGGGCATCGGTAACAGCGCGCAGACCATGACGAACAAAAAGATGTGCCCGACCCAATCGAAATAGGCGCGCGATTGTTCGGTCTTGCCCGTAAAAAATCGATAGCAGGCATAGGCCAACACCACCGCACCGCCGGACATAATGTCTGCCAGAAAGCGATGGACATTCAATGGATTCCACAGGGCCGAATGCAGCAAATGCCATCCGTTTCCCAAAAATCGCCCCTGCGCATCGACACCGGCCGGAGCCATCATGAAGGCTGACCAGCCGTTCGCTAAGAACAGCAGTGCCGTCCCGAACACGTTCGTCAACAGGCCGATCGACGCATGACCCCACTTCAAAGCCGGCGCAGCCATCCGATTCCAACTATAGTAATAGGTGACGAGCAGCAGCGACTCTCCAACAAACACAACGGCATAGACCGGCATAAAGGCCTTGAACGTCCCGCCCATATACTTCATGAAAGTGGGATAGAAATAGAGAAACATCCCCAGCATGACGCTGCCCAGCACAGCCGTCACCGACAGGGCAAGGAGGGCAACCTTTGCCAAATCTCTCGCGAGGCCGTCATAGCGAAGTGCGAGCGCAGGCTTTCTGCTGCTGAGTCCCAAAAATTCCAGCAACACACAAAAGATCGGCAACGCAAGAACAAACCCTCCGAAGTAGGTATGCAGTTGCGTGATGAACCACACGAGCAATCGACTGTCGAACGACCCGATGCGCGAGTAGACGGTCTCTTGGGGGGAGGGAGCCGGCGGCCCCTGGGGAGTCCCTGGTGTCTTGAAGTACAGATCGGTGGCATCCTCGGCAAAGGATTGACTCTCAAAACCCCAACCAATCCCCACGGCCGCTAGCACAACCAACAGCAGGACAGAAAACCCGGCGACTCTGTACGCTTTCTTCTTCATAGCCATATTCTTCGCAGGATAGCCGAGCGAGACTGGCGGTACGGGCGAGACGAGGTGAGAATCCAATCTGTCCACGTCGCGCCTTTCGCGCATGTCTCGCGCTTCACGCGCCACTCGTTGACTTGCCAAGGATCCCCATGACGAAGGGACAACGGAGTAAGGCACTCGACATCGTGTGTCCCTGCTGTTCTTCCACTTGCCGACGGAACCCCAGATAGTAACAATACAGCGCCATCATGCCTGTCACGAATCCGCCGCAGGCCATAGCATAGGAAGTGGGAATTCCGGGCTGCCTCAAGAGGAAAATCACACATCCCGTCGCCACGAGATAGTACGTTGCGGCAAAGGAGAGTCCGGGCCACCACCAATACTTGAGCAACTCACCCATTTTTGTCTGTAACAGCCCTTGGGTCCATGATGCCCGTGGACGAAGTCCGCCGAAGTAGGCGCACAGTGCAACACCGCCTCCCAGCACTGCCACAGCGGCCAATTGAACCACTGCCGCACCCTGATTCGCCTCGACAAAGTGCCCCAGCGACGCGCCCAATGCACCGACGACGAGACCGACTGCGACCCAGGGACCAAACTCCATCGCTTGATTGCTCACCATCGTGCGAAGGGCTGCCCCGTCGGGAAACGTCGGAAAGGGACGGCCCATGAGGGCTACGTTCCGCACATGCCCAATTTCAAAAGCATCACGCGCGACAGACGTACAGGCAATGATGATGGCCATCATGGCCGGCCCGTCCGGATGTTTGAGATAGTCATACCCGACAAGCCAGAGCAGCGCCAAAACCAACAGAGACAATTGAACCCCGTACACAAACCCAATCCAACCGCCGAGCCAGAGTAGTAACCGGTTCCCGTCCTCTCGCAGAATCTTCCCCCACGTAGTGGCACGACCAACACGGTAGGCTAACAACGCCGTCACCAGCGAGACAAGCCCGCTCACCGCCAACAACACGATCGGTTCCGAAAGCGGCAACAGCAGTTTGGCCACCCGATAGACCACAAACGCCACCAACCCAGGCACAAACATGACAATTCGCTTCTTCTTGCGCACAGAGTTTTCCGTCACGGCCAGACTAAGGCTGGGTAACACTCGTAGCGCCATTCGATGCAACATAATCAGCTCGTTAAAGGTGAAAGGTGAAAGGTGAAACGAAGGAAATTCTTCTCGTTTTACGTTTCACGTCTTACCTTTCACGTCTTTTGTGCGCCCATCCCGAAATAGCGCGCCTTCACTTCTTCCATCAACGCGACCGTGATCCGCTCCTCGCCACGATCGGCTGCAGTCCGCTCCAATTCAATGCGTGCCATGGCACGCACCGGCGCCGGCACCTTGTCCAATCGACGTTCCGCTTCCGGTTCCCATTCAATGCGTTCGCCGGTCCTTGGACGAAGCACTATGTCGTATGTGACGACCCGTTCCCCTCTCATCCGCATATCCTGCTCGACTTCACCGCGTACGAACGGGGAAAGGTACGGAGGCATGCGGTCCAGCCGATGGATCGCGTCATCAGTCCACATCATCCGATCGACAAGCCCACCGGTTTGCCCGGCAGGGACATCGACCCCTACTCTCAGTCCACAACCGCGACACTCTGTCCGAATGAACCACTGGGGCATCCCATCCCCATACGAACGTTCCTCAATCCCCTCGGTATGCATCCAGCGACCGCAGCCACAGGTCAGCATTTCGAGCCCCAAGTGCTGAGTGCTGAGTGCTGAGGACTGAGCGGTCTATTCAACTTACTTGTATGCATATCCCTGTCTTCAACGAGTCTCAGCACTCAGCACTTCTTCACCCAATCTTCCCTGGATACAAGAGATAGAGCATCGTGTACGTGGTAGATCCGGTCACAAAGAGGACGCAGTACACGACCATGGTGAACCGTCCGAGCGCCCGATGGCGTCGTGCGCCGTTCGGCCAGATCCGTTGGATCGTCATCTCAACCGAGAATACGACGGCGATCAAAACCAATAAACTGAGATACACTTCGAACTTCCTCATCGAAAAATCGGCGGTGGCGATACGCGAAAAGAACAGCAGCATGATCAGCGCGGTGAGCGTGCCAAAGATCAACCCGATCTTCTTCCACGTCGTAAGCAACAGGGTTTCCCTGAGCGAGCGGACACCATCAATCACCTGTTGCGCGCGAAAACCCAGCACGATCATATAGATCGCCATGACCAATCCGAGAATGACCAGAATGATGTGCACCGTCAGCACAGGAATGAAGACATAATCGTAGAGGGCTTGCGATCCGCCAAAGCCTTCCTTTCCTTCAAAGGCCAACACGCCTAACTGACGGAATAAATAGTAGCTGATGAAGAACGCCAACATGGCGATCATCCCGCTCAACATCATCCAATGATGAGCATCCGCCCGATGTCTTTTCGCCTGAATCCAGCCGATCACGAACAGCCCCGTAAAGAAGGTCGCCATGAGCTGGCTCATATCCGCCCCGACCGTGGCGTGTGTTCCGAAAAACCCCGGCTCCCTCAGCCATTCAAGCATGACGCCCCTTGTTGTCCACGCGGGACTCGCGAGACTTGCGGGAAAAGCGGGACTGGTCGGAGGTTTCAGCTTCGCGAGTCGCGCCTGTCGCGCACGTCTTGCTTGTCTCGCTCACAATTCACCAGCCTTTATACCCTGCACGACCGCAGACGGCTCCAGTTCTGTGACGGTCGTAAAACCGGCCTCCCCCATCCACTGAATCGCATCTGCCGTCTTATAGCAGCCGCCTCGTTCGGTGTTCACAAGAATGTGGACCGCAAACGCGGTAGTCCAGGCCGGACCGGTTCCTGCTTCATTTAGGAATCGATCCTTGATGACCAACCGGCCGTCGGGGGCCAAATGAGCCCAGACCTTCTTCACCAATGCCGCGTTCGTCGAAAAATCTTGATAGTGCAGGATGTCAGACATCAGGACTACGTCGTAGAGTCCGCCGAGTTCATCCTTGTTAAAATCTCCGGAAAGCAACGCAATCTTCGACTCCAAACCAGCTTCTTTCACTGTTCGTTCCGTGAGTCGGAGCGTCGCGGGCAAATCGAACACCGTGGCAGTCAGCTCTGGATAGGCCTGACAGAACGCGATCGCATTTGTCCCAGCCCCACCACCCAAATCGAGAAAGCGCACCGGCCCGCTCAACCGCAACCGCTTGGCAAAATCTGGCCCGCTTTGCTGCCCAATCCGGTGAAGTACCGCCAGCACATTGCTGCCTAACTCAGGGTCGGTCTCAAAGACGTGTCGGTCGACTGACCGCTGCCCCGTGCGAATTGTCTGTTCCAATTTGCCCCAGTTGTTCCATTCTGCATCGTGAAGCAGCAGGAGATGCCCGATATATTGGGCGGAATTGCGGACCAGATGAGTGGCCGCGGCCGTCGAATTCCCATAGGAATCCCCGTCCTTCTCCAACAATCGCATCGCGACAAGGGCATTCAACAGCAGTCCAAGCGTCTGTTCGTGAACACCGAGACGATCGGCTACATCGTGGAGAGTTTTCCGCCTTCCATCCAAGGCAGAAAACACATCGAGCCTCACCGCCGTGAGCAGAATTTTGGTCTCCCAGTAATATCCAAGCTGGAAGATTTCCGCGAGCGAGAGTTCTCGTGACACACCAATTCCTTCAAGCAATTAGCTTTTAAACTCAGTATCTTACCTAGATCGGAAACTGAAAGGCAAGGCGGCAGAAACAGCGTAGTCGGTTGGAAAAACACGAAGGGCAACGGATTACTCCGCTGCCCTTCGATTGCGGGTTATCCCGCTCACATCAATGCTGGCTTACTTGATTTCAGCCTTGAGGTTGGCAGTCCCGCCGTCGGCCACATCTACCTCAAACTCCACTTTCTTGCCCTTGGCAGCGAACGGGTGCCAGGCGATCACCTTGTGCTTGCCAGCCGGCACATCCTTGATCTCGAAGGAGCCATCATCCTTCACAACCGCAAAGTGCGGATTCGACACCGGGAGAAAGAATCCCTGCATGAACTCATGTTGGTCGCACTGTAACCGATAGTAGCCATCTTTCTCTGCTCCTCCCCGGAACACCACCGGCTTGTCGAGCTTGTCACCCTTCTTAGCCAAACCGATGTTGAAACCGGTGGCCGAGCTGGTGCCCTTCACGACAAAACTGTGCGGATTGTGGAGCACACCCAGGACCGATTTGGGGTCATCCGGATCGGCGTCAAGGTTCTCAACCTTAAAAGACTTGTTATTCACCACTACACCGGCGAACGGCAGAAACTCGCAGAATTCCGCAACTACTTCAGTGCCCTGATACCCATCGACAAACGCCTGATCTTCGACATCGATGACGGCAACCACCGCGTGCTTCAGGCCACCATCTTTACCGACTTCGATGGTCTTCAAGAACCGCTTGTCTCCATCGATCAATTCCTTGTGAGGGTTCTTGGGGCAAAACTTAGGGTTGGGGAACTTCGAGAACAAGAACTCCTTTTGCTCGGACTTTCCGGCAAAGGTCACCTTACCTGCAATCGTTCCACCTGCAAACGAGGTGAGAGGCGCCGCGACAAACGCGACGGCTGCCACGCCAAATACTATGGATAACGCGCTCTTCATATAACTGCCTCCTTGTGATTAACGATATGCCCTGATTCCTAGCTCGCTGTTCCCATCTTTATCTCCACCGGCCCGATGAGAGAAAAGTGGGAACGGCTTCCTCTCGGTGTTCTCAATCGACAATATGCTGGCGAGGCTGGTCTGGGACCGAGTATGTATATAAAATCCTACCGTATCCTGTCAATCTGAAACAAGAGGGCGAAAAAGCCCGGTCGGCGCCGGCTTCCTCAGTCGAACCAGATAAACAGTATCCCCTGTCGCAGTCGCCCGCACGGTGTCATTCATATCGTGCAGGGCTACCTTCAAGAAGAGAACACCCTCACGATCACACCAACTCTCACGATGCAAAAAATAATCATCTACAATGCGTAGTCGAAAAATGCTGACCTTCACGACGGAAGCTGTCAACCCCTCCATGTTCTCTTTCGGTTGCTGGTACGTCGTATATCCACTCAGGCGGACTCTCACTTTACAAAGACGAGTGGAGCTTTCGGCCCATGACGTCCGGGGATCGCTTCTTCAATGTGCACGTCTTCGTGAATGTGAGATAATGACGTCTATGGTTCTGAAACGTTGGCTGGTCGGTGATCCTCTCAAAAGCGCTCAGGCAGGACACCAACGGCTGTCGAAAACTATCGCTCTCGCGATCTTTTCTTCGAACGCGATCTCCTCTGTCGCCTATGCCACGGAAGAGATCTTGCTGGTCCTGGTCCTTGCGGGAACCGCCGCCATGGCTTGGTCCATCCCCATCAGCCTTTCGATCCTGCTTCTCATCGTCATCCTGACCATTTCCTATCGTCAGATCATCTACGAATACCCGGAGGGGGGCGGGGCCTATGTTGTCGCTCGCGCCAACTTGGGGGAACAGCCGGCGTTGATCGGCGCGGCCGCGTTGATGATCGACTATGTGCTCACCGTGGCCGTCAGTGTGGCGGCAGGCGTTTCGGCCCTGACCTCAGCCGTACCGAGTTTGTTCGAGCATCGCGTAGCCATCGGGCTAACTGCGACTGTGTTCATTATCGTCATGAATCTTCGCGGCGTGCGGGAGTCGGGCAAATTCTTTGCAGGCCCCACGTACTTTGCTGTCGGCGCCCTTGGAGTGATGGTGGTAGTCGGGACTATTCAGTCCCTGTTCGGACAAAGAGTCTCATTGTCGCCGGACCACCAGATGGCGGTCGAAGACCTGACTCTATTCTTGATCCTTCGAGCAGTTGCCGCCGGCTGTACCGCCGTGACAGGAATGGAAGTGATCTCGAACGGCGTGAAGACATTTCGCCAGCCGGAATCCCGGAATGCCGCGACCACCATGCTCGCCATGGCACTGATTCTGGGAGCTTTATTTATTGGTATCAGCACCCTGGCCTCTCATTTTGGGATTCAGCCCAAGACGGATGAGACAGTCGTATCTCAACTGGCGCGTCTCACCTTTGGCACCGGGGCTCTCTACTACGCGCTCCAGTTTGGGACGATGCTCCTATTAGTCCTTGCCGCCAACAGCGCCTTTGCCGCCTTCCCTCAACTCGCTTCGATCCTGGCACGTGACCGCTATATGCCCCGCCAGATGGCGACGTTCGGCGACCGTTTGGTGTTCTCGAACGGGATCATTATTCTAGGAGTCATCGCCTGTCTGCTCCTTATTATCTTTCACGGAGACCCGCATGCGCTGATCCCGCTATACGCCGTCGGCGTGTTCATCTCCTTTACGCTTTCTCAAGCCGGCATGGTGCGCCGATGGCTGAGCAAGAAGGGGCCTCACTGGCAAACGAAACTGATTGTGAACGGCTTAGGCTCTGTCTCGACTGGCATTGCCATCATCATCATTGCCACGACCAAGTTTACACAGGGCGCCTGGATCGTCTTTGTCCTCATTGCCCTATTGGTCTGGATGTTCCGGTCGATCCGCGCTCACTACAAAGCCGTCTCGGAACAGGTGGCGCTCACGCGTGATCACCGTCCCCCCCTTCCACGCCGCAATATCGTCCTCGTGCCCATCAATGGTGTCAATCAAGCGGTCATACGAGCCGTCGATTACGCACGCAGTCGTCCGGGCGAGGTTCGGGCGGTGATGGTGGACGTGGATACGCAGGCTACGGCGCGCATACAAATCCAATGGGCCCAATGGGGCTGCGGTATCCAGCTGACGATACTACCCTGCCCGTACCGTTCTGTCCTGAGTTCTCTCCTCGACTACGTCGAAGATCTCCTGAATAAGGAACCGGATACCTGGGTCACCGTCGTGATCCCGGAAATTCTCCCGGCTCACTGGTGGCACGGTATCCTGCACAATCAGCGGGCCCTTATGCTGAAGGCCTCGCTCTTGTTCAAAGACCGCGTCATCCTGACCGACGTGCCTTTCCACCTGAAGAGATAACCGTGAAGCGTGAAACGTTACCCGTAAAACGTCAAGCGCGAGTTTGGACACTGTGCCTCTCTGCGGTTGTCGGCTTATTGTGCCTACTCCCTGAGCAGGGACAAGCGTTCAAGATCATTGAACCTGCGGAAGGGGCGAAGCTGACACCAGGCACAACTGTCACTGCCCGCGTGGATCTCGGCAAAGATTCCGGCATCGTCCAGGTCCGCTACTACTGGTATGGCGAGCAGGATGACACCCTGGTTGAACAGGAGGACGCCACAGCCACGGGATCGATCGTTGCGCCGGTGGCGCTGATCGGATTGTCCGACCATACCCCGGCTTTTGGCGGTCCGCTGCGGGTCCCGAAAGACGGTATCGGGCCGATGAGGTTGCTGGCGGTCGCAGAAATTTCACGAGGACGATTGGGGACGAGATCCGTGTTCGATGAAATCCTCGTACATGTCGAGCCTCCCGCTGCACTCACCACCATCGACTTTGAAACCGACAAGCCCTTGCAACTCGGGAGAGCCGGACAATCCTCTGCATTCGGCCACGTCGATTCAATGGGCAAGATTTTCGAACTGCCTGTCGTCGGCGAATTCGCCGACGGCGTCACTCGACGCATCAGTTCCCCTGCCTCCGGCACGGCCTACCAATCGTCAGATTCCAAAGTCATTCGGGTGTTGCCCCATGGCCTCCTACAAATCGTCGGCAACGGCAAAACCGTGCTTACGGTCACGAACCGCGGCAAGCGAGCCTCCCTCGATGTCGCGGTAACCGTGAACGACGAGCCCAACGAACCACCGATCGCCGACGCCGGAGCGAACATGACCGTGAAGGC
>CBDDRH010000130.1:0-10380 GCA_965233025.1 uncultured bacterium
CCGTGCTCATCGGCGAGGGTATCCCGCTCTTTGGCTCCCTAACGCACGACACCCGCCTTCGTCATATCGTGACGCGTACCTATCCGGGTGGCATAGTTCAAAGTGAATACCATACTGCGCGAAACGTCTAGAAGCCGGCACATGACTGCCGTATCAAACTCTCGACGATGTGCCTTGATGAACACGTACTTCACTCGGATACCCTGTGCTCTGCGCCGATTGCTCATAGATCCTCCCAGGCTCTAACGACCACCACAAGGTGTCCGTTAAAACCTGGGAAGCTCAGATGTACAATTCCCTTCTCACGCCCACAGCTTGGAAAGGGTTAACTCCACGCTCATCCAAGTCCACGATTCTTTAAAAGGGATCGATCTCGCGAAGGGTCAATAGCTCAGGGTATCCCTTATTTGGTGCTATAGCTGCCTATTTCGCTTCGATAAGGAATCGGAATACTTCGCAACGACGGATGATTTGAGGGAAGGGAGAAACGGGCGTGAGCGTGAGGCTCTAACCCTCATAACATCCCCCACAAGTCCCTGCACGGTGCGTCCGCTCATTCAGGAAAGGTTGGCCAAGTTATCGAATGACGATGTGGTCGTGCTTCTGGTCGATGATGAAAAGAAAGTGACGGACGTGTCTTTTGTACCGAGCACAACTGAGAAAGGCAAGGCGTTGGCTCATGATGGCTGCTCCGTGTCAGGTACAGCCGGTTCGGTCAGGGGCTCTTGAGAAGTGAAATTTGGTTGCGGCTGGTTGCGGATTTGTGTACTTCTTGCTCGATTTTGCCGCGATCCGCACTCGCAAGTGGTTGATCTGCTTGAATGTCCTGAGGGTCTCTTTCATTTCGAAACATGTGCATCAATTTGCCTACGAATATATATGTAGCTCTACAGTGGTATTGCGATTTAGGGCACAAGAAGTCAAATTGCCCGCCGGTCCCGTAATTTAAACGCCGCAAAAGCAGGAATGTCGTACAGTGTCCGCCTCACTTACTGCTGGCTGGAGGCACGGGGAGATACTTTCATGACGCCCTTAGCCGGAGACACGCAAGGCTATGCCGAGGAGGTGGCAGCACAACAGTCCGTGAAGGTGAGATGGCACCTGCGAGCGGTCGCCAACGGCTTGTTACCACAACTCGCCTGGGTCGCGGACGTGGATCGGGCACATGGCCTTGTCATCTTAGTCCACGGCCTGCGCGTCGAAGTGCGCGAGCACTTCTTCATTGAAGGGGTCTGGGACGGGCCGTTTCAGCTCGGTGAATTCGAGACAACTGATTGCGTGTTTGGCTCCGGTGGCCTCCTTACCGAGAGTTCCATTCGCTTTGTGCCTAGCGCGGCTACAACCGATTTCTTGTACTATGACGAAAATGGCCAGCACGTCACGGTCTCCAACTCCTTGCCCCTGCTGCTCGCGCACACACGAGAATGTCTGGACCCGCGATGTCCAGATTATTCAGCTATCTGCCACTCAATTCTGCACGGGATTCACGACTATCGGCGATCCATTCCAACGATCGGAGGCACGGTACGCCGACTGATGTATCGAAATCTGGAGGTCTCATGTGACCAGATTATGGAATTGGAGAAGCGGATGCCCCCACGGTTTGCCTCTTTTGTGGAGTATCGTGACTATCTGCAAGACCGTTATGACCAGATCGCCATCAATGCCCGCGATGGGGCACGGACTTGGCCGCTGCAGATCGTCTCCACCCAGTCGAAGGGGTACGATTCGACGGCAGTCAATACACTGGCCCGCGCGTCTGGGATCGACAAAGTCTTTACCGTGTGCACTGCCAAAAGTAAACAGGGTCTCGCTCATCAGGAGGAAGAGAACCTGGCCGATGATGATGGCGGGGAGATTTGCGCCACGCTCGGCCTCGCATGCATCCGGCTTAATCGACGCGCTTTCTCCAAGGGCTTTGACCAGGAATATCTCTACTACTGTGCGCTCCACCACAACCAGGATACGAACCTGATGGACATCCAGAAGCATCTCTCAACGGTCAGCCTGCTCCTGACCGGTGTCCTCGGAGAGCTGTGGCGTCCCAAAAGGGACATCGTGGAGCTGCCATGTCTGAATCCAGACCTGCGGCACGGTGATCTGGGAGGGTCGGGCATGGGCGAGTGGCGTCTCGTCGTCGGCTTGATCCATCTGCCGATGCCGTACATCGGGGCCCGACGCCGCGCGGAGATTGTCGAGATTACGGAGTCGGCTGAAATGGACCCCTGGCGATTGGGCACCGCATATGATCGGCCGATTGCTCGGCGAATTGCCGAAGAAGCGGGTGTGCCGAGACAGTTCTTCGGCCAGTCGAAAATGGGGTCCGTGGTGCTGTTCTCTGAGCCATCGATACCGTATGGCACGGCACTTAGGCGTGAATTCTTTGACTACTTGGCAGACGAAAAGATCTTGGCACGATCCAAGGCCTGGTTGTGGCCGGTCGTGCGCTGGGTAAATTCGATGCTGCAGCTGAGAAACAGGCGGTTCTTCGGGATCATATACTACGCGGAACGTGTGGTGTCCAAGCTGATCAGACGGGACGTCAAGTTGCCGCGCCTGTGGGCGAACCTGGATGGCGCGCTGTTCTGTTTTTGCGTTAATCGAACTGCCGACATGTATCGTACAGACTTGAAGATACCCTCCGAGGAACCGGTTGTGCCTGGCGAGAGAGGTCTAGGTGGTTCGCAGGCACAGTATTTGAGGTAGCGGCCCTTTATTGAAAGAAACTAGTGGCGATAAGGCGACGATCGGGGGAGTGCCGTTCTGCTGTACATGAAGGATCACTCTTAACTTGGTACATTTGAAAGGTTTCCACATGCAACCAAACCTCATAAATACAGGACATACGAACAGCGGTGACATCGCCAGACGCGATAGGTGCTTGTGGAACCCACTCTCGGTTGATCCGGTGGCACGTCAGTTCTCGAGCTACGCGGCCTTCCAGGACACGGCAGTCGTCAGGCTGCTGGTATCTGACGTACCCGTCGACCCCGAACTCACCGAAGCACACGATCAATTGAGACAACAGATATTTGGCGAGTACTACCCGTGCGTCGGCGCACTCTCGGCGTTCGCCCGAAAGGGCTATCGTTTCGGGTTATTCCCTGAACTTGCCAGCGAGAGTGCCGTACGTGCTGTCTGCCATGACCTGTACGAGTTCTGCCATGAATTTCCGATCATCGACGATCACCTCATTACCTTTATTGCGATGTTCCGCGGGCCTGCAATCGAATCAGAACAGCATTTTGAGGATCTGCTGTGGAGGCAACTTCGGGCAATGCACGCTGTTGATTCTGATTTCTTTGCCTGGGACAAGAGTGTCGACTCCGACCCAGAGAGCAATAACTTTTCCTTTAGCGTCGGCGGTCGATCGATGTATGTCATTGGCATGCACCCCAAGGCATCACGTCTGGCACGAACCGTCAGGTATCCGACTATGGTGTTCAACTTGCACGAACAGTTTGAGCGGTTGCGTGCGCGCGGTAATTTTGAAACCATGAAGAAGATCATCCGGGCGCGCGACATGGTATTCCAGGGTTCAATCAACCCGATGCTGAAAGGTTTCGGCGAAAGCTCCGAGGCGCGTCAATATTCAGGCCGGGCAGTTCCAGACAATTGGCTATGCCCGTTCCACGCGCACAAAAAGGATGAGACATGACCGTTCCGCAGTTCACTCGTATTACGCCACAGAGTGGCTCCTCCTTCAAGATCAAGCGTGGGCAGGTGTTGCGCGTTGTCGATCCCTTAGGCGAGCAGGTATCTGACCTGTTCGCATTCGACGAGCATGACCACGATTGTTGGCTGTCGTCCGGTCGTTCGCTGGACTATGCGAGCCGGATCTACCTGACGACGAACGACATCCTCTACGCCAATAACAGCAGGCCGATGTTTACCATCATCGAGGACACTGTCGGTCTGCATGACTTCCTGCTGACGCCGTGCAGTCAAGAGATGTTCGAGATTCTTTACAAGCACAAGGGGCACCATCCGAGCTGTTTCGAGAACCTATGTAACTCGCTGAAGGAGCACGGTATCTCCGGATACCAGATCTCGACGACATTCAACATCTTCATGAACGTCAGGGTCGATCCGCAGGGGAAGGTGACTGTCGGCGTGCCCATGTCAAAGGCGGGCGACCGCATCGACCTGCGGGCCGAGATGGACATGGTGTGTGGTCTGACAGCCTGCTCCGCTGAAGGTTCGAACAACGGCCGCTTCAAGCCGATCGACTTCTCGATCCTTGGTTGATGCGCCACGGCTCCTCACTCTTGTCCGCATCGTCCTGCTTCGTTGCCTCACTGACCTTCCGGTATAAAAGGCTGCTTGACCGCGGCGCGTGAGACCACCACGATAGCCGTGCTGCCGACCCAGCAAGCAGAGATCGATATGGGGTTGGTCCAGCGGGAGTCCTTGGATAGTGGAAAGGAGGACGGGGAGGTCGAACGACGTGCCATTGAATGTCACGAGTAGATCGTATTGGACGAGCTCATCACAGAGTCGCCGTCGTGTGAGGAGTTGGGAGTTTTATTGACACATGAGGGGTATCGGTCCACTGTTGCATTGTGTGGGATGAGCTGAAAGATGTTGTCTCTGCCGTTGGCCCGCACAGGCGTCGTGTGAAGGCAAGGTTGATATGAGAATGGATTGCCCATGAAAAAAGAATATTGGCTTTACGGATTGGCTCTCGTGACTGGGATTCTGGTTTGGGTTATCGTATCCAATGCCTCGGGCAGGAGAGAAGCGTGGGATTCTCAGTGGTATTTTCTCATTAGCGTTCCGGTAGTCTGCGTCGTATCTGCCGCGCTCGGTTTTGTCGAGCCGAGCAAGCCGTGGCGATGGGGGGTCGCTCCTCTTGTTGGCCAGTTTTCCTGGATGCTATTCACCCAAGGGCCGGGTAATCTCTTGCCGCTTGGGGTCGTAGTATTCGGTGTGCTTTCCGTGCCATCAATTATTACGGCCAGGATCGGCGCATTCTTTGGAAGCAAGCGTGCGAAATAGCATGACGCTTCGCGCAGTGTTGTGGCTCGTCGCTGCCTTCGTGATCAGTGTCTTCGCCGTGGGTTACCCCTATTGGCAGATCCCCTACGCAAAGGTCTCGCTGCCGAGCACCTTGTATGGTACAGGTTTAGTTGTCGTCGGTGTTTTCGCCGCTGCAGCCCGTGCAATTGGTAAAGCCCGCCTCTTGACGGTGATTCTTGCTGTAGGTGCCGCCGTGCCTGCTCCGATACTCGCCCGGATTACTGTTGATACCGCGAAAGACCCAACCTCGCATAATCTGTGGCCGTTCGAGTTCATCATTGCAGCGGTGATCGGAGTGCTGTGTTCTACGGCAGGGGCGCTGGCTGGAAGCTTGCCCGCATTTTTCTCTCGAAATAATCGCGCAGCGTAACCCGTGTTGGAGCCGACCGTGCTGGGAGGCGAGGAGATGAGAGGCATCCCTATTTCGAGGAGAGGGTACAATGCAAATGGTTTAATTTTGAGAAAGCATTACAATCGGCTCTGTGGTATCAGTTTCTGCTATGCTCCCTCCCATTCCTTCCGGTTGGCGATCTTTGCTCAAGGAAGAGACGCGCGAGCCGTATTATCGCGCGCTCGATACGTTTCTTGAAAAAGAGCGAGCTGATGGCCATACGATTCTGCCGGCCCGCAAGGACATCTTCACCGCGTTAGTCTCCACATCGTACGACCAGGTCAGAGTGCTGCTCGTGGGCCAGGATCCTTATCCAACTCCTGGTCATGCCCATGGCCTCTGTTTCTCCGTGCAACCGGCCGTTCAGCCTCTTCCCTTCTCGTTAAGAAACATCTTTCGGGAACTCCAGGATGATGTTGGATGCCACATCCCGAATAATGGCTACCTGGAACCCTGGGCACGGCAGGGCGTTCTCATGCTCAACACGGTCCTCACGGTCCGGGCACGTCAGGCCAACTCACATCATGGACGAGGCTGGGAGCGATTCACCGATCGTATTATCGAGCTGGTTGCCGCGAAGCAGACGCGTGTGGTCTTCGTATTGTGGGGACGTGAGGCCCAGAAGAAACGGATGTTGATTACGCAACTGCACCATGCCGTGGTTGCCTGCGCGCACCCGTCGCCCTTGTCAGTCAGAAAGTTCTTCGGTTGCCGGTGCTTTTCGCACATCAACCGAGACCTTGCCGATGCGGGGAGGGCTCCGATTGACTGGCAGATTCCAGATGTCTAGCGGCAGGATGCTGAAAAAGCCCGCCAGCTTCGTTCTCGATTCATCGAAATCCTCAACGTACCCCAGAGGGTACGCCTCCGGTTTCGATTCACCTGCGGCCTTGCTGGACGGCCTTTTTGAGCATTCTGTTCGGTGTGTTTCTGTTGTCTAAGCTGTAGAGACCAATGAATTTCCGGCATGAGCACGGAGTTTTTCGCAGCCGGCTAGTCGTTGGAGCCGGCTCCCGTTGCCTGTGCATTGACTCTTACTCGCTATGCCCTGTAGGCTAGGCTATGACGTACTGAGCCACGCCGACTGTCCCATCTCTCGCACAGCACTCTCTCCCACGTTCCCGTGCGTCTGATTCTCCGGTCTCCGCCGCTTCTACGCCAGAGTTACCCAATGCTTGCAGGACGTCCTGCAGCCAGCTACTGCTGTCTCTGCTGAGCGCAGTAGTTGTGGGTATGACCTGTCATCACATCACGTAAGAAAGGGGTGCTACATGAATCAAGAGCAATTCAAAGCGTTTTGGATCCAACTCAAGGCGCCGCTCAAAGCGAAGTGGGAGAAAATCACAGATGCGGATCTTCTGGAGATCGAGGGGAACCTGAGCACGTTTACTGCTGTGCTGGAGAAGCGATACGGCACAACTGAAAATGCCCAAGTCAACACCTGGGCTAACCGACGCTATTCCCATTGGTCCGGGAACTACACGAGTAAGTACGCAGATCCGGTAAAGGTAGCCTGACGAACGGCGCAGGCTGATCGTGCAGGAAGAGAGGTCGGTGTACGGCCCGGTCACGAAGATCGCGACAATGAGAGTTCCGACGAGGAAGAGGAAAGGATCAATCCATGAAAAAGATTGTGATCAATAAGAGTTATGACAGTTTTTGCGTGAGTCATCAGGCGTTTCTACGATTGCGTGAGTTGGGCCAGCAAGATGCGCTTAAGGAAACGGATCTTGGCGCCTACTGGCCTGAGGCGGCGACGCCGAAAGAGCCGAGCCTCAATCAGTGTGGAAAACTGATCCCACGCGATGACCTGAAGTTGGCCCAAGTCGTGGAGGAACTGGGCGGGGCTGCTAATGGTCATGGCGCAGAATTGCGGGTGGTCACGATCCCGGACGACGTCCGTTGGGTAATTAGCGCTGTGGGTGGGATGGAGCACGTGAGCGAAGTTCACCGGACCTGGGCGTAGGCGCCTGTCTGCCGGTGAGCGTTCTACCGCGGCCTCGCATGTAGCCGCATCTGGTTCGCCCCGTCACACAGGCAATGTCGGTAGCCTTCTAGCCCGTATCATTCACGATGGCTCTACTGGAACCGTGAATGTCTGAATCGTGAGACGGGTGTGATTAGCGGGAAAAGCGTGACAGGCAGGGACAGGGCTCACACGTCACACGAGTCACACGCCATTCCGTCATGAATAATGCGGGTTAGACCTTCTCAAGAAGGTGTCTCTACGTGCTGTGCTGTGGTCCATCCAGGAACAATTTGGCGCGCTGGAACGCATCGGTTCTCGCTTCCCATTCCGTCTTGTGGCCTTTCGACCCAGCCTGGTCGTGCAGGCCGCCGTCTAGATGATGGTTGAACCCTGGAATGGAAAACTTGCACAACCATTTACCGTTTTTGATCTGGCTGGTGACTAAGATAACCTTCTGACCTTTGGCGTAGCAGGTTTCTGTCATGGTTGCCTCCGATTCACGCTGGGTGCTGAAAACGTTGTCCCGTCTAAGAAGACTGTTCTTTGGTTGAACGAGACTAACCAGATAAACCAAACAGACCAGATCAACACGTCCCATCTATATTGCGATGGCTAGGCTGGCTTGACGAAGCGATCCGGTGCCAGCACGCTGTGCAGGGATTGTGTGACCGCGCGGCGATAGGGTGCCTTCTGTCGCAGCATGATCACCAGGTCTTCATCGTCGATCAAAATAGACAAGTCGCCCTCGGTCACGAGCTGCCGGTCTGGCGCCCCGATATTCATACGATATTGAGTCTTTCCGTCCGGATTCCGGTTGGGGCCGCTGACGATCTCGGTGAGCCCATCGATGAATCCGACATGCCCTTCATGCCGATGCTTGACCTTCGTGCCATCAGGAATGCGGACCCAGGCCGTGGCTGTTCGCGGCTGTATGGGCTTCACGGGCTTCATGGTCATGGTCTCTCCCTGTAATCCGTTATGGAGTGAAAAGTAACTATCAGTTTGTATCGCCTATCCCGCCGTCGCGGAGATGCCGAAGCGCCTCTCCCCTCCGAGGGGCTTCGAATCGAGCACACATGGCTCAGCATGTACCCAGCACTGTACCACACACAGGTTTGCCATAGCGAACCGAGCGGCGAATATCCCGATCAAGCGGATACTCGCTCAGCGAGGTGAGGAGTACCATTCCTCCCCGATCTGCTCTTCTGTTTTGCTCATTCCTGTTCATATGGGTTGTGTGGTCGCGTTGGCTCATTTGGTTTGCTGAACGAGACAGATCACTAGACCGGGCAACCCTTCATCGTCTTTGTCTCTAGCTAGTTGATTATCATAGGGTTTACACTCTTTGTGTCCTCATGCATGAGTTTTCCTCCATCATGTTCTCATAGTGGCGGCGCGAATTTTACTGAAGATATGGGTTATTGTGGACGGCAACGAGACGGCGGAGTCGCAGTGAACGCAGCCTTCTGAGCCATCGCGTGGAGAGCAACACAACGAGATAATGAGCCAGGTATGAAGATCCACACATTGACAGCCGGGATGCTATGTCTTGCCACCGTTGCCACAGGCGCCTGTGTCACGCGGAGCACGTACGATATCGCCGTTGCCGACCGCGAGGCGGTGAAAGCTGAACTCGACGGCACCAGGTTCCAATCGCAGGCACTCACCGAACAAGTCAGCGAACTCCAACAGCGTCAGATTGAATTTGCAAGGCAAATGGAGGCAGCCTCGTCAGGACTCCAGCAAGCCACGCAGCTGATGAAGGCCGAGCATGTCGCCTTGCAAGAGCGGCTGAGCAGGCTCAACCGCATAATCAGTCAGCTGATTGCTCAACGGAACATGCTTCGGCGTGCCCTCCAACGTGTAAATGAAGAGCGGCCCTCGTTGGAATCAATTGTTGAGGAGTATAAATTCAAACTCAGCGAGGCAGATGGAGCCAGAGCGCCACTATCCCCTCCGCCGATCGAAGGCACCAAGCACCCAGCCGAAACGGCCCTTGTGCCATCAGCAGATGTGGCAACTCAAACAGATCCCACTCTCAACCCTACAGTGACGGCCCCGGCGGCATCCGCAGATTCGACCGCTGCTGACTTGAAGCCACCACCGGCGAACAAGCAAACTTCCGAGCCAGCCGAAGAGGACTGGCTGTCCATGCTCAAGGGGTGGGCCATCTCTATCTGGCGATCGATCTTTCCCTAGCAGGATGAGAGAAGCCAGGCTGCCCTCTCCTCCTTCTTCCCCATCCATTTTAGCCGCCGGGATGATATGATGGACGCAGTTTCGGAGATCGAAGGTCTTATATACTTTTTAAAGGAGTCCATAGTGATGAATCTGTCACGTAGCATCCTCGGAATCTCGTTGAGCGTTCTACTGTTCTCGGGTGTCGGTCTTGCGGCAGAACCGGCTGAGGTGGAAAAGTTCGTGAAGGCTCGCATTGATATCGGCGAAATGATGGCAAACTATTTTCAGGGTGGAGGGATGTTCAAAGATGGGCAGCGGCCGTCGCCTGAGCAAATGAAGGAAATGGGCGCGGACATCCATACGAAACTCAGCAAGCTCTTGGCGAAATATGATCTGACGGTCGAGGAGTATCGAAAGCGCAGTCCAGAGATTTTCGCTGATGAGGCCGCGGTCAAAGGCTATCTCAACGAGCATCCGGATCTAAAAACACGCTATGAGGCGCTTCCACTGGATCGGATGGGACGCGGTGGCAGCACTGGGCGAGGGTACTAATCGCGTGAAGTGCGCGACATGCGGGACGAGCGAGAGGGGTAGAGATAGGATAAATCTTTCACGTCGCGCCTTTCTCGCCTGTCTTGCTCATCTCGCCGCCCTTTATTGACTCTCCTGTACCCCCTCCATATAATGCCCCTCGACAGTAGGTTTTCACTGCCTTTCCACACAGTTATGACTTCTTTCTCCAAGACATCTCTGGCGGAAAAATGGGATAGGGTCCGTGAGGAACTGTCCCATGCATTTTCGACCACATCCGATGCCGAAG
>CBDDRH010000131.1:0-3164 GCA_965233025.1 uncultured bacterium
GTGGTGGGCGGCAACGTGATTACCCGCCTTCAAGAAGATCTGGCCAAGCACGAGCAATTCTTCACGGACGTATTCGACTCGGCGATCCTCTACGAGGGCGAGCATGCGCTGCTGTGGCTTATCGAAGCGCTACACGGTGAGCGGGCCATTGCCTCCGTGCCCAACTTGATCTATCGCGATGCCTCAGGCATTCACCGGAATCCGGAAGTCTACACCGAAAAGACGACCGCGCTGCCCTTACCGGACTTTGATGGGCTGCCGTTGGACCAGTACTTTGTGCCGGAGCTGATCATTCCCTATCTGGCGACGCGAGGTTGCTATTGGGGCCGTTGCACGTTCTGCGACCATGGCCAGGGCTACTTCGACCAGTATCGCGGTGTGCCGGTGCAACAGGTCGTCGAACAGATTAAAGCATTGCGGGACAAGTATCAGTGCCGCCATTTCCTCTTCTCCGATGAATCCTATCCGCCGGCGCTGTTCAAGAAGGTATCGCAGTTGCTGGTCGATCAAAACCTCGGGATCAAGTGGACGACGTTGATCCGCTTTGAAGAAACGCTCCAAGACCAGGAGACCTGGGATCTCGCAGCGAAGGCCGGTTGCTGCACCCTCTATTATGGAATGGAGTCGGCGAGCGAGCGGGTGCTGAACCTCATGGACAAGCATGCCAAGAAGAGCGTGATCCAGCGCAACCTCCAGATGGCGGCGAAGTCGGGGATTTGGAACCATGTGATGGCCTTCTATGGATTCCCCGGCGAAACACTCGATGAAGCGTTGGAAACCCGCCAGTTCGTCCTCGAGAACCAGCCGGTGATTCACTCGATGGAGCTGTTCTACTTTGTGGCCTATCGCCATACGCCGATGGTGCGCAGTCCGGAGAAGTTCGGCATTACGATCCACAAACAAGAGGAGTACGATCTCCCTCTGGACTATTACTACACGCTGAATGACCCCAGTACCCTCTCTTGTCTAGATGCGATGCAACTCTGCGAAGAGTTCTACAAGAACGATTTTCACCCCTGGGCCGTTCGTGTGAACTCGCGGGAGCATGTCTTCCTCTATATTTCGAAATTCGGGACGAACCAGCTGCCGCAGATCTACGCGCAGCAGGCGCAGCCCGTCGGCTCGCCCGAAGGCGTGTCAGGATTGATCACCTGGCCGGTTGCGAAGAATGGAAGCGAAGATGGGACGGAAGGGATGAGCCGGGTCGTTTCGCATGGGCGCGGATGATCAAAACGTCATGTAACAAGGCCGCAGGTGAGTTGAAACCGGAGGCGTACCCTCAGGGGTACGTTGAGGATTTTAACGAACTGAGAACGCAGCCGCGGAACGGCGCGTCTTGGCGCGCTGGGGTGGGCGGGTGAAAAAAGCGACGTTTTCATCATCCGGGGGGTGCGTCTTCGGAAACAAGGACAGCGGTGAGCAAAGCGTAGGCGGCTTCGATGAGGGCGGTCATCTCTTCGGCCTTTTTGTAGGCCTGCATGTATTTTTTGGGATTGTTGGTCAGGTTTGAGTAGCGGGCGGGGTTCCAGGTATAAAGCAGTGCTCGTCTGGTTCGAGCGAGGGCCTCGGCGGTGACAGGGAGGGTAAGCCCCAGCACCTCCAGAGCGTGGTTCACGTCTTCTTGCTTCACATCTGTCATGGGGCGAGTCTGGCAAAGCGGATGCACGCCTGTCAAACACCAAACCACATGCCGCGGGACATGCGCGACTTGCACGAAAAGCGTGACGGGTCGGGAGTGTTCACTTCGAGCGTCGCGCCTGTCGCGCACGACTTGCTTGTCTTGCTCACGATTCACCTGATAGAGAGATTTGATGCCGGACTTGCGCACGCTTAAATTTTATCAAGCTGACGTGTTCACCGGGGTGCCGTTCGGGGGTAACCCGGTCGCCGTCTTCCCCAATGCACAAGGTCTCACCGACTTTGAACTGCAGCAGATTGCCCGGGAGATGAATCTCTCCGAGACGGTGTTCGTATTTCCTCCGACAGCTGAGGCGGCGGTCGTCCGCCTGAGGATTTTCACCCCTACGCAGGAGATTCCTTTTGCCGGCCATCCGGTACTGGGAACGTTTTACGTGTTGGCCCAGCTTGGGTTGATTGCCGTCACCGATGGCGTCACCCGCGTGATGCAGGAATGTAACATCGGCCTCTTTGCCGTTGAAATCCATGCACTAGACGGGCAGGTCATGCGGGTGGTGATGACACAGCCGAAACCGCTCTTCCTCGGTTCGGTGGAGGAGACGGAGGATCTGTTCCACATTGCGAAGGCCCTGCGTCTTCCCAAATACCAGATTGTCGACACCAAGGCGCCGGTGATGGTGGTGTCGACCGGGTTGCCGGTGGTGATTGTGCCGGTGCGGGCCCTCACAGCGGTGCGGTCGATTGAGCCGGACGCGACGGCGATTGTCGAGCTGTGCGAGAGGTTCGGCACAAATGGAATTTTGGTCTATACGACGATGACGGTGGAGGACCAGGCCACCGTGCACACGAGAATGTTTGCGCCCGCGATCGGAATCCTCGAAGATCCCGCCACCGGGAGTGCCAGCGGAGCGATGGGCGCCTATCTCGTCCACAACGGGCTCGTTGAAGTGGGGCCGCTGACGGAAATCATCGTCGAACAGGGCTATGAGATCGGGCGTCCGTCGCGCATCCTGGTCCAGGTGGAATCGGATGACGATGCGATCCAAACGGTGAAAGTGGGCGGGCAGGTGATTATGGTAGTCGAAGGAACCTTAAGCTTTTAATCGGATGCTGAAAAAGCCTGCCAGCGGCGTTCTCCCCTCGAAAGCATCCTCAACGTAGCCCAGAGGCTACGCCTCCGGTGCTTTCATCGGCTGCGGCCTTGCTGGACCGACTTTTTGAGCATCCTACTCGGAGATGCGAGATCTGGCGTAGTTCTCATTGCCGGTTTTGTGGAGGGAATGTTTGATGAAGGCGGTGCTGTTTCGCGAACATGGTGGACCAGAGAAACTATCGTATGAAGATCTGCCTGAGCCGACGATCGGTCCTGAGGAGGTGCTGGTTCGCGTCAAGGCCTGTGCGCTGAATCATCTCGACATCTGGATACGACAGGGCAATCCTGCCTATCCCATCCCACTTCCTCATGTGCCGGGATCGGATGCGGCCGGAATCGTGGCGCAAGTCGGTGGGCAGGTTGATGGCGTCAC
>CBDDRH010000132.1:0-5324 GCA_965233025.1 uncultured bacterium
ATTGGGCTGAGATCGACATACCTGTCCCGGCCTTCACCGGAGTCAAGATCGTCCCTCAGCAGCCGTTGGATCAGCTGATTCCCTATATCGACTGGTCGCCGTTCTTTCACACGTGGGAATTGCGCGGACGTTACCCGACCATCCTGGAAGATTCTGTCGTCGGCTCGAAGGCCAAGGAGTTGTACGACGATGCGTTGGCCTTGCTCCGCAAGATTGTGGATCAACGATTGTTCACCGCCAATGGGGTGTATGGGTTTTTCCCTGCCAACAGCCTGGGCGACGATATCGAACTCTACACCGATGACCGTCGGACGGAGGTCTTGACGACATTCCATACCCTGCGCCAGCAATCGGAGAAACCGCAGGGGCAGTCCAGTTTTGCCCTGGCGGATTTTGTCGCGCCGAAAGACTCTGGCCGCGCGGATTATGTCGGAGCCTTTGCCGTGACGACGGGAATCGGGGTGGATCTTCTATGCCGGGAGTTCGAGCGCGACCACGACGATTACAATTCCATCATGACCAAAGCGTTGGCCGATCGCCTGGCCGAAGCCTTTGCAGAATCGCTGCATAAGCAAGCGCGGGAAGCCTGGGGGTACGGCAAGAGCGAGCAGCTGACGAGTGACGAATTAATCCGCGAAAAGTACCGGGGCATTCGGCCGGCTCCCGGCTATCCAGCCTGCCCGGACCACACAGAAAAGCGGCTGCTATTCGATCTGCTGCATGCCGAGCAGCATACCGGCATCACGCTCACGGAGAGCTTCGCGATGTGGCCTGCGGCGGCGGTCAGCGGATTGTATTTCGCCCATCCGCAGGCCAAGTATTTTGCCGTGGGGAAGATCGGAAAAGACCAAGTTGAAGAGTATGCCCGCCGCAAAGGGATGGAGCTTCGCACGATTGAGCGCTGGCTCTCGCCGAATCTGAATTACGACATCGTCTAGGGGGAGTAAGAGATGACCGTACGGAAGGAGCACGTGTCTCGATAGCGGGGCCTGTTAAGAGACTTCCGCCAATGCAGCCTGCCGAACAGGTTTTCCGATTGCCGCGGTCAGCGCCGACTTGACCCACCGATAGCGTTCTTCCGCCCAGCGATTCACGTCCTCTGAATCAGTAAAGACCAGTTCCCACGCTTTGGCGACGTCCAACATCAGCAACTGGTGTGGGTGATTATCGCCGGACACATAGACTACGAGCACGGCAGATTTGCCGGTGAGGCTGATATCCGTAAAGACATGCAGCATGGCGCCATCCGGCAAGGTGAAGTCGCGGGACGCTGCCTCGACGAGGGGATGGTATAGCCGCTGAAGAAATTGAGACGTCACTTCGTAAGCATTGGTTGTACTTAAGAGGCGTGGATTTGGTTTTTCTCCAAACAGATTTTCGGTCAGATACGTTGCTGCTTCCCAGGTCGGCATGACCCCGGACGTGACCAGGGATTCGCACAGATAGGCGATCCAATTGCGCGTCGCTCCCTGTTTGCGAGCCGCCGTTGCCTTCTTTGCCATAATGGCAATCCTTTCGCACGCATGAAATATGCTGGGTACAGGGCCGGTGAATCTGTATGTGGGCTGTACCTGACGAGATGGGGAAAGTATATCGGCGGGCGGAAAACCGGTCAACGAAATGATGAAAAAGATGCTATGACTCGCGAGTTATTCCACGTGGCAATTGGTCCGCATACTGGGCATGGATCTGCTTGATGTCATTCAGCGAGGCGAAGAAAACGTCGAGGAGCTCGGGGTCGAAGTGTTCCCCCCGATGTTTGGTCATAAGCTCGACGGCGTGATCGAGGGGGAAGGCGGGCTTGTAGACCCGTTGTGTGGTGAGGGCATCGAAGGCATCGGCAATTGCGGCGATTCGTCCTTCCACAGGAATCGCTTCGCCCTTCAACTTGCGCGGGTATCCGTTGCCGTCCCAACGCTCATGATGAGTCCAGGCGATCGATGCCGCAACTTTGAGGATTTCCGCGTCCGATCCACTGAGGATACGGTAACCGATCTCGGCATGTTGAGAGATGACGGTGAATTCTTCCGGTGTGAACTTGCCGGGCTTGAGGAGTACATGATCCGGTGTGCCGATTTTCCCGATGTCGTGCATCGGACTGGCAGTGCGGATTAAATCACATCGTTCCGATGACAACCCATACTTCCTCGCGAGCAATTCACAGTAGTGGCTCATGCGGTGAATATGCTGTGCCGTGGCACTGTCTCTGTATTCTGCGGCAATGGCGAGTCGTTGAATCGTTTCCTCACGTGAGAGACGCAGCTCCTTTTCGCTGACCTCGAGCCACTCGAGCGCTTGCTGGAGAGCCATCGTTCTGGTTCTGACGACATCTTCAAGATTCTCACGGTGCATGCGATTTTCAAGCTCAAGCCGGCGGCGGCGGAGCGCATTGGCGACATCGATCATGACTTCATTGGACTCGAACGGCTTGACAATGTATCCAAAGGCGCCCATGTCCAGCGCAGCATTCGCCAGCATCGAGCTGTCGAGACCGGTTACCATGATCGTGGCGGTGTGGGGATGCTGACTCAGAATATTGCGGACGAGATCCATGCCAGATTCACCGGGCATATTCACATCGCACAGCACCAACGCAAAGGGTTGTTCCTCCAGCTTTGCTCGTGCCTCACGCGCATCGGACGCGAGGACCGTTTCATACCCATGGGTTTGAAGCATGTATCCGAGCAGCCGGCGGATGGGTTCTTCGTCGTCGACGATCAGAACGCGCGTGAGTTCAAGGAGGGCTTGCTGGGTGGATCGGTCAAGAAGCAAGGTCATGAATTATGAGTCTACGGTATATGAAGAAGGAAACTGTTTACGCTCAGTGGGTGCTCGTTTGTGTCACGACAGTCACGTCTCAAGAGACTGTACGGTGAAGAGCACATTTTGTGCCAATACATTTTGAAAAGCCGCACGCTATGGGCCTTGCACCGGCTGATGGATTCTTAGCCGAGAAGCCGTGCGATACCGCGCTGTGACTGTGTTTTACGTAGTTCGATTTGGGAGGCGGCATCCGTGCTCGATGCCTAAGCGGGGTATGGGGCTGGAGTGAGCGCACACCTGTACAGATTTAGCCGTTCACGCCGCGTACTTTTGTACAAGTTGATCGGCGGGAATGATCGAATGCGCGTCTATTTTTCCCAAGATGCACTCGCTGATGTGGGACAGCAGGCCGGTTTCATTGCGCTTTCACAGGGCCTTTACTATAATGCGCGACATTCATTAACTGGAGTAACCGATGAGTAGTGCAACAGGACTATTGCGTGTCGATGGGCGACGAAAAGATCAGCTTCGTCCGGTGAAGGTGACGCGGAACTTCATTAAACATGCCGAAGGGTCTGTTCTGATTGAAATGGGTGACACCAAAGTGATTTGTACGGCCTCCATTGAGGAGAAGGTGCCTCCGTTTCTGAAGGGGAAAGGGCAAGGATGGGTGACGGCAGAGTATTCGATGCTCCCCCGTTCGACCCATGAGCGATCCCCCCGTGAAGCGGTCAAAGGGAAACAAGGTGGCAGGACGTTGGAGATTCAACGACTTGTCGGGCGAGCCCTCCGTGCGGTGACAGATATGGGCCAGATGGGCGAGCGGTCGATCTGGCTCGACTGCGACGTCATCCAGGCCGACGGAGGGACCAGAACGGCGTCTATTACAGGAGCGTTCATCGCCCTGGCCGACGCATTTACAGTCCTCAAGAAGCGAGGCCTGATGAAGAAACGTCCGTTGACGGATTATCTTGCTGCCATTAGTGTAGGAAAAGTGGGAGGGGAAATTCTCGTCGATTTGGCCTATACAGAAGATTCAATGGCCGATGTCGACATGAATGTGGTCATGACCGGACAAGGGCGCTATGTCGAAGTCCAGGGTACAGCGGAGCGGACCCCCTTTGCCAAACAGGAAATGGACGAGTTCATGGCGATGGGATGGAGCGGGATTCAGACCCTCACCGCGTTGCAGAAGGATTTGATCGGCGAACTGGAATAGGGCAAAGACGATGATTCGTGAATTGGTGCTCGCGACCCGCAATAGGCATAAGGGAGAGGAGCTTGCAGCCCTCTTAGGCGATCTGGGCATCACGATTCATACACTCGACGAATTCCCGGATGCTCCGGACGTGGTCGAAGATGGGGACACGTGCGAGGCCAACGCAGTCAAGAAGGCGCGTGCCATTGCCGAGTTCACGGGCTTGCCGGCAGTCGCCGACGATACGGGGCTGGAAGTAGATGCGCTCGGTGGGCGGCCCGGTATCTACGCGGCCCGGTATGCCGGCGAAGGTGCGACCTACGAAGACAACTGTCGAAAGCTGCTGCGGGAATTGATGGGCGTGCCGTGTGAGCAACGCACCGCTCGCTTTCTGACCGTCGCAGCAATCGCACTCCCTTCAGATGGAATACGAGTGGCACAGGGAATATTGAATGGAATGATTGCGGAAGAGGCCAGAGGGACGTTAGGATTCGGGTACGATCCTGTATTCCTCATTCCAGAATTAGGAAAGACCTTGGCCCAGCTGTCGGCGAGTCAAAAAAACACGATCAGCCATCGCGCCAAAGCATTCACTCAGGCGAAAGATCTGTTACGCGAAATGGAATTCGAGGTACTCGAGTCGGGGCGTAGCGCAGCCCGGTAGCGCGCCTGCTTTGGGAGCAGGATGTCGGAGGTTCAAATCCTCTCGCCCCGACCACACCGCAGCGGAGTGCTGAGTTGTAAGAATACCGCGCGATCGATCCAGTGGATGCTTCAATTATTACTGCCTGACAACTCAGAACGCATAACTCAGAACTTATAACTTCTTCTGCAGGCGCCCGTAGCTCAGTCGGATAGAGCATCAGCCTTCTAAGCTGAGGGTCGCTGGTTCGATTCCAGCCGGGCGCACCACAGGGTTTCTTAATCCATGCGCTGGCTGCTTCGTCCTTCTCGTCTTGCGGTTATCGCCTTAAGCTTGGCACTGGTCTACGCGCTCGTCGGATTTTTTCTCGTTCCCTACCTCATCACAGCCTACGCGATTCCGGCGGTTGCCGAGAAGCTCAAGCGTCCGGTGCTGGTCCAAGAGGTGGAGCTGAATCCCTTTACGCTGTCGCTTCGGGTGACGGGCCTTGAAATCCGAGAGACGGATCAGTCGGCCTTGCTCGGGTTTGAGGAGTTCTTCATCAATCTTCAGGCAAGCTCACTCTTTCGTCGGGCGTATGTGTTCGATACTATCCGGCTCACGGCACCCTATGTATCCGCACGAATATCCAAAGACGGGCGTGTGAATCTGGCGGAGCTTGTGCCGCCGGACGATGGATCACAACCGTCCGTACCACCGCAGGCCGAGAAGACTCCAGCC
>CBDDRH010000133.1:0-2595 GCA_965233025.1 uncultured bacterium
GGAAACAGTTTACGAGCGTTGATTATGGAGTTGGAGCAGCTCTCCCGAGAGCAAGTGCTGGAGTTGAATATCCCAACGGGTGCGCCGCTGCTCTATGAATTGAACGAAACGGGGAAGGTTGTCGATCACCGCTACCTCTGAAATGGCATTCCAGAAAAGCAGGTTTTTGGCAAACGAGATGATGCCACTGACGGAAGCTAAATGGCCTGCAGGCTGTTCAGAAAGGCCGTCCAGCAAGGCCGCACCGAGTGAAGACCGCAGGCGTACCCTCTGGGGTACGTCGAGGATCTGAACGACGCGAGAACGCTGCTGGCGGACTTTATCAACAGCCTGCCAAGAGATTATCCGACATCTTCCAGTAACTGCCCATAGGTGTCGACTGGTACAAAGTCGATCAGCAGGGTCAAGAGATTACGCCTCTCTGCTTCTTTGACCAATCGGCTCTCCTCCATCAACGCGGCGGCTTCCGCACTCACCGCAAGCGGACTCGCCCCTTCTTCAACCAAGCGACCATACCGACCACGACGTTCCTGCCATTCGTTGAGGTAGACGGGCCAGGATGCTGGGCCAACGGGCACGGTCGTCCCCCATCCTGCTTCTATCGATGCCAACATGTGATCCGACAGCGCCGGCTGATATTTCTGAGGGATGTGCGCCTCGATGGCTGCAAAAATCCAAAACAGATTGAGTGAGAGCACCTCCTGCGTGATGGCCTGAGCCTGCTCCGTCGTCGCCTCGATCCCATATTCCTCCAGCTGCTGAACGGACACGCCGATCGGCATGGCTGCGACCAGGGCGATCGCTGCTTGTCTCGGGGTCATCGAGTTGGCTGACATGTTTTCCCCCTCCCTCGTGTACGGTGGCAGAGAATACCCTACTGTCGCCAGTGCACTCAAACGACTTGTCCAAGCCCATCCTCTGTGCTACAGTCCGCCGCCATGGTTCGGCAGATTGCTACCACATTCTCACGATTGACCTGCACCACCACCGTATTCGCGATCTTGGTCGCTGGCACCGCTGTATTCGCATCTCAGGCCCACGCCGACGAAAACCGTTGGGGATTCGGAAGCGGCCTGGGATTCACATCCGGAACGGTCAATGGCACGGTACTCAACCTGGCATTCAGTGGTGACTACTTTCTCGATCGAAACTTCTCTGTCGGACCGTTAATGCAGATCAGTCCGACAGGCGATCTCTTCCAGATCTCCTTCGCTGGGGTCGGCCGCTATTACTTTCGTCTCAATAACGGCATCAATCTGGTGCCCTTCACAGGAATCGGATTGATCCACTCAGACCTAGACCGAGGGGCCGGCCCTGGGCGCATCGACCGCAACGACACGAGCTGGTACATCCCTATTGGTGCCTCACTCGAGTACCAGGCTAGCCACAATGTCGCCTTGACTTCGACATTGATCGTCAATCTCCACGACATCAATCTTTCTCCGTCATATTCGGGGCATGACAAAACAAGTGTTGCCCTGCTGTTTGGTTTTCGCTTCAACCCGTAGTTCAGATAACGGCCTCCTCACCTCGGCCATGATTCCTACATCCTGACCAAACGTTCGAGCCTGCCTGCGGAAAAAGCACAGGAATTTTGGCCGAGTCTCGTGAGGAGTCGATGCTCTGACGGGCTGCGGAAGTATCCGAAGATGTTGGGCGGGGGAGAGGTAATGGCTAGGCCGCTTTGGCTGGCCGCCAGCGAAGCCCGATGTTCAGCAGTTCTTGCAATAGATCTTTATAGGTATAGCCGGCTTTCTCTGCCGAATCAGAAAAATCTTCGTCGTGCGCTATTTGTGGATTCGGATTGGCCTCCAGCACATATACATTCCCCGCGTTGTCCATTCTCACGTCGATGCGGGCATAACCGCTGAGGCCGAGCGCGCGATAGACACGCTTCGCGAGATGCTGAATCTCCTCCGCTTTCCCTTCAGGAAGATTCCTGGCTTCGCCTGATCGAATCCCATATTTGTCTTGATAGGTGCGACTCCATTTGACTCGTTCTGTCGCAATCCGACGGGCGTCATCCGGAAGCTTATCCATGATCAACTCCCACACCGGCAAGATGTGGACATGCCCATTGCCCATCACCCCGACATACAGCTCGCGCCCTTCGATGTACCGCTCAATGAGGGCGCCGGTCCCGACGCTCGCGTGGATGAATTCGACGCGCTCCTTGAGTTTGTCGTCATCCTGAACAATGGACGCTTGCGAGATCCCAAGCGACGCCTCTTCGGTCACCGATTTGACAATGAGGGGAAACGACAGCCACTTGGGCCGTTTGACGGTCCGCCCTTGTGGCACCACCATGAAATCCGGGAACGGGATGCGATGGAACGAGAACAGCTTCTTCGAAAGAACTTTGTCTCGCGCCAGCATCAATCCACGAGGGTTACAGCCGGTATACGGCACGTGAAGCAGTTCAAGATACGACACGACATTCTGGTCGTATACCGCCACCCCATCGAACTCTTCAAGCAGATTGAAGGCAATGTGCGGCTTCCAATCCTCTATGGCCGATCGAAGCACCCCGAGATCGCTTTTGACCCCCAGCGGCTTGACGTCATGCCCGAGCTTGCGAAGCGTGGAGACCACATC
>CBDDRH010000134.1:0-11578 GCA_965233025.1 uncultured bacterium
GAACGGGGAAGGCGCGGGCTTAGGCGGGTGCCCTGTGAGCTAATGCCATTGGGGTATTGCCCGGCAGGAAACGACTCATGTGTCGCTGGAATACCCAAGACAGGTGATGGGAGACAGGTTCGACGTCAGGTGTTACGGTTCGTTCTGAGCCGAGGATCGATAGGTGAAATAAAGAACGATGCTTCCGATCAGAGCGATGATTAACGTCGCGGCAAATTGAATGGCAAAGCTCAGCGGTCCGACATAGTGGTGGTATAGGAGGGGTAGCAGAATGGGGAAGACCACGGCTAGCGCGAGGCCCAGCATGTGAGGCTTGAGATAGATCGGTTCGCCTGGCTTACGTTTCATGTCCGACGAGCCCTCTCAGGAGGCTCTTCCAGGCCCGCTTACTTTCCATCTCTTGGAAGGGCACCTGGCGGCTTCTTGCCCACTCTATTTTATAAGAAACGGCTTTGAGTTTTCTCCCGAGGCCGTGGTGACGGTGAGGAGGACCAGGCCCTTCTTGCCTCCGCTTGGCACAGTCGTGGTGATGCTGTCGTTGTTCTGTTTAAACTTGGCTGGGTGACCCGGGCCGAAGGAGACGCCATGTAGACAGGCTGCCTCGCCGAAGCTGGCTCCGGTAATGATAACTTTGGTTCCGGCTTTTCCTTCGTCGGGTGTGAGCTTGTCGAGTTTTGGCGCTTCACCGAAACAGGATGGAGCTTTTCCCGCAGTCTCGGCTGTAGCATATTTTGGAGCGGTCGCTTTTTGAGTGGTCTTTTTTGTGGAGGACGCGCTTGTGCCTGCTTTAGCCGGCTTTTTCACCTTCTTCTCCTGCTTGACTGGTTCAGCGGCCCAGGTGACGGCCGGGCTGATCACTGCCAGGCTAAGCGCCAACACCCCTATTGCGACCGTGATTCTAGGAGCCTGTCCGACATTGCTGCTCCTTACGAGGCGAAGGAGGGGCAGGCAGATGCGCGGCCACAGGCCCCGAAAAACCGGAGGCGTATTCGCTGGAATACGTTGAGGATTTTTCGGGGCCGAGAACAAAGTAGATGCCTGGCCATCGTTTGCCGCAGTAGAGCGGTCAATGTTGGACAGGGTCCTAAAACCTGTTGCTGAATACATGATCAGCCTCCGATTTTTTGCTGAACGCACAGACGTCTTATCGATTACCGGCCTAGAAGCCGGTTGAATCAATCTTCGATCGTCGAGATATCGCCAAGGTCCTGTCCGAGCTCTTTCGCTTTGAGTACTCTTCGCATGATTTTTCCTGACCGGGTTTTGGGGAGCGAGGGCACGATGTCAATTTCTGACGGCACGGCGATTTTGCCCAATTCATTCATGACTTGATCCTTGATCGACTGGATTAGTGCGGGGCTGTCCACTTCCCCCTGCTTCAGAATGACGAAGGCCTTGATGGATTCGCCGACAAGCTTGTGCGGTTTGCCGATCACCGCAGCTTCCGCTACGGCGTGGTGGCTGACTAGAGCGCTTTCCACTTCGGCAGTGCCGAGCCGGTTGCCGGCTACTTTAATCACGTCATCGGCGCGGCCCATGAACCACATGTAGCCGTCCTCATCTTTGTGGCAGATGTCACCGGCGGTGTAGCAGTTCGGGATCGTGTTCCAATAAGTCTTGTAGCGTTCCGGATCTTTGTAGATGGTTCGCATCATCGAGGGCCAGGGCTTCTTGATGACGGCCAGGCCGCCGGCGTTGGCAGGGAGGCTGTTGCCTGCACTGTCCACGACATCGGCTTCGATACCAAGGAAAGGTCTGGTAGCAGAGCCTGGCTTCAACGGAACTGTCGGTAGGGGTGTAATCAGGATGGACCCTGTTTCGGTCTGCCACCAGGTGTCCATGATCGGTTTATCTCCACCGGCGGCGCGATGGAACCATTCCCAGGCTTCCGGATTGATCGGTTCGCCCACGCTCCCCAGGATGCGGAGGGTAGAGAGATCGTATTTCTTGGGCCAGTCTTCTCCATAGCGCATGAGTAGGCGAATGGCGGTGGGGGTCGTATAGAAAATCGACACGCCGTAGCGTTCGATCAAATCCCACCAGCGGCCCGGGTTTGGATAGTCTGGCTTGCCTTCAGCTGTGAGGATTGTGGCGCCGTTGAGGAGGGGACCATAGACAATATAACTGTGCCCGGTGACCCAGCCCGGATCGGCAACACAAAAGTAGACATCGTCTTCTTTGAGATCGAAGACATACTTCGTGGTGATGTAGGTCCCGACCATGTAGCCGCCGTGGACATGGACCACACCTTTGGGTTTTCCGGTCGTGCCCGACGTATAGAGAATGTACAGAGGATGTTCTGCATCCAGATGCTCGGCCTCGCAGACCGCCTTCTCGTCCTTCAGCCAGTCGTGCCAATCGATCTCCTTCGGTCCGGATAAGCTCACAGCAGGAGTCTGACGTCGTAAGACGACGACCCGTTCGACGGTGGGGCAGTTGGCGACGGCTTGGTCGACCACCGACTTGAGATTGAGGACTTTTCCCCGGTCAAACCCGACGTCGGCCGTAATGACCAGCTTGCATTCGGCATCCTGAATGCGGCTTGCGAGGGCTGGGGCGCTGAATCCGGAATACACCACGCTATGAATGACGCCAATACGCGCGCACGCGAGCATGGCAACGATCTGTTCGGGGACTTTCGGAAGGTAGATCGTAACTCGATCTCCCTTCGTGAGCCCAAGTTTCTTGAGCGCATTCGCGCAGCGATTGACCTGTCGATAGAGCTCGCCATAGGTGATAACCCGTTCTTGGTCGTTCTCGCCGACCCAGATGACCGCCACCTTATTTCTACGCCAGGTTTTGACATGGCGGTCCAAACAGTTATAGGCGATGTTGCAGGTGGCGCCGACGAACCACTTGGCCCAGGGATAATTCCATTCGAGCACCTTGGTCCAGGGGGAGAACCACTCAAGCTCCTTGGCGACATCGCTCCAGAAACCTTCAGGATCGGCGATCGATGTTTTGTAGGCGCTTTCGTAGTCCTGAATATAGGCCGCAGATTTAGTTTGAGTGGTCGGCTGATACACACGGCTTTCCTTAAGGAGGGTCTCGATGTTCTCTGCCATAGTGCGATGACTCCTTCAGGTCGTGGTGTAAAGCAATTCGGCGTTATTATGCTGGAGGGGCGGGGAGGAACTCAACCATACCTTGGTACGGGAAAAGGAAAATCCGGGGTCATCCTGTGGTTATTCGATTGCTCCAAGACCACGCCTTGCCGTTTCTTGACAGTCGCGCAGAGGCGAGAGTAGGGTAAATTTTTTACGCGTCACACACTGAGGCCGGCCCAACTGATGCTGCTGATTGCGCGCCGACAATTGCGGTCCCTCCTTCTTGTCTGTCTCACCACTTCGCTGGTGGCCATGTTCTATCCGCCAGCTACATCCGCCCAACTGGGGAAGCCGGAAGGGCTCTATTACAAGTCATGGGCCATTGTCATCGGGGTGGAGAACTATCTCCTGGCCCCAAAAATTCCCGGGACGATTGAGGATGCTAAAGCGGTGGCCCAGGCATTCCGCAGCCTGGGCTTTGAAGAGGTTGTTGAACTCTACGACAAGGATGCGAGCGCTCGGCGCTTGCAGCAGACGCTCTCGGATTTCTTGCCCCGGAAGGTTGGTCGATATGATCGGCTTGTGCTGTATTTCGCCGGACATGCGGGTGTCACGCAGGATCTTGATGGCAACGAACTGGGGTATCTCGTGCCCTGGGATGCGCAGATGGGGAATGTTTCCAAATCAGTGACGTTTGAACAGCTGAAAGAATTTAGCCGGCGTATCGCATCCAGACATACGCTCTTCTTCGTGAATGCCGCGGTTCGTGGATGGGAGGTCAGCACGGCTCAGCCCCTGTCCCTCGAAGGGCGATTGGCTCCCGAAGACGAGACGGAACGGCGAGCCGTCCAAGTGTTGACGGCGGGTGATAAAGGAGAGTCGTTGAGTCAAGAGCATGGGAAGAGTCTTTTCGTGCAGATACTGGTGAATGGGCTGAGGGGCATGGCGGATCGTAATCACAACGGATGGCTCATGGCCTCGGAAGTCGGAGCTTATGTGAAGCAGCAAGTTCTGGAACAGTCGAAGGGCGCCCAGCATCCTCTCTTTGTGCAACTTGAAGGGGAGGGAGATACGGTCTTGATCGAGGGCCGAAAAGCCTCCTTTATCTTAGGGGCAGAACCCCAGTCTCCGGCCGAACGACGACAGGCCGCGAAGATGCAGTATGATCAAGCCTTCGTGCTGCTCCAAACCGGGAAATCATCAGAGGAAGCGTTGGAGCGGCTGAATAAAGCGCTGGAATACGACTCCACGTTCGGCGATGCCTATGTACTCAAGAGCTACGTGTTGCTGGAAGTGCTGCCGAATCTTGGCGAGGCGTTGTCAGCGGCAAAGCTGGCGGTACAGTATGCTCCAAAGAACCCTGATTCTCAGTATACGCTCGGGTTGATCTACGAAAAGCGCGGGCAGTATGTCGACGCTGAGAGTGCCATGCGGGAGGCGCTGGTGGTGAATCCCAACTATGTCGATGTCTATTTCTCGCTGGGCATCCTCTACGCCGATGAACTGAAGGATCAACCGAAGTCGGTTGAGGCCTTCACGCGCTATCTTGAACTTGGTGGGAATCACGCCCGTGCCCGAGCTGCTGTGGCACAATCAACACCAACCGCTCCCGCAAAGCCCTAGCTAGGCGGTGAGAGCTCGTCTAGATTTCCGGAAGGTGACCTGCTCCGGTTGAGGTAGAGAGTGAAGTGTTGGGACTGTCCTCAATCTAATCCTCAACTGCAGCCGCTATCTTATTGCTAAGCTTTCTCGCCGCCCTTGAGATACCCCAGTCCAATTTTCAATGCTTTTCTCGTAATTTCTGCCCACCGGGCCTGAGGATATTCGGCGAGGACTGCGGCCGCTTTGGGATCTTGAACTTCCAAGCTTAGAATTTTAATGATGCCGTCTTCGATTTGGACGTCTGCCACGCGCATCCTCCGTGATAAATAGGAGTGCGACGGCCGACCATTAGCCGTCGGTTTCGTTGACTGGATTGGGGGTGCATGCTAGCATGAATTCGTGTGAATTCTCGAACCTTTGTCGCAGCATCAGCCGCTGGTATATCGCCAGTGTCACCGTCCTGATCATCACCAAGGAGGCATGCGCATGAATAGGCAACTGGGGTTCAGATCGAGGTTAATCGGGGGAGGAGTAGCGATCGCCCTGATGATCGGACTCGCTGCCTGCGGCGGTCCTCCAAAGTGGGTGAAACAAGGGTCTGGGGCGTTCAATGAGAAAGATAGTAAAGCATTTTATGGAGTGGGGTCTGTCACGGGTGTCAGAAACGAGCCATTGGCCTGGGATACTGCTGAAAATCGTGCCAGAGCGGAAATCGCAAAGACGTTCGATACCTATACCGGCTACTTGATGCGTGATTACGCCGCTTCCACGACGGCTGGAGACTTTACGAGAAACACGGAAGAGCAGAATATCGAGCGAGCCATTAAGACGGTGACCACCACGACGCTCAGCGGAGTGCGCCCCATCGAACGCTACAAGGATGAGAAAACCAGTACCTACTACGTCTTGACTAAGCTGAGTCTCGAGGAGATGAAGGATAATCTCGAAAGGGCGAAGGAACTCAACGCGGAGGTTCGCGATTACGTCAGAAAGAATGCGGACAAACTCTTTGAACGGCTTGAAAAGGAAGAAGACAAGCGCGCACCGCGCTAAGGGGTTGATTGAGCGCACGCCAATTGCAGCATCTGCGAGGAGGTATCTCGTGATCGTAATGGATAGAGGACGAATCGGACTCGTGGCACTGGCGGTGCTGTCGCTGGCCGGCTGTGCTCAGGAAACTAAGATAACCAGGATTGACGCAGGGGTCGTCACGGATCTGAGCGGGCGTTGGAACGATACTGACTCTCGGATTGTTGCGGAGTCTATGGTCAAAGAGGCGCTGGAGTATCCGTGGCTGAACAATTTCTCCAGCTCCAAGCGCCGCCAGCCGGTCGTCGTCGTCGGAACCATTCAGAACAGTAGCCACGAACATATCAACGTTAATACGTTTGTGACCGATCTTGAGCGTGAGCTTACGAACTCCCAGAAAGTCACCTTTGTGGCAGGAAAGGGAGATCGCGAGGAACTTCGCACCGAGCGCAAGGAACAAGCGATGTATGCGCGCGAGGACACGCAGAAAGCGCCGGGGAAAGAAATCGGCGCCGATTACATGATGAAAGGCACCATTGCGACGATCCTCGACGAGGCCGAAGGGACGAAGGCGGTCTTCTATCAGGTCGATCTTCAAATGGTGGATTTGGAAAGCAACGCCAAAGTGTGGTTCGGTCAGAAGAAGATTAAGAAAGTCGTCGAAAAGAAACGTTCAATCTTTTAGGCTCTGCAACCTCCGTTGAGCCCTCATGCCTCATGCCCCGCCGCCTGTATTCCGGCACGGTGGGGCATTGTTATTTCCACCCAGTCTCTCCTTGCCGTGCTGGCGTGTGTGCTGCTTGCCGGATGCGGCCCCTCAGTCGATCGATACCTCCTCATCGACGCAAGCCTACGCGCCCACGACCCGAAGAGCGCAGATGCCATCGTCCAGCAGGCTGAAAAGGAATATGGCGAAAAAAGCCGTGTGCTCTATGGCATGGATCGAGGCATGACTCTTCACCTTGCCGGTGAATATCAGCAGAGCAACGCCGTATTGGAACAGGCTGAGGAGGAATTGGATCGTCTCTATACGCGAAAGATTCGAACGGAAACCCTCGCGTTCATGACGAATGATACGGCGTTACCCTATGAGGGCGATCCCCATGAACAGGTGCTGATCAATGTCGTGAAGGCCCTCAACTATGCGATGTTGGACCAGTGGCAGGATGCGCTGGTCGAAGCCCGGCGTATCGATCACCGGCTCAACCTCTTGTCGGATCAAACACAAAAGACACATGCGTATCGGGATGACGGATTTGCGCGCTATTTAAGCGGCATCCTTTATGAAAGCACCGGCGATGTGAATAACGCGTTTATTGCCTATCGGAAAGCGTATGAGACGTTTGATGCGACTCGAGCATGGTCGCACATGGCTGTTCCGTCACAGCTACGGGAAGATCTATTACGAACGGCAGAGGCACTGCACTTTACTCAAGAATTGACCGAGTACCGATCTGTTTTCCCAGACACGAGGTGGGAGACTAGTCTAGCGTTACAACAACTCGCTCAAGTCATCGTGATCAGCTATAATGGCCGCGCACCACGCAAGGAGGATCAGTTTCTTGACCTGCCGATCAGTGTCGATGCACTCCAATTGGTGCTCCTCAACCGCGGGGTTTCGCAGTTTAATCGACAGTCCAGCCGAGGGATGGACACGCTCTTCTACGGGCTTAACGGACGTGTCGTTCGAGTGGCGTTGCCACGGCTCGTTCCGCAGAAAGTGCCGATGCCGGTCAATACGGTGAACCTTATTCCGGAGAACGGCAACCGGGTGACCGTAAGTACTGAGTTGGTGAATAATGTGACGGCCTCAGCAGAGAAAGCGCTATCGGAACGAATGGCTGCCATCACCGCGAAGGCTCTCGCCCGTGCGGGCACGAAGTTCGCGGTGGCTGAAGCGACAACTAGGGCGGCGGAGCAAGCAGCAGGGAGAGATGCGGGGCCATGGGTCGGTCTTCTCGTCGGACTGCTGACGAAAGGCTTTGCGGTGGCATCGGAAGAAGCCGACAAGCGGAGCTGGCAGACATTGCCCGATGAAATCCATCTCGGGCGGGTCTGGGTTCCACCGGGCCGCTACCAGGTGCAGAACCGGTTAGTTGGCGGGTCTCACGACCCTCTGAAGCCTGAGGACATGCGGACCCTGTCCCTGGGGCCAGGCGAGACTGCTGTGCTCATTCAAAGGGTCATGCCATGATAGACGGATCGTCGTTTGTGCGCCGAATCGTGGTGGTATCGATGGCGTTGGTCGCACTATCCGGCTGTGCCTTGTTTGGAGGACAATCGAAACCGGACTGGGTTGACGGGGTTAGTGCCGCCTATCCGCCCGGTCAATATCTCGTCGGGGTGGGACAGGCGGGAAGTGGCGCGGCAGCCGAAGATCGCGCCTATGCAGCGGTGGCCCGCATTTTCAAGGCCGAGGTGAATGCCCAGTCGAAGGACTGGGAGTCCTACCTGGTGATTGAGCAGCGCGGATACAGCAGCGATGAACGACGTTTGACGCTCGACAATCTGACCCGTGTGTCGACCGACAAAGTATTGGAGAGCGTCCGGATCGTCGATCGATGGGTCGATGCGAGCAAGGGGATCCAATATGCCTTGGCGGGGATGCACCGACCTCAAGCAGAGACGGTCTTCATGGAACGCATTACCGAGCTGGACCGATCGATCAGTGACGATGTCGAAGAGGCTCGTCGGACCGCCGACAAGCTGGCACGAGTCAGAGCACTGAGACGCGCGACCAAAAATCTTGTGCTGCGAGAGACCTATAACGTCGACCTTCGCGTGATTCGACCGACCGGGCAGGGTACTGCCGCGAGCTACCGCGTAAGCGAACTCACGCACGAACTCGAACAGTTTCTTGCCACGAATCTCGTACTGGCGGTTGTGGTGACCGGCGATCAAGTTGAACCGGCGCAACGCGCCTTGACGGAGGGGTTATTGAAGGAAGGCCTCCAAGTCACGAGTCGGCCGTGGGGAGGGGATCGTTCTATGGGCGGCGACTCCAGCGGTCCATACCCGGAGTTGCTGGTGCGGGGCGTGGTGCGGGTGTGGCCGATTGATGTGCGCGATCCGCAGTTCAAGTTCGTGCGATGGTGCAGCGATTTTGAAGTCATGGATTTAACCAGTCAGCGCGTGGTCGGCGCGTTGTCGAAGGGTGGCAAGGAAGGGCATCTGTCGGATCGCGAGGCGACGGCCAAAGTTGTGCGTGTCATGCAGCAAGAGTTTTCCACCGATGTGGCGAAGGCCATTGCGGCACATGTGTATGGTGAGTTGGAACTGCCGGTACAGGCGAGTCAGCCTGCGGGATGTCCTCGAGACGGGCTGGCATCTACGCCGGCGTCAGCGTCCCACTAACTTAGAGAAAGGGAGGGTATGGCCAAATCGAAATCGGAAGCAGGACACACATCAACTCGTGCGCCACGCAGCCGTGGCCGCGGATTGACGGTCACAAAACAGCGGGTTCCCAGTCGGTTGGCGAAGCGTCGTCTGGGTGAGCGGCTCAAGAGCGACACGGCGTCATTCAATCAAGGCAATCTGGCCGACAAGTTTCGTAAAGAGGGGTATGACGAGCTGCCGCTGGACGAACTCCAGGATCGGCTCTCGAAAATGCCGGGCCCCTTGGCCGCCATCATTCTAAAGGGGAGAGTGTGATCGCATGCCATACTACTATTTCGACTCAACAGCGCTGGTGAAACGCTACAGCATGGAGCGCGGCACACGCATCATCGCCAGGCTCATGGTGAAACGGAGTAAAGTGGCAATTCTGCCGACGTGGTCCGTGACCGATTTTTATACAGCCTTCGCGAATCGAGCCCACCATGGAGACATCACGCGAGATGATTGTTACTCGGTGATCCATAAGTTCGAGAAAGAATCTCAGGAGGGTCTCTACCAGTTCATTGCCCCGACGATGCAGACGTACTTAGCCACGAAAGAACTCGCGTTGGAGTATCCTGCGCTCCGAACACCACAGGTCTTGCATTTGGCTTTGGCTTTGGAACTCAAGCCCTTGCGGCTGACCGTCGTCAGTGCCGACACACAATTGCTGACAGCCTGTCATTCAGCAGGGCTCCATATCATTAATCCTGAGGAGGATTAATGAAAGCGAATGATCGGTCCCGCGTTCGCTGATATACCCCATCTGAAATCCCCGCCCAGAAGGGCGGGGTGCCTCCCTCGCGCATCATACTCACGTAGTCTCTTACGGTACCTGCGCCAACAGGTCCAAGACGGCTTCATTCCATCCCACCGGCCCTATTCCCGGCGCACGAATCATCCCTGACAGATGGATATCCGGGTCATAGGATCCGTCTGGTTTCTGAACGAGAATGGGGTAGTCCACCATTGCGAGCAAAGGCGCGTCGTTGATGCTGTCCCCGATCCCAACCGTTTCGATCCGTTCCACTTGTCCTCTCATACGTTGTTGTCGATGGTAGCAACGGAGGAGTACGGAAGCGGCTTCCCCTTTGTTGTTCTCTCCCATCAGATGAAATAACCGCCCTCCTTTTGTCCATCGAAGTCCCCGGGTGACGATTTGCCTGCAGACTTCTTCGATAAGTGCCTGAGGACCTTGGAGGAGATAGGGCTCGTCGTATTCTCGTTGCTTGGCCAGGATAGCGTCGGCGTGCGGGAGTCCGGTCACCTGCATAATGGCTTCTACCGAGAGGTCGCCAAAACCCTGTAACGGCGTCTCGACAGCATCTTCGATTTGTTTGAGTACGTCGCGCAGCATGTGATAGGGAAGGCCTAATTCGATGACTTGGTAAGACGATTTGGTTCGCATGCGTTCGAAGGGGAATTCGAAGAGGCCATGAGGGATGAATACCGCACCGCCGTTTTCGACGATGAACGGGTCACGGTGGTCGAGGCGTTGCCGAAGCGGTTCCATTTCCGCCCGCGTTTTACTCGAGACTAAGACGAGGGGAATACCCTGCGCGCGGAGCGCAGCAAGGGCTGGAGTGGCCGCCTCGTAGGAATAGGTCGTGCCGTCCAGGAGCGAACCGTCCAAGTCTGTATAGACGATCAAACTAGGCATAGTCTTGCATCGCTACCAGTGATGGAGATCATCGACCGTGCCGGATTTTGATCGGACCACAAGCCGCCGTTCCAAGAACCCTTTTGCGAGATCGGCTGCGCCGAGTCCGAATGCAATCGCTCCGGCCAGCACAATTCCTCCCCAAGTAATGCCGAACCCTACGACGACAATGTGTTGAGCAATGCCGAGTTGCTCCAGCGCCATGGCCCCCGCGAGAACTTGGATTCCCCAGCGGGAACAGGTTGCGATGAGTCTGGCGGGAGGCAGCCCGGCGTTGACGGCGGCGATGAGGACAGCTCGCGAGACGAAGTTGGAGAGAAAGTATCCAGCCAGTAGAATCACCGCTGCCGTCACCAGATGGGGCACATAGGCGAGCAGTGACTGGGCGAACTGGTTAATGGGTGTCAGGTTTAGAGCTCCTAACGCCGCAATCGAGGCCAACACCATCACTGTCCAATAGATGCTGCGACCGACAATGCGAGAGGGATCGGTCTTGACTCCTCCACGAAGAAGCGCTGCATTCATTCCCAGCCGATCACAGAGATGGTCGAATCCGATCACGCGAAACAGCCGTTCGGAGAAGACGCCTAATGCCCATGCGGTACAGAGGCCGCCGAGTAGGATAATGCCCATGGCGAGCACATTGGGGAGCACGGTCAATACTTGATGGCCCAGCAGTTCCAACGGTTTTAACAGCGCTTGATTAATGAAGCTCTCCATGATGACCTCCTGCGTCGGTGGTTGCGTGGCGCAACGGAGCCGGCGTTGTGGATTGCAACGACAGCGGTTGCCACCGTTCAACCAGATAGGGTTTCATGCGTTCGAACGTGTAGCATAAGGATTCGATCTTCTGCTCCGCCTCCGT
>CBDDRH010000135.1:0-19045 GCA_965233025.1 uncultured bacterium
TCGAAGGTCTCTCTGTGTCGCGCAGACCAGGCGCACATCGACGTGAATCGTGTCGTTTCCTCCGACGCGTTCAAACTGCCTCTCCTGAAGTACCCGCAATAATTTCACCTGGATGACCGGCGAGATTTCCCCGACTTCATCGAGAAACAGCGTCCCTCGATGGGCCAACTCAAACCGCCCACGCCGCTGCCGAAGCGCTCCTGTAAACGCCCCCTTTTCATGGCCGAACAGTTCCGCTTCCAAGAGGGTTTCCGGAAGCGCCGCACAGCTGACTTTGATCAAGGGATAGTGGCTGCGTGGGCTGTTTTGATGGATGGCATTGGCCACCAGCTCCTTGCCGGTTCCGCTCTCGCCAAGAATCAAAGTTGTCGAATCTGTTCCCGCCACCAACTTGATCTTCTCGAGTAGGGCTCGCATTTGGCTGTTCGCGCCGAGAATGCCCCCAAAACTGAACTTATCTTCCAGCACTGCTTTGAGATCCTGATTTTCGCGACGCAACGTCACGACGCGGCCAACCCGATCGACGATCAACAGCAATTCGTCCATCTGGAACGGCTTCGTAATGTAGTCGAAGGCGCCGAGCTTCATGGCGCCGACCGCCGTCTCCACCGATCCGTGGGCGGTAATCATCACGACCTCAGTGTGGGGTGACTTCTCTTTCGCCGCTGTGAGCACCGTGAGCCCATCCGCGCCTGGGAGCCGCAGATCGGTGATCACCAGATCGAATGGCCGTTGGCGAATGGCGTCGATCCCTTCCGTCCCGGATGCCGCCGCTTCGACATCATGGCCGACCGTCTCTAATGCATCGACCATCGACAGCCGCATCAGCGGCTCGTCATCGACGAGTAAGATCTTGAGCCCCTTCATGACACTCGCTCCATCAAGGAACGTTCTCGGGAGACAGGAAGACAGAGGGTAAAGGTCGTCCCCCTCCCGACTTCGCTGTCCACCAGAATCTTTCCTCCGTGGCGCTCGACGATGCCCAAGCTGACCGACAAGCCGAGGCCAGTTCCCTCGCCTTCGCTCTTGGTCGAAAAGAATGGATCGAAAATCCTCGGCAGGACTGTCGGCGGAATGCCCGACCCCGTATCGCAAACTTCAATCAGACAGATTCCTTCGACCACGGACGTTCGGATGGTCAACACCCCTCCGTCTTTCATCGCTTGGACCGCATTCAACACCAGGTTCATCAGTACCTGCTCGATCATGTGCCGATCGACCATGACATTTGGCAGCCCTTGACCGAATCCCGCTTCCAACACGATTCGGTTCGGGGCAAAGAGATGAGTCGTCAAGACCAATACCCGATCCACGACGTGATTGATGTCCGTCAGAGCGAATGCAGGCTCATGTTGCTGGGAGAAATCGAGGAGCTGCCGCACGATCTTCTGCACGCGCCGCACACCGTCTTCCATCGATGCCCAATACTCCTCTTGCCGGCTCGGCGACAGCGTCCCCTTCCGCAAGTTGTAGAGACAGTTCAGCATGCCCCCAAGGGGATTGTTGATTTCGTGCGCGACCCCTGCAGCGAGCTTTCCGACCGAGGCCAGTTTCTCCGAGTTCCTGATCTGCTGCTCCAATTTCTTGGTCTCCGTCATATCGCGGGCGATGCCCAGCACGCCCAAGATCGCTCCTCCGACCCCATGCAGCGGGGAGACACTCACCATAACAGCCCTCGGCTCCCCCGTGCGAGTCACCACTTCGACCTCATAGACCTGCTTCGCTCCGATATCCAAGGTGCTCTTGAGACGCTTCCCGCGATGGCGTTTGGAGAGAAGGGCGAGGTACGGGCGCCCAAGCAGATCGTCTTTCCGATAGCCCCACGCTTCGATCTTACTGTTGACATAGGTGAACCGCTGCTCGATATCGAGGGTATAAATGACGTCGTTGGCATTTTCGAGCAAATTTTCGAGATACTGCTTGGTCTCTTCGATTTCCCGCGTGCGCTCCCGGACCTTATCCTCCAACTCTTCTCGGTACGTAGCCAGCTGCCGTTCAAGCCGCTTCCGGTCGGTAATGTCCCGCAACTGCACCATCACCAACAATTGGTCGGCCACTCCGACACGGATCAAATCCATTTCGACCGGAGTATCCAATCCCCCGGCATGGCGCACCATGATCTCCTGAGTGGGCACTTTCCGTTGCCCGGAAATGACGTCGCTCAGCCACCCGAGCAACGAATCGTGATAGCCAGAGAGGACGACTTCGAGCAGAGGGCGCCCGACCACGACGGCTTCTGCATACCCCAGTGCTTGCTCCTCACGTTTGTTGACCGCGACGATTGTGCCGTTCGGATCCACCATAAACACCGAGTCAGCCACCAAGTCGAACAACGCCTTGTACCGCGCCTGCGAGGCCACGAGCTGTTGCGTCCGCTCCGACACGGCCTGTTCAAGCTTCGTCGTATATTCTTGCAGATGCCGCTCAAGCCGGTGGCGTTCGGTCACGTCGCGCACAAATGCACGCGAGTGAACCAGCCCGCCCCGCTCTTGATCGATCAGCGCCGTAGCATGAATCTCCACGTCGATCGGGTGACCGTCCTTGGCCAGAAACACCGTCTCCATCGAGCTGCGCCCTTGTGCCACCAATCGTTCCAAATATTTTAAGACGAACGGCTCCTGACCGCGCGGCACGAGGTCCCAAAGCTGCATCGACAGCATCTCATCGAGAGTGTATTTCAGTTTTTCAAGCCCCGTCTTGTTCACATGAACGAATTGGCCGCTTCTGTTCAATTGATAGATCATCTCCGGAGAATGTTCGATCAAATCGCGATACTTTTCTTCCAAACGGCGCACATCGACCACGCGTTGTTCAATCTGGGCAAACGATCGTTGTAGATTCGTCGCCATCAGGTTGAACGCATCAGCGAGCCCCTCAATTTCATCGCCGGTCTTCAGTTCCAATCGACGGTCCAATCGTCCACTTCCAATCTCACGCACGCCGTCGTGTAACAACTGAATGGGGCGGGCGATCCGACGTGCAACGAGCACCCCTGTCCCCCACAGCACGGCAAATACGAGTAACCCAAAGAGCAGCACTTTCGCCATGAGGTCGGCGAGCGGCGCATAGGTCTCCTGGGGATCCTGCCGCACTACGGTGATCCACTGTTTTCCTCCGAGACTCCCAGGGGCCAAGCTCTCACCGAATCGGACCGGAGCGAATCCGACCAACGCGTTCCGGCCCCCATGCGAATCGTCTGAGGCAACGGTCCAACCAGCTTTCAACCCACCGAGGACACTGACCAACTCGGGCCTTACCGTATGCTCTTCCGGAGACAAGACCGGACAGATCACGAGAACACCTTCGGAACTGAACAACATCGCATGGCCGGTCGCTCCGATGATGACCTCGGCAATGGCGTGGAAGATGGTATCTCGACGTAACAGGATTGTGACTGTCCCAATTACCGTCCCCTTTGTGTCGTCCAAAATGGGCGCTGCCACGACGACCACGTGAGTCCCAAAAGCAGGATCAAAGGCGATCTCGCTGACATACCCCCTGGGGCTTCCCCCTTTCACCACCGCTTGCCACCACGAAGTCTTCCCGTAAAAATACTCTACTTGTGGGATGGAACTGACCACCAGCGCCCCCTGGTTGTCGGTCACCAGGATCCCGATATAGTCCGATTTGCGGATATCGTGCCACCGGATGAGATAGTTGGTGACGATGCGATTGATGAAGAGGGGAAACTCGCTTTGCTGATCCCGCTGACGCCACCGTTGCTGCCAATCCTTGATCATACCCTGGATATTTCGCGCATCCTTTCCCTCGTACGTGCGGTTGGCTTCGGTGACGGCGGTGTGGAGCAAGGGGGTCGTGGCAAGTTGCTGGGCCTCGTTCATCCCACGACTGACCTGCATTTCGATGCGGCGAGCGGCTTCCACGGCGACTTCCTTGAAGTTGGCGCCGGTCATTTCTTGAAGCGCGCGCCGCTCCTCGACGTAGGTGAGCGCAAGCAGGAGGGTCAGGGGTAGGAGTCCGACCAGCACGATCGCCGCGATGATCTTGCGCTGGAGACTGTGAGACCGACTCCAGAGTGTCATGGGTGTGCCCCATCTCGCTATTGGCGCGGGACTCGCGCGACTTGCGAGAAAAGCGGGACGCGTCGGAAGTTTCATCTTCGCGAGTCGCGCCTGTCGCGCACGTCTCGCTTCTCGCGCCTGTGATTCCGGCTAACTCCGTTTCAACAACCGCCCGGACCCTCCCGGCCAAAGCACCAGCAAGGGACTCGCGACGAAGACAGACGAATACGTTCCAAAGATCACGCCCCACAAGAGGGCGAGTGAGAAGTCGTGTAAGACCTCTCCGCCGGCCAGCGTCAGAGGAATCAGCACCAACACGACGGTCAAAGTGGTGATGATCGTACGGCTCAAGACTTGGTTGACCGCGTTATTGATGATTGTCTCTTCGCTCTCCCTCCGCCGCATCCGGAGATTTTCTCTGATACGATCGAACACGACGACCGTATCCGTCATCGAATAGCCGGCTAACGTCAACAATGCCGTCACGACAAGCAACGTAATTTCCTTGTCCAAAATATAAAAGGCGCCCAATACCGCCAACACGTCATGAAAGGTCGCCAGGGCCGCAGCGATGCCGAAGCGAAATTCGAATCGCGCCGCCACATAGAGAATGATCCCGGCAAAGGAAATGACGATCGCAATGAGGGCGTCCTCTTGAAGTTTCTTCCCGATGGTCGGTCCAATTTCCGTGCTGGAATCAACCTCGAAATGGTTCGTGGAAAATTCTTTCTTAAAGACCGCCACGACCCGATCGGCAACCTTTTCTTCAATGGTCGTCGAGGTCTTCAGACGGACCAGGAGTTTGTTCTCCTGACCGAACTCTTGCAATTCGGCATTGCCCAAGCCGTTCGACTCCAAAGCTTTTCTCGCTTCGTCGATCCGAATCGCTTGGTCGAATTTCAGCTGCACTGCGGTCCCGCCCGAAAAATCGATGCCGAGGTTGGCCGATCCCCTGGAAATCTGCACAAGCGCCACAATCCCCAGCATCACCATGATGCCGGAGAACAGGAAGGCCCAGTAGCGTTTCCCCATGAAGTCGATATTGGTTTTTCCGAGAATCTCTAACATGCGGGCTCCTTCACACTAGATGCTCAACTGTTCCACTTTGTGCCGTTGATTCATGAGATCGAAGATGACCTTGGTGCCAATCAGGGCCGTAAACAGATTGATGCCAATTCCAAGACACAAGGTCACCGCAAACCCCTTGATCGGCCCCGTGCCGAAGAGGAAGAGGGCCACACCTGTGATGAGAGTGGTCACGTGAGAGTCGACAATGGTCAACAATGCCTTGTCATACCCTCCGTCCACCGCCAATCGAACCGCTTTCCCCGATCGCAGCTCTTCACGAATACGCTCGAAGATCAGGACGTTCGAATCGACGCCCATTCCGATCGTGAGCACAATTCCGGCGATCCCCGGCAAGGTCAAGGTGGCATTCAAGGCAGAAAGGGCTCCGATCAAACAGAGTAGATTCAGCGCCAGTGCGAAATCCGCTATTACTCCGGACATCCTGTAGTACACGATCATGAACACCACGACCATAGCGCCGGCAAACAACGTGGCCTGCACGCCTTTCTCGATCGAATCCTTGCCCAGCGACGGTCCTACCGTGAGGTCCTGGATGATCTTGAGCGGAGCCGGCAAGGCGCCGGCTCGAAGCACGATGGCCAAGTCGTTCGCCTCTTGCATGGAAAACGTCCCGGTGATTTGAGCGCGCCCCCCGGTAATACGGTCCTGAATGACCGGCGCCGAGTAGATGGTATTGTCGAGCACAATGGCCATGCGCTTCTTGATGTTGTCCGCCGTAATCCGTTCGAATTCCCGTCCGCCTTTCCCGTCGAATTCGATCGACACGTAGGGATCGTTGAATTGACCGATCGAGACTCGAGCATCGCTCAACACATCGCCGGTCAACATGACCCTTTTTTTCACGAGATAGGGGATCCGATATTCGCGACCGGTGTCTTTGTCGACAGCCCGCTCGAAGAGGATCTGATCGCCTGCGGGGAGCTTCGCCTCGGCTTGAGTCCGAACCTCCTCTTCTTTGTCTTTTGGAATACGGGCAGGCAGATCGAGCCTCTGCTGGTTGTCCTCGTCGAGCATCTTAAATTCGAGCAACGCCGTCTCTTTGATCAAATCCCTGGCGCGCTTGGGCTCTTTGACACCGGGCAGCTGCACGACGATCTGCTTCAACCCCTGTCGCTGAACGATCGGTTCCGTCACGCCAAACTGGTCGATGCGGTTCCGGATCGTTTCCAACGCCTGGTTGATCGCGGAGTCCTTGATTCGCTTGGCCTCAACTTCCCGCAACTCCCACACCAGCCGGTTAGCCGATCCGGAAGATTCCGTCTCGCTGAAGGTCGGATAGTCATCGATCATCTTCTGGATCTGCGCCTTGAGTTCGCCGTTTTGGAACTGAATCGTGACCTGGGTCGGTCCCGACCGCATCACCGACTCGACGGGAATTTTCTTATCGACTAACAGATCTTGCATGGATGCGACCGATCGATCGACGGCGATTTCGACTGCACGATCTTCATCCACTTCCATGACAAGATGAATCCCGCCTTGAAGATCCAAGCCCAGAGTAATGCCTTTGTTCGGCATCACACTCTTCCACCAGCCAGGCATCGCTTGATAGAGCGGTGGATAAGACGGGAGAAAGGCGACCACCGACATCACCACCACAAGCGCCAACAATGTTAACCGCCCACTCACTTTTTTCATGTCGTCTGGTACCCCTTTATCCTGTGCGGCCTACGAATCCTTATCCTCGTCCTCACTGCCGCGTAATCGAGCAATCTGGTCCCGTTGTATTCGAATCTTCGTCGTGTCGGCAATCTGCAGTGTCACCGTCTCTTTTCCGAGATTCGTCACGGTGCCCCAGATACCCGACGCCGTAACCACCTTATCGCCCTTCTTCAGAGCCTCCAGCAACGCCTTCTGTTTTTTCGAACGTTTTTGTTGCGGTAAAATGACCAAGAAATAGAAAATGACGAAGATCAGCGCGAACGGAATGAGGGACAGGAGCGTACTGGTAGTGGAACCCGGACTCCCTCCATTGAGCACCTGAGCCAATACGACCGATTGCATGACCATACACACTCCTCCTCGACAGGGTTAGTCCCCTCCGGCATGCCGATGCCTATCGACGTCAGCCACCTCTGCAGCTGAGACGTCCGATACAGCCCGGTCTCGGGATCGGTAAAACTCGTCCCGGAACGACCGTAACGTCCCCTGTGCGATCGCTGACCGCACGTGGCCCATTAGATCGGCAAAATACCAGAGGTTGTGGATCGTATTGAGTCTCGACGACAGCATCTCTTTCATCTGAAAGAGGTGATGTAGATAGGCCCGCGAGTAGCGCGCACAGACGGGACAGCCGCAGGCCGGATCGATCGGCTGTTCATCCCGAACATACTGCGCTTGCTTGATTACCACTCGTCCGAAACTCGTAAACAGCGAACCGGTCCGTCCGTGACGCGAGGGCACCACGCAATCGAACAGATCGATCCCGCGCGCTGCGCCTTCGATGAGATCCTCCGGCATCCCTACACCCATCAAATACCGCGGCTTCGAATCCGGCAGCTCCGGTACGGTCACGTCCAACATGGCATGCATCTCTGTCTTCGACTCTCCCACGGAGAGCCCACCGACCGCGTAGCCCTCGAAGCCAAGCCCGATGAGGTCTCGCGCCGAGGTCACGCGGAGATCTGCGTCCAAGCCGCCTTGCACGATCCCAAAGAGGGCTTGATCCCTGCGACGCCGACTGGCCTGACAGCGTTGGGCCCAGAGGGTGGTCCGTCGGACCGCATGGCGCACAGCCTCTTTCTCAGCCGGCAACGCGACGCAGTGATCGAACGCCATCATAATATCGGCTCCCAACGCTTCTTGAATCTCGATGGCGGTCTCCGGCGTGATGAAATGTGTGGAGCCATCGAGATGCGACTGAAAGCTCACACCTTCGTCCGTCACCTTACACAATTTGGCGAGACTGAAAATCTGAAATCCGCCGCTGTCCGTCAAGATGGCTCCGGACCATCCGGTGAATCGATGCAATCCACCCAGCTCAGCTATAATCTTGTGTCCAGGCCGTAGATACAGGTGGTAGGCGTTGTTCAGCATGAGACGAAAGCCGAGCTGCTCCAGATCGGCTGGATCGATCCCCTTCACCGGCCCCAACGTGCCGACCGGCATGAAAGCCGGCGTCTCGATCTCGCCATGGACCGTGCTGAGTCGCCCCAACCGCGCGCGCGTCTCACGATCTTCCCGCTGAACTGAAAAGTCCACAATCCCCCTTGCCGGCTACATCTGCTCCGGTGCGGAAATTCCGAGCACACCGAGTCCGTTCTTCAAGACCTGTTGGATCGCTCGCATCAGCGCCAATCTCGCCGCAGTCTGTTCTGGGAGCAGCCCCTCTTTCTGCAGCACCTCGTCCGGAACCGATCCCTCCGGCGCGATCGCCAATAGATCCCGATCTGCGGCGGGAGGAAGAATCCGGTGCTTGTTATAGAACGTGTGCAGCAGCCCGGCCAACTGCTGGAGGTAATAGGTCATCCGGTGAGGTTCATAGGCCAGTGCACTGCCCTGCAGAACCGAGGGATAGGCGGAGAGCTTGCGAATCAATCCCAATTCATCCGGGTCCGTCAATACCGTCAAATCCGTCTCGCTCGGCAAAGGACAGGCGATACCTCGCACAGCCGCAACGCGCCTGAGGCTGGCGATCCTGGCATGGGCATACTGCACATAGTACACAGGATTATCGGATGACCGCTGCTTGGCCAGTTCCAAATCAAAGTCCAGGTGCGAGGTGGAGTCGCGCATCAAGAAAAAGAACTTGGCCGCATCCGCTCCAACTTCATCGATGACTTCCCGCATCGTGATGAACTCACCCGCCCGCTTCGACATTTCCACTTTTTTCCCGCCGCGCAATAAATTCACCATTTGAACCAGCACGACTTGGAGGCGATCTTTCGGATACCCGTAGGCCTGCACTACCGCTTGCATGCGAGGAATATAGCCGTGGTGATCCGCGCCCCAGACGTCGATGAGGAGATCGTATCCGCGCCGAAGCTTATCCTGATGGTAGGCGATATCGGAAGCCAGGTAGGTGTACTCGCCGTCCTGTTTCTGCACGACACGATCCTTCTCGTCCCCGAATGCCGAAGACCGAAACCACCAGGCGCCCTCCTGCTCGAATAGGAACTGTTGCGACTTCAATTCATCCAAAACTCGTTGGACCGCCCCTGAATTCACGAGAGAGGCCTCGCTGAACCACGACTCGAACTCAATCCCGAAGGACTTCAGATCTTCGCGAATCAGGTTCAGCAGTTCCTGATAAGCAAACGCTCGACAGTGCGCCTCGACCTCTGTGGCTGGACGCCCGGGCAGCTCAGGCCCCAGTTGTTGTTTCACTCGTTCGGCCACGGCAGTGATATAGGCTCCGTGATAGCCCTCTGCCGGAAATTCGACCGGCCGGTTCGACAACTCCTCATATCGCGCATAGACGGAGGTCCCCAACAATTTCATCTGCCGGCCGGCATCGTTGATGTAGTATTCGCTTACGACGTCATACCCGACCGCCTTGAGCATATTCGCGACAGCCTGCCCAACCGCCGCGCCACGCCCATGCCCCACATGCAACGGGCCGGTCGGATTCGCACTCACATACTCCACCAAAACTCGACGCCGCTGCCCCAACTCGGCTCGCCCGTAGGCTGATCCTTCCGTCTCGATTTCTCTGAGCGCCTCTTGCCAGATGGCCGGCTTGACCGTGAGGTTGAGGAACCCCGGCCTGACGATCTCGACTCGGTCGAAGAGCTGCTCGCGCTGAGAAAGATTGTCGATGATAATTTGGGCGATATCGTGGGGCGCTCGTTGCTCGGACACGGCAAGAGACATGGCAACCGTCGAAGCTAAATCTCCCCATTCAGGCCGTTTGGGAGTATCCAGACTCACCTGAGGCCAGGCTTCTGTCTTCAGTTGGCCTTTCTTTTTGGCCCCATTGAGCGCCCCAAGGAGCGCACTGGTAACCTTTTCCTGAACAACCCCGCTTGACAAGAAAAAACTCCTAAGTCCTTACCAATGAAAGGAAAAATGAACTGGCCACTCTAGCATACGGGATGGTCAGTGACAAGGCAGTCGGATGGTATTCTCCCCGGATCGCTGCCGCCTTGAGTTGTATGAGCCCGCATGATTCATGGGCACTCTGCTGCGATGACGGATTCAGAAGTTAGAATCCAATGCGGCATTCTCTCTTCGCGCCACAATCACCTAACGGGCGCTCAACTTCGCAAATGCGAGAGGGACACAGCTGGACGCGGTGGCCCGGCGTTCGGCAGGCGGACCCGCCGTTCGGTCGGTCAACATACTGAGCCAAGTCTATCTCCCTGCCGTGCGGCTCAGCGCTCCTCTCACATGGCAACTGAGTGCTTTCGCGACGAACCGTCATGATTCATGCGGGCTAGACACAGCGCCACAAGATGGTCTCCCGACACGTTGAGACAAGGTTTCTCCTGACATTGGCTAACCTCGTCCCACGAACGGCAGAAGCAGGGTGCATCCTGCACCACAGTCACATGAGCGCCACTGGGAGCCCAGCGAGCGGGATCAGTCGGCCCGAATATCGCAACCGTACGCACGCCCAGCAACCCGGCCAGATGAGTGATTCCCGAATCCTGCCCGACAAAGAGTCGTGCCTGGGTAAGTACACCGGCAACCGTCAGAAGATCGAGGCCCTTCATAACAATCGGTGGATCCTCACATAGTTGGAGAAGTCGCTCAACCGGTTCCCGGTCTGCCGGCCCTTCTAGAATCACCGGAATCGCCCCGGATATTTGAAGCCCGGTAACTACAGCCGCGAGTATCTTCGGTGCGACACACTTATGGGCACTTCCACTCCCAGGGTGAATAATCGCAAACGGTTGCTGATTTGCGAAACCTACCCCTTCAAGACAGACTTGGCCCAGGCCATAGAGATGTTCTGTCACCGGTAATAGCACATCGCCCCCCTCGTCTACCGGTGCCTCATTGATTGCTTCAAGAAACCGGTCACATTGATGTGTCGACTGAAGCGCGGTCGAGAATGGAGACCTCACAATAACCTCTCGGACACCGGCCGCCTTGAGTGTCTCGCCTAACTTCCCATCAAGATCTTGCATCCAGCCAATAGCAAGATCGCAGTCCTTCAACCATGTCTGTACCTGATCCGTGGCCGAATCTGCACCGACGAACAAGTCTGTGCAGGCCCGCCCCTGCACAGAGGTCCAGGCATCGATAATGCGGCACGCGAAGAGTAGTCTCGCGATCTGGTCCTCGGCACAGAGTACCAGCTGATGGTTGGGAAAGCGGGTCCGCAGCCGAGCCATAGCGGGAACTGCCAAGAGCACATCACCAAGGCCACCGGGATGGACCATCGCAATCATCCTTCTCGCAGTGCGCATTAGGATTGCCCTGATGGAGGGATTCGAGACAGCATAGACCGCGCCGCCTCAAAATCTGCCGGCGTGTTCACGTTTTGGAAAGAACGTCCAGAGGGATCGATGGTGAGCAGATCCACCTCGGTGACATACTGCACCCTAAGAGACGCGTGCGATACCAGCTCTTGAATCTTGAGCTGTCGTGCCTGAATCATCTGCTCTAGGATGGGCAAGCATCGTTTGCCATATAACGCATGCATCGGATGCAGACGGCCCGCGAGTTTCGCCATCACAATATCTGCGGTGGCTCTTCGACTCGTGAACTGAGCAATCACCGCCTGATCCAAAAACGGCATGTCACATGCCACCACGAATATGCAGGGTGCCGTTGCCTGCATGAGCCCCGCGTACAACCCTCCGAGACTGCCGCATTCAGGCACCAGATCTCTCACAACTCTGGCATCGACGTCGATCGGGGAACTATCTTGCGCAATGACGACCAGCACTTCCTGAAAAACTGAACGAAGCACACCCAGTCCTCGTTCGAGGAGCGTCTCTCCCCCCATAATGAGATACCGTTTGTCTTCGCCCATCCTTCGGCTCTTTCCTCCAGCCAGAAGGACGCCGGTCACCTCGATCTCCATTATGTCTGCCTCAATGCAGATGGCCAAAAAGAAAGAGGGGGTGGGTCACCCCACCCCCTCCTATGCGTCAGACGCTCTCAGTTCAGACGAACGTTAGAGGGTCTTTCCCTTCCGCTTGTTCGATCGTCTGGTCAACACCCACCCTTCCAGAAGAACCACACCAGCTGCGATCGCAATTGGATAGATATAGGCTTCGCGAGGGGTCGGCGGTTCCAGGAAGACATAGTAGAAGGCCGAAACGGCCATCTTCCTGCCTGCGTCGCCATTGTGGCCGTCCCAGGCAAAGAACACAGTGGGAATGTACTGTCCCATTTCAAAGAAGGTATCTTCGTCGTAATCCTGATCCTTCTTATTGCCCAAGGGCCGCTGAATGATAACCGTCCATAGGCCATTCTTCCACTCAGAAAAAAGCAACTTGCTGCTCTCTTCGTAGTTGTCCCGCTCTTCAAAGTCCTTATCCCATCCGGTACCCTTGAAAGCGCGAAGCGACCCATCAGCCTCCCATTTCATAATGTCGACCGGATACTCTTCGTTGCTGCCGAACAGATATCGTGGCTTAATCGGCGAGGGAAGCTCCTTCCACTTCACGGCAGTTTGCATGGCGACTGCGTCGTTGTAGACCGTGTAGTTATTCTGATGCGAAGCAATGGAGCCCTCTTCCCCGGTCTTTGGATCCTGTTCCTTGACATCGATATTGACTGAGGTCGGAGGCCAGGGCAATTTCCCTTCAGCTACGCTCTTCGTACGGTCATCCCACTGGAACATAAACGCGACGTGCGTATCGTTGTAAACCGACTTCATCCACATATCGTCGATCCGATTCACGAAGTTTCTTGGTTTATGGGTGATCTGACCGCCCATCGCAATAATCCGCCTGGCCCGTTTCGTCCACATCTCGTTTTCAGGATCGGCCGAAATCTCTCCCTCAATCACCCCTGAGGACAACACGAAGTTGACCTTTGGTTTGTCTGTCAATGGATCAATCGAGAGTGGAGTCCCATCTGCTTCACGCTCACAGAGCGAGTTCACAAAGTTGGCAATGTGCCAACGCTCTTCAACAGTGGTATTGTCGGCGAATGAGGGCATCGGAGTGCCGTTGACGCCGGTCGAAAACGTCCTGAAGATGTTCTTAACGTTATAGGGATCTTGGCGGCTACCTCTGAAGTTCCAACACTTGTGCCAGTTGGCCGGTTGTATCGAAAAACCCCAATCGTCTTTTAGATTGAAGGCATTGCCGTCGCCACGGCCGTCAGCACCGTGACATTCGACACATTTCTTTTCGACAACGAGTTCTGCTCCCTTTTTTAAACTCTCTTCGTTTGCAGGAAGCGGCTTCAAGTCGGCCAACTGCAACACCGTCTGACTCTCGGACTTCGTGTCGGTAAATTTTCGATCCTTCACAAGCTGCGTGGTGACGAATGACAACACTTGGAGCCGTTGCTCTTCCGTCAGAATACCTTCCCAGGGCGGCATGGCAGAACCAGGCAGACCGTGCGTAACTGTTTCAAATAGATCGTTTTGACCTGGAACAGGCTTCTTGGCATCGAACAACGGCAACTCACCACTGGCTGTGTGCCGAATCTTGAACGTTCCCTGATTGAAATTACGTGGGCGTGGCCAGAGACGATCGGCCCCGGGTCCATCACCTGCGCCATCGACCCCGTGACACCAGACACACTTGGTGAAGTAGACCCGCTTTCCTGCTTCGATCATCTCGGCAGAAGGCTCAGGTGCTAAACCACCCGCCTTGAACCCAGCAGGAAGTGCATCTGCGGCAAGGGTCACACCACCGATGCTTCCGGAGACTAGTATGATTCCAAAGGCAGTCGTGAGGAGTACTCCTGCCTTCAGACTAAACGAATTTTTCATCGCTTCCCTCATGTCATAAATCCAGGTTGGCTATAAATTGGCCTGAACGGCTAGTCCCAGGTCCGGGGGTAATATCCCGTGTGCCAATATTCAAACAAGACGACTTTCCAGATTTCGTCCACAGTCAAATGCTGTTCCCATGGTGGCATCACAGAGGCCCAGGGGAATCCTTCGTTCGGCAAGCCGATTCCACCCTTGGACACACGCCAGAAGATGAACGTTTCCTGTAATTGTGCAATCGTACCTGGGTCAGTGAAGTTCGCCGGGATCGGATTGAACGCGAAGGCATGGAGACCGCGCCCGTTTAAGTTATCGCCATGGCAAAAGTGGCAGTTTTGATAAAAAATCTCTCCGCCCTCACGCACATATTTAAGGTATCCTTGCGCATCCTTATCCCAAGGGTTGGCATTCGGCTTCATCAAGCGACCCATGCCCTGTTCCACAATGTTGGCGTTACTATACTCCTGGTCGTATTTTCCTTCAGGATTGACACGATAGGGATTCTGCGACGTTTGAAGGGTGTAGGTCTTCCCATGTACTTTGGTACTGGCAGGCGGGGCAGGATGCACGGTCCGTAACTCGATCGGCTCCTCGGATTTTGGGACCATTGCGTTGTAGGAGAACCCGCCGATCAAGATCGGCAGAACAACCAGATATGCATAACGTAATATTCTATTTCCCCCAGTCTTGGCATCCAAAACGTTCATGATCGGCTGTTTGAACTTTTTCCAATCCTCTTCGCTTGCGGAAACCCACATGAAGATAGCCACGAGAGAGACCGTCCCATACATCGCGCGGACGCTGAATGGAATCGGTGGGTATACGCGAAACTTCAAATAGAGAAGAATGAACACCCAAAAAAGGATCCCCTGCCAGAATCTTGGGAACGCCATTCCCATGGCTGCCATCATATAGCTGATCCCTGTAAAGCCCGCCACAAACAGCGTGAGTTCCAAGATCACTTGGACCGGCATGTACCCTTCGATCAGGCGCACGGTATTTGACGGAACGACGCCCACGGTCATTCCGGCAAGCAGGAGTATTCCAGCTACCCCTATAAGTGCCGCGACTGACATTAATGCTTTCATCGGTGAACTCCGTTTACTCGATAAAAGAAATATATTGCCAAGATCACGAAATCTTCGGTGGCGGCGAGCCTGCCTTCACCTGTGACAGATAATCGACGATCTTTTTAATAGCCCCCGCGCTCAATTTTTGGCCAAATATTTTTGGCATGGTATTGTCCGGGAACGGTTTCACCACGTAGGCGCTGGGTGAAACAATTGACTCCATGATATAGTCTGGAACAGTCTTCGCCGACCCTTTGTAATCTTTATCCTTCATGCGAAGCAAGGCGTTCGTTCCCTCTTCAAGCGCAGGGCCAATCGTCCCCTTCGCTCCTGGAATGCCAGGGATCGTATGACATGCCACGCACTGAGCTTTCTGGAAAATCACATCCACTGGCTCCGTTCCATCTGCCATAAGCGCGCTTGCCACACCTCCCGCTCCTTCTTCTTCTTGCTTAGGCCGATCCGCTTCGGGAATAAACTTCTCATACGATTTGATCATCTCTTCATATGTCGGAGCATCAACCCCCTCACGAAGATACAGCCAGGTGTCCACGGCCGCCAATTCTGGAAGGCTCAATGAGATTGGTGGTTTGTGAATGGCCGGCATCGGGCTTTCTTTATCGTTCGTACCCTTCACACCGTAGCCCTCAACGACGTAACAGCTCGGGCAGGCGTGGGATTCTGCAATATATTCTTGCCCATTTTCAGCGGTCCCCGCGCCAGGAAATGCCTCTTTGTCGGCAAAGACTCTACCAGCCGGCTTGCCCATGCTATATTTTGGATCCTCTAATCGCTCCTTGCCTGCTCGTCCTGGAAGACCTTGTAAGTTGGGAGCACGTTCACCCAGCATCCCCGCATGGAATGCATGGCAGAGGGGGCACTGGCCTTTGCCGACCGCACCCTGTTCTGTGTTCTTTCCAATTCCACCGAAAATGATCTTCTCGCCCTCATCGGCTAGTTGCTGAGCAGTCAGTGAACTGAAATCTTTTTTCTCTTCCTTAGGAGGAAAGCCGCCTTCGACCTGCGGCAACCAGTTTCCATACCCTGAGAGGCCGGCGGCAACAAGGAACATGAAGCCGCCGATCTTAAGCAGCGCGGCTTGACTGGGGAAATAGATCCCCATCATGAAGCAGGTCGCAGTGATGATAACTAAGGAAACCGGGAGCATCCGGTTGGCTTCGTAGAAGCTCCCTTTATAGTGCGCAATCGCCACCATCAGCAAGCAGGCGGCAATTGTGCCGATAAAGACTTTGAACAACGCGCGCTTCTTTGCTGCACCATCCTTCACGGATACCAAGGAATACACAAAGAGACCGGCGAGCACCGCGAATAGCGGCCACCCTATTGATAGACCTTCCTTTATCAGATCGCCCACGGATGTAACCTCCTGAGGTTCAGGTAAGAGGGAGACGTGTATGCCATGCCTCCACTCCCCCAACCACGATCCTTAAAGATGATTAGTGGCCCCCAGCCGGCTGCGGCGCGCCGCCTGGAACCCCTGCCTTCGCCTCGACAGGCGCCTTTTTCATCCCGAGGCTTCCCAGCCAGAAGACGAATAGTATGCTGACCCAGAAGAACAGCACATTGAATGAAATCATGTTTGCGGCAAACCCCACCGTATGCGTATAAGCCCAAGGCGAGTTATCGCGCATAATTTCATTCACGTGCCAGAACAATCGAACCGAAGACCGGATGTATCCCATCAAACCCATCATCCAGGTAAAGGCGGTTGCAAGCATGATCAATGCGTATTGCGATCGAACAGAGATCTTGCCCCATTCAATTGCCCCCATCTGCTTGGCGCCTTTCATCATGGCGGCGTTCAACGGAAACATGAAGAAGAGGCAGGACAGCGTCGTGGCAACTTGCGGCACTGACAGACCCACCCGCACGTTTGCCGGAATGTAATATCCGTAGATAGCCAGCCAGATAATGTTCACATAGGCGCATCCAAAGAAGACACCCATAAAGATATTGCCGAATTTCGACCAGGATACCGTCGAGACTTTGTTGCCTCGCATGTACCAGACGAAACTAAGAATCGTGGTGGTAATAATTACATTAATACCGCCGTTTTTGGCCGACATCACCCCGTAGTTTCCCAGCACCGGGTGCTGCTGACCACCCATCGCCTTGAGCTCCGCTGGAGACATGACGATCGTGTGGGGGGTTATGAACACCAGGAAGCCGCAGCAGAGAACGAATACGAGATATTTAATGTAGCGTTGATATTTCTCCGCACCGCGCATCCGACCAAGCGCCTGCCAGAGATAATAGTTCGTGCTCAAGAAGAGGATACCGATCATGGTAGCTTGAATAATGAAGAGCCAAGCCAGGAGGCCACCCATGAGTGTAATGCCCATCTGCTGGCGATAGGCGTACACCTCGCGCATCAGCCAGTAGCCGGCGAACGGCAAGGGAATCAAAAACGCCACGCCGAGCGCCATCGCGATATACCCCATCCAGTCATAGTGCGCACGGTCCTCATCGGTCTTAGAGGCCAAAAACTTATACGCCGCGTAGGCCGCAACAACACCACCACCAAACGCCATATTCCCCAAAATGCGATGCACATTGAGCGGATTCCAGAGGGCGGTATGTATGACGTGCCAGATGTTCCCCAAGTACCGGCCCTGCTCATCGACGCCGGCCGGCGACATCATGAAGCCGATCCAGGAGTTCGCCAGAAACATGAGCAACGTACCGATCACGTTCAAGACCACGGACATGCTCAAGTGAATCCACTTGAGGAACCCTTCTTTCATCTTGTCCCAACCGTAGTAATAGATGTAAAGGGTTCCACTCTCTGCGACAAACATCAGGGCGTAGATATGCATAACAGGGCGGAAAATACCGGATAAGTAACCGAAAAATGCAGGATAGAGCGTCAGGAAAGTGAAAATCAGGATGCCGCCAAGAATCGCGGTCAACGAATAGGCTGTCAGACTGATCTTGATAAAGTCGTAGGCGAGTTGGTCATACCGCTTCGCCATTGCCTTATCCTTCGTTACCACCCCCATAAACTCGATCACCATGCAAAAGATTGGAACCGCGAGCACGAAACTTCCGTAGTATAGGTGCTGCTGGTTTGCAAACCAGAGCAACACCCGGCTCTCGAAGTTGTACCGTGGATAATCCTTCGGTCCATCGACGGTCTTCGGAGCAGGGGCGCCGACAACGATACCCTCCGTCTTATAATAGACGTCTCGCCCCTTCTCGACTTTCGCCTCACCCTCCTTCTTCACCTCATCGGGCGCATCTGCGCCCATAGCCAGTGACGGAAGCGATACGGCGATGGGGAGCAGGAGAAGGCCAACCATCGCGCACAGCGCCATGATTGAAAACAGCTTCTTCCCGGCTACACGTCCCATGAGATACCTCCTTGATGCATTCTGAAACAATTCATGTTCTATGACCTAACAAGCCTGGGTCAGAGCAGCAGAGCTACATGGTTCTACTTTCGGAAAAGGTACCAGTAGTCCAGCCCCTGCGACTCCATCAAAAAATGGTCGACCGCTGTAAAATACGCAATGCAGACGACCAATGACACTACCACGTAGACGATTGTCATACCCATCGCACTTCCTCCCTAAGACTTCGCGAACGTTCAAGAAATCCCAGCGCTACAGTGGCCCCGCTTAGCAGGGGCACTGAATTCCAGCAAACCAATAAAAGAACCACAGACCCACTGCGCAGGTGATGTAAAAAATCATCTTGCCGATTCTGACCTTTATCTCGCTATCCGGTGCTGCCGTGGCCATCGCGTCTCCTTCTCTCCTGATGCAACCAATAAGTTTCGAATCAGCTCAGCGACTTTCTTGACACACAGATATCTGTGTGTTATTCAAAATTCCGTGCCACACACGGAAAATCAGGGGAAACTCGATGAAGAAAAAATCAAAAGTGTTCGACATTATAGTTTTGGCCGGAATGGTTGTCAATATACTTGTAGCCGTGTTTCTCATTCTCTACTACTTTGATTTCTTGTAAGTTTCGCATGGTCTTTCTTTTCAATTTTTCTC
>CBDDRH010000136.1:0-4172 GCA_965233025.1 uncultured bacterium
CGCAACTGTTATCTCATTGCCGATCGCGGCTACAACGTGCTCGTGCACGCGGACAGCGGGCCGACGAATAGCGGCAAGTCCGCCCTCAAGGACGGAGTGATCCAGTCACTCGCGCAGAAGCATGGGCCGATCCCGCTGGTATTCGCCTCGCAACAACAACTGCTCGAAGTCCGAGGTCATGCGGCCCACGCGCCCCTGTCTCATCCAGGGAAATGGCTGGACGTGGGAGAAAACGGCTATCTGACGAATGCGTATCTTGCCGAGGTGTGTGCGGCGGCGCAGGCCAAGCTGTTTGTGTCGTATGCCACCGGCGGCGCAGACTGGTATCCGGACCATCTCTCGTTCATGTTCAGCCAACGGAATCCCGCCCGCACCGCGCTACTGACGTCCCGCTGGGAACGTCCGGAAACGCTTAAAGAACTTCTCGTCAAGCATGGATGTGGGTATCATTATGGTCATGCGTTGGATCTGTTTCGTCGCACGACCGAGGGGCTGGTGAACCCACTGACGACCGGGGAAGCCCTGACGCCTCTATCGCTGTATCGGCTTGACCACGGTGATCCTCCGTTTATGAAAGTGATCAGCCGTCCTGTGCCATCTCGATGAATCGAAAGGACCGACTATGACCGTGCGCAAGAGGCAGCAAGACCCGATCCTCGTCACCGGTGTCGCCGGATTCATTGGTTTTCATACAGCGATGAGATTGCTGGAGCGAGGTGAGCGGGTGATAGGACTCGATAACGTCAACGACTACTACGACGTGCGACTGAAGAAGGCGAGGCTGGCGAAGCTCAAGCCATTCAAGTCGTTTTCATTCACGAAGCTTGATCTGGCTCATCGGGTCGGAATGAAGAAACTGTTCGCGAAACAACCGGTCCGGCGCGTGATCCATTTGGCAGCGCAAGCAGGTGTGCGTTATTCCCTGCTGAACCCGCATGCCTATACGGACAGCAATATTGAAGGGTTTCTGAACATTCTGGAAGGTTGCCGGCATGCGAAGGTCGAGCACCTTGTCTATGCCTCGTCGAGTTCCGTCTACGGCGGCAATACCCAGATGCCGTTTTCGATTCACGACAATGTCGATCATCCGGTTTCTCTCTACGCGGCCAGTAAAAAAGCGAATGAACTCATGGCCCATTGTTACGCGCATCTCTATCGGATTCCCTGTACGGGTTTGCGGTTTTTTACGGTCTATGGGCCTTGGGGAAGGCCTGACATGGCCCTCTTTATTTTCACAAAGGCGATTCTGGAGGGGAAACCGATCGAGGTATACAACCACGGAAAGATGCGCCGTGATTTTACCTATGTCGATGACATCGTCGAAGGGGTCATTCGCACGCTCGAGCGCACGGCAACACCCGATCCAGGCTGGTCCAGCGACCGACCCGATCCAGGAACCAGCTCAGCGCCGGCCCGGATCTACAATATCGGAAATCATCAGCCGGTCGAACTGCTACGATTTATCGAGGTGTTGGAGAACGCGTTAGAAAAGAAGGCAGTGAAAAAATTGCTGCCGATTCAGCCGGGCGACGTGCCGGCGACGTATGCGGATGTCGAGGACCTCACGCGAGATGTCGGCTTTGCCCCAGCGACGTCGATCGAAGAAGGTATCGCGCGGTTTGTGCAGTGGTATCGAGAGTTCTACAAAAAATGAAAGGTGCCAAGCCGTCTAAATAGCCTGGCACCCCCCAGTCTCTCGCCCCAGATCGACTCGTTACGGACAGCCAATCGGCACAAATCCTCGCCCAAAAATGTTGGACAGTGCGATGTAGCGGGCATTGTCGTAAAACGAATAGCTCGCCCCGCGCTGATTTCTCCCTGACAGGTCTCCGCCATACGACGGGTCTGTCCCGTAAAAGAACCCGCCTCGAGTTTTCTCGTTGAGATGCAGCCATTCTCCGTATTTCGAACAGACTTCAGCTTGAACGGATCCGGATGAGGCGATGCTGGCATGCCAATCTTTGGCCCAGTCTGGGACGGTCTGTCCCCCGCCGGTCATACCGGTCTGATGGCGGTCGACGTACGGCGGAATATCATAGTGAGGAGCCGCAGCCACGGTAGGGCGATAGGTTGGCATATTGTCCAGCGAAGGCACAACCGACAGTTCTTTCAGTGTCATCAGCTTGCAGCCCGCCACGTCCTTGTTGGTGTAGAGGACGGTCCCATCGGCTTGGGCGCACTCCCGCATCAGTAAGGGATCGAACCCGGTCGTGGTATCGGCAAATACCGACGTTGAGGACAGGATAAGGGTTGTCGCGGCGATCATGAGCAGATGGGCGGGCTGCATAGCGCACCTCCCCCGTGACGGTGGAGCAGACAGGGTTTGCGTCATCGTTCACCTCTTTTATTTATTATACACACCGGTAATATTGACAAGCTATGCCACCAGAGAGAAAGCCGTCTATTCATCTTTCGAGGGGGGTCTTGCTACTGATGGGGGACACAGCCAGATGGCTCAGCTGGCCGATTGGCCGAGACAGATGGCTCAATTGATTCGAGACCTGCGCCTTCTAAATTCTAGCGGACGAGATCGGCCCACGTGTGGTGAAAGCAACGCAGACGTGACGTCTCGTCGTCGTCGATGATGCCGTTGAACAAGCAGCTTTGCCTTGTTCCCTTTTTGCTGCTGGGGTATTCTCCGCCTTGAACCACGTGAAACGTGGGGCATTCGAGCCGTCCCTCTCGCCTGGACGATTTCCGTCATGACTGACTATGGCGTGCTTGCAAATCTGCTCGTGATTTTCACGGCGTCGATCGCCGTCGTCTTCATATTCCATCAGTTCAAGCTTCCCTCGATCGCCGGATTCTTGGTTGCCGGCGCACTCATCGGCCCTAACGGGTTGAACGTCATCTCGGATGTCGGCACGGTCCAAGTGTTGGCGGAGATCGGGATCGTCCTGCTCCTCTTCACCATCGGCATCGAATTTTCGTTGGTGCAATTGGCTTCCATGCGCCGCCTCATGCTCCTGGCCGCACCGCTCCAGGTCGGAGGCGTGTTGTTGATCGCATGGCTCGGGGCGATGCTCATCGGACTATCCTGGCAGCAGGGGGTGTTCTGGGGATTTCTCTTTTCCCTCAGCAGTACGGCAATCGTGTTGAAGACCTTGGCTGAACGGGGGGACAGTGACTCGATCCATGGCCGAGCCACGATCGGCATTCTCATCTTTCAGGATTTGGCCGTTGTCCCCATGATGCTGCTGACGCCGATTCTTGCCAGCCAATCAGAAGGAGACGGGTTGGCGATCCTCCTTGCCTTGGGGAAGTCGGTTCTTGTCGTCGCACTCGTCATTGCAGCCGCCTGGTATCTGGTTCCCATGCTGTTAGGACATATCGTACGCAGCCGCAGCCGCGAGCTGTTCTTTCTGACGATCATCGTCTCCTGTCTCGGCATCGCGTGGCTCACCTCGCTCGGCGGTATTTCGTTGGCGTTAGGCGCGTTCATCGCCGGGTTAGTCATTTCCGAATCGGAATATAGCCATCAGGCTGTGGCCGAAGTACTGCCGTTCCGCGACAGTTTTAACAGTCTTTTTTTCGTATCAATCGGTATCCTCATGGACTGGCGGATATTATTCGCGCATCCGTTGCCCGTGATCGGGCTACTCGTCACGATTCTGTTGGTGAAATTTTTCGCAGGGGCCGGAGCTGTCTTGCTGGCGCAGATTCCCCCACGTTCTGCGATTATGGTGGGCATTGCCCTAGCTCAGGTCGGAGAGTTCAGCTTTTTGCTGGCGCAGCAAGGGCAGGAGAGCGGTTTCTTGCGGGGTGATCCGTATCAGATCTTTCTCGCGGTCTCAGTGCTCTCCATGATTGTCACGCCTTTTCTCATGCAATGGTCGCCGCACCTGGCCCGCCGTGCGGAGGCGTGGCAGCGGCTTCGCCATTGGCTGCCTAGTCGCACCACTGCCCACGTCCTGCATGCCCCAGGGAAGCAGATTCGGATGAAGGACCACGTCATTATTGTGGGGTATGGGTTGAACGGGAGGAATCTTGCCCGCGTCCTCGGCGAGACGGAGATACCGTATCTCGCCTTGGATCTCGACGGCGATACCGTCAGCCGCGAATCGAAACACGGAGTGCCCGTCTACTACGGCGATGCCACGAATCCGAATGTGTTGCGGCACATGAAAATCGAGGACGCGAAGGTGTTGGTGGTCGCCATTTCTGATCCGTTT
>CBDDRH010000137.1:0-3878 GCA_965233025.1 uncultured bacterium
AAATGTGATTGCATCACAATTAGGTATTTCTGCGGACACAGTATCGCAATGCATCAAACGCGAAACAGAGCGCAACCCGATGCGTTATCCAGAGCTGCAGAAACTTCGGAGACCAATTGTGCGTAAATCTGGCATTATCACTGAGTCAAAGTGAATAATTCCGAGTCTTCCAGGTCGCCGTAAATAATTGATGGAACAGCACTCCTGCAAGCTCTTGATCTGGAAAAACCCCGAACCCACTCCTAAGGCACACACCGTCATCATTGGTAATGCGTCCTTAATAGGTCGCTTCCCGACCGAGGCCGTGTGAAAACGCACCGTCACAGCGCGCAATAAGACAGACTCACCGGTATTGAAAACGGGATTCAACAGTAACCGGCACCTGAACGTGGAGTCAGGTCGCGGGTCGCCCGGATCAGGCTCGCAGCGCGGCAATCAGTGGGCCGGTGCCCATGATCTTCATCACGCGTTTGAAGTTATACGCCAGGACGTGCAGGCTCATTTCGGTACTGACACGCGGCAGCGTCTTCGTCAGAAAATGGGTTGACCCCATCCATGCCTTGAGCGTGCCGAAGGGATGCTCGACGGTTTGTCGCCGCAGCGCCATTGCCGCCGGCGTGCAATCCAATCGGTCCTGCATCGTCTCCAGAACCTGCTCGTGCTCCCAGCGCGCGATCCGCCGGTAAGGCGCGGGGGTGCATTGTGCTTTGATCGGACAGGCGGGGCAGCCGGAGGACCAGTATTTGTGTAGCCGCATGCCGTGCTCGATCGTGGTAAAGCGCCGGATGGCGTGTTGCCCGGCGGGACAACGGTACGCATCGCGTTCAGGAATATAAACAAAATCCCGTTTATCGAAGCGGCCGTCGGCCTTGGCGCCGGAGGTGAGCGGTTTGGGCACCAGCGGTGTTATGCCTTGCTGCGTACACGCCAGAATCTCTTTGCCACTGAAGTAGCCGCGATCGGCCACGACGGTGAGTTCCTTCTTGCCAAGCGCCTCGCGCGCGAGCGTGGCCATGGCGGAGAGCTGCGTTCGGTCATGGCCGACGTTGGTGACCTCGTGGGCTACGATCAAATGGTGTTTGGCATCGACTGCCGTCTGCACGTTGTAGCCGACCATGCCGGTGCCCCGGCCGCTGGTGGCCATGGAACGCGCATCCGGATCGGTTAGGGATATCTGGTTGTCCGGGGCCTCCTGCATCAGTTTGCCCACCTGCTGAAGGCGCTCCATCTGCACTTTGATTTTCGTAATCTTTTCTTTGAGTCGGGAGACCTGGCCTTCCGTGACCTGCGCCGGTTCCCGATCCGCCCGATCAAGCTCGGCCAGGTAGCGCGCGATGCTCTCTTCGAGCTGCTGCAGGCGTGCCTCGAGCTTTCGGTCGGTGAAGTTCTTGTCGCGGTTGTTGACCGCCTTGAACTTGCTGCCATCGATCGCCACGATGGCCTCGGAAAACAGATTAAGATTTCGGCACAACAGGATGAACTCCCGGCAGACGCGGCGAATGGCCTGGCCATTGTCCTTTCGGAAGTCGGCAATCGTCTTGAAGTCCGGCATCAGCCTGCCGGTCAGCCAGATCAGTTCGAGATTGCGCTGGGTATCACGCTCCAGCCGGCGGCTGGACTGAATCCGGTTGAGATAACCGTAGAGGTAAATCTTGAGCAGCGTCGAGGGATGGTACGCCGGCCGACCGGTCGCTTCGGGCCGCATGCCGTCGAAGCCGAGCGCCTTCAGATCCAGCGCATCGACGAAGACTTCAATCGCCCGGACGGGGTTGTCCTCGGCGATGTAGTCGTCCAAACGTTCAGGGAGCAGCGTGCCTTGAGACCGGTCCACACCTTCGACAAATCGCTTCATCGGCCGCCTCGCAACAATTGAGTGACGGGGTATTGGATACGCGACACAGTGAAAGTTCCGCAATGGTGGCTGGGTTTTCACACAGCCTGGACCCAAAGCAGCCGTAGCCAAGAAGGGTCTAGTACAACGAAACCTCGCACCCATCGGTCCGTATAACATAATCAGGATATACGAACCGGAGAAGAATAACTTCCAGACTGAACAGGTGTTTAGGTCATTCGTACCGACACTATCGGTACTGAGGATATACTGACAAAATTGCCGTATATTACCTGTTATGAGTTCTAGGAATTAACCACATGGATCCACTGTCAACAGCGTCTGCATTTGCGACCATTGTCGGACTAATAGGACAATTTCGTGGGGAGAAATCCGGCGGAAAGCAATCAGACTTTAATGACTTCCTTGAATGGCTGATAAAAACCCAGCATGAAGATCTAAAGCTTTTGCTTGAAACCAATACGCGCGCGACCATTGGAATTAAGGCACTCCTCAATGAAGACCGAGAAGTCATCCTTCAAAAGCTCGAGAGCTTAGACATCGCTCTTTCTTCCTTTGCGTCTGGCATAAGTGGGTTCGCGGAGGTTGCTGAAGCTATTAACCCAGATTCGTCACTGTCCAAGCAGGCCATCGCAATCCTTTGCCAATTCGACAAATCAGGCGGCAGTAAACTCTTAGAGTCGCACAACAGTAGCGGTATGGCTCTTCTTATCCTTGATGGATCCAGTGGTAATATAGAAATACAGGAACCAAGGTTTATCGAGGATGATTTACGGTCACTAGTCGAGTTGCGTCTATTGAGGCATGACTACAACTCAAAGGGCGATAACTTGTACATATACACACGTTCCGCAGCTCAGCTAGTCAATTCTATAAATACAAACTCATAACAAAGCGCTTTAGCCGACCGCTACCGCGTCGGCTGAGCTTTATCGTTAGCGTTCAAGGAGAAACACTGTGGCTGAACTCGTATATGTCGACAATTCCAATGTGTTCATCGAAGGCAAGCGCGTCATGGCTGTTGAATCAGGGATGGCGATGAACATTTACGACGCTATGAACAACCGCATTCTGGACAACTCCTACAAGATTGATTTCGGTCGTTTGCACGATTTCATAGCCGGAGAGGATCGGTCCAAAATAAAGAGATGCATGCTATTCGGCAGCCGTCCTCCGCCCAACGATTCAATTTGGCAAATCGCCAGAAAAGCAGGCTTCGAGGTAATCACCGAAGATCGAAATGTCGCAAACAAAGAAAAGAAGATCGATACGGGAATCGTCGCGGCTATGACGAAGGACGCCTATACCGTCGCAGACAAGGCCAACGATACGATAACCCTCGTCGCGGGTGACGCAGATTTCGTGCCGTCGATCCGAATGCTCAAGGATGACGGATTCAATATAGAGGTGGCGTTCTGGGATCATGCTTCCAGAGAGCTGCGGGAGGAATGTTCGAAATTCATCTCCCTCAACCCAATACTCAAGCATTTGGCCTATTAGCTTGAGCGCTAATAAGCCAATCGAGCGGACGCCTCCGTGCTGCGCACTCCGGCGCTGCTCATCGGCGTGTTAGAAGCCAAGAAAAGGGAGGAGTTATGGGGGACTGTAAGCATTGCGGCAAACCTGCCGGGTTGTTGAGGAGCGTGCATAAGGAGTGTCAAACCAAACACGACTTGGGTAAGGCTGAAATCGTGTCTTTAGTAAAGACGGCCGTACACGACACTTCCATTACTGGCTCGCTCAAAACAGCTTCTGAAGGAATTGCGGAAAAACATTTTATCCGCAAGTCGGACGTACCATCCGTTGTTATTGAAGGCTGGGAAAAGGCAGTTGCTGATGTCTTTGAGGACGGCATTCTGACTGAGGAAGAAGAATCTAATCTGGTCGATATACAGAAGCACTTTGGATTCGGCCAAAACGATTTGGACAAAAACGGTGCATATACAAAAGTAGTCAAAGGCGTTGTTCTGCGAGAATTGCTGAACGGGAAGCTCCCAGAGAAGTTCACGGTTAAGGGAAACCTTCC
>CBDDRH010000138.1:0-14194 GCA_965233025.1 uncultured bacterium
GTGGTATGCGAGAGAAGCGGGACGTGCGCGACAGGCGCGACGAGATGGATTTCAATCTGTCCACGTCGCGCTTTTCTCGCCCGTCTCGCGTTTCACGCGCCAGGGCCTTAGGCCACGGTTGTGATGTGCGCTTGCGTGACACTCCCGCCCTTGATCCAGTATCCGCGAATATCCGGCTTCGATTTCTCCATGAGCGAGATCAGCAGATACGCGGGGATGGGCAAGTTGATCTTTGGCCAGATATCTTCGTAGTCGGTGGCAATTTTGATGTCGGTGATGGAGGGGCGCGCCGGGTCGTGGGGATGGGAATGATAGACTACTTGCAGATCAAGCCCTTTGTTTCGAATATCCTTTTTTGCGACAGAAAAGTCTTGCATGTCCATCACAAAGGCAATCTCGGCGCGTTCGGCCGGTGACAGTCGTTCCAGATGCGCAGCCTTTGCCGGGTCAAAGGATGACAGTTTCTCGGCTCCTTCGAGCGCCACGATATTCTTGATCCGATAGACATGGCTGACGGCCCCGTTGGTTCCGGCCAGGAGCCCGCAGCACTCGTAGGGATCGAGTTCTCTGGCATGGGCCACCATGTCGTCGAGGATATGTTGGGGAATGACGAGATCTGCCACGATTAAATCGAGCACGTGACAGTATAGTCACTCTGTAAGTTGGTGATCGTCGGTGTTGGCCCGCAGAGGCGGCAGGCCGGGTCTTTGGGGCGGCTGACCTTTCTGAATTTCATCTCCAGGGCATCATAGATCAGCAGGCGATCAGCCAGGGTTTCGCCGATGCCGAGAATTTCCTTGATCGCTTCCGACGCTTGAAGAATGCCCATGGTCCCAGCGAGGGCTCCTAAGACGCCGGCTTCTTGGCAATTCGGAACGAGGCCGGCCGGCGGTGGCTCCGGGTAGAGGCAACGGTAGCAGGGATAGCCGGCATGGGGCTTGATGGTCGTGAGTTGGCCTTCGAAACGAAACATGCTGGCGGAAATGAGCGTTTTCTTGGCGAAGAAGCAGGCATCGTTCACGAGAAATCGCGTCGAAAAGTTGTCGGATCCGTCCAGCACCATGTCGTACTCTTTGAAGAGCGGAAGAATATTGTCGGCATCCACGAGCTGGTGATAGGCCTTGACCGTAATCTCCGGATTGATCGCCGCGAGGGTTTTCTTTCCGGATTCCACTTTCGGCATGCCGACCGTAGCAGTGGAGTGCAGGATTTGCCGCTGTAAGTTCGAGAGATCGACGACATCGCCATCGACCAGACCGATGGTGCCGACACCGGCGGCAGCGAGATAGAGTCCTGCAGGCGAGCCGAGCCCCCCCGCCCCGATGAGTAAGACCTTCGCCTTGCTCAGCTTCAGTTGGCCCTTGCCCCCGACGTCGCTCAGAATAATCTGCCGGCTATACCGCTGGATTTGTTGTTCAGTAAGTTCCATCTGAGTCCCGTTAAACGCGAAACGTGAAAAGTGAAACGTAAAAGATCGAGTCGAGATGCTTTCTCTGACCTTTCACGTTTTACGTCTCACGTTTCACGCCGTGTCATTCCACCACATTCAATTCGATCGGATCGACGATGACGCCCTTCTTGCGAAGGCCTGCGATGGCCCGTTCGATTTCCGCGCTGTCGCCGATCAGTTCGAGGTCCATCCATCCGGTGGTTTCACGAACGTCAGCTCGCCGGACATTCGTGACGACCTTGTATTCGTGACCGATCTGATAGATGACCGGTTCTTTGATCTTGTCTTCTGGAAACCGGATGTGAAATTTCAGATTCGGCATGGTGTTCCCCCGGCAATGGCGGGCACGATCGAGACTTCGTCGCCGTCTTTGAGCGAGGTCTCTTTGCCCTTGAGGAATCGAATGTCTTCCTCGTTGACGTAAATATTCACGAATCGGCGAAGCTCTCCGGTGTCGTCGCAGAGGCGATCCTTAATGCCGGGATGAGCCGCGTTGAGCGCCTCGATCATGTCGAGCACGCTCGCGGCCTTCGTTTCGACTTCTCCCTGGCCCTTGGTCAGCGGGCGCAGCGGAGTCGGAATGCGGACTTTAATCATGCGTCACCACCACCGTTCTTCCCCATTTTAAATGTTTTCTCAAAGGCGACGAGGCTCGGCTGAATGCGAACCGGCCGTCCGACGGCATCGATCACCGCCTCCTGAGTTTTTAAACCGTTCCCGGTGATATAGGCCACGGTACAATCGCCTTTTTTGATCGTGCCGTTTTTCACCAGTTTTTGCAGCACACCGATGGTGACGCCGCCGGCGGTTTCGGCAAAGATGCCCTCCATCTGTGCCAGCAGCTTGATGCCTTTTACGACCTCGTCGTCGGTCACCATGTCCATGGAGCCCTTACTTTCTGCGGTGGCTTTCAGGGCGTAGTACCCGTCGGCTGGATTGCCGATTGCCAGGGACTTTGCGATGGTTTTGGGTTTCACGGGTTTGAAGAAGTCACGCCCTGCCTTGAATGCCGTGGAAATCGGCGAGCAGCCTTCAGCCTGCGCCCCATTGATCTTGGTCCTGACCTCATCGAGCAATCCCACGTACTTCATTTCGTGGAGGCCTTTCCAGATCTTGGTCAGGAGCGAGCCGGACGCCATCGGGATAACCACTTGGTCCGGCGTGCGCCAGCCGAGCTGCTCGACGGTTTCAAACGCGAGCGTTTTCGAGCCTTCTGCGTAATAGGGCCGGATGTTGATGTTGACGAACGCCCAGCCATGTTCGCCGGCAATTTCGCTACAGAGCCTGTTCACGTCATCGTAGTTGCCTTCGATTTCCACGACATTGGGTTTATAGATCAAGTTGCCGAGCACCTTCGCGGCTTCCAGATCGCCCGGAATAAACACGTAGCAGCGCATTCCTGCGGCAGCGGCATGGGCGGCGACGGAATTGGCCAGATTGCCGGTCGAGGCACAGGCAATGGTTTCAAAGCCCAATTCGCGAGCCCTCGTGATGGCCACGGCCACGACCCGATCTTTGAACGACAGCGTGGGATGATTCACCGTGTCGTTCTTAATGTAGAGTTCATCCAATCCGAGGTAGGCGCCGAGATTCTTGGCGCGCACCAGCGGAGTCATTCCGGCATGAGGGCCGAGAAAGGCCGGCCCTTCCACCGGCAGGAGATCGGCATAGCGCCAGATACTATGTGGCCCGTCCTGGATCTTCTTCCGGGAAATGTTCTTCTTGATCTCCTCGTAGTTGTATTTCACTTCGAGGGGGCCAAAGCACATCTCGCAGACGTGGATCGCCTTCGTCGGATATTCTTTTCCGCATTCGCGACAGACCAGCGCTTTCATTGTGCCCATGGCGACTCCACCTTGCTACGTCAATAATAATTACGGCCGGACGGCACAGCCGGCAAACGGATCGCCGTCATCGAACAGTTCGGTAATCGTCGGGTGCGCGCCACAGAGCGCGCAGTCAGGATTGCGTTTCACTTTGATTTCTCTGAACTGCGTCTTGCGTGCATCGAAATCCAGGAACCGATTCGTAAGAGGATGGCCGATACCCAGAATGAGTTTCAAGGCCTCAGTGGCTTGAATCGTGCCAATGATGCCGGCTAGCACGCCGATCACGCCTGCCTCCTGGCAGGAGGCGACCAGCCCGGCCGGCGGCGGTGTTTTGAAGACACAACGGTAACAGGCGGACTGCTTCGGCACGAGGGTCGCCACGCGCCCATCGAAGCGGAGGATGCCGCCATGAACCAACGGTTTTCCCGCAAAAAAACAGGCGTCGTTGATGAGGAACTTGGCCGTAAAGTTGTCGACCCCGTCGATGACGATATCGTAATCGCCGACGATCTTCAACGCATTACCGGCTGTCAGTCGCTCTTCGTACATCGAGACCTGAACGTCGGGGTTCAAGGCCTGGATCTTCTCTTTACCCGATAGGACTTTGGGACGGCCCACGTCAGACGTATGGTGAAGAATCTGCCGGTGAAGATTGGTGAGGTCCACTACATCGCTATCGATGAGGCCGATGGTGCCGATACCGGCTGCGGCCAGATAGAGCGCCGCCGGTGAACCAAGGCCGCCCGCGCCGACCAGCAGAATCTTGGCCTTGGCGATCTTCTTTTGCCCCTTACCGCCTACCTCAGGCAGGAGAATATGGCGGATATAACGGGATATTTGGTCTTCAGTAAATTCCATTTTAGCTGTCAGCCTTCAGCCTTCAGCCTTCAGCTCGGAGCTGACTGCTGAAAGCTGAGAGCTTCCCTGCTCAGATGTTGAAATACTTTTCGATGCTAATATATCGTTCCCCTGTATCGCACAAGATGGTGACCACGTTCTTGCCTGGTCCAAGCTCCTGAGCCACCTTCTGCGCGGCGAACACGTTGGCCCCGGCGGAAATTCCCACCAGAAGCCCTTCCTTTTTCGAGATCTGCTTGGCTGTTTGATAGGCCTCGTCGTCGGTCACAGTCATCACACGATCGAGAATGGCCCGGTTCAACACTTTCGGTATGAACCCCGCGCCGATACCCTGAATCTTATGGGGCCCTGGGTCTCCACCAGATAGGACCGGGGATCCGGCCGGTTCAACGGCGATCACTTTCACGCTGGGGTTCCGTTCCTTAAACAGTTCGCCGCATCCGGTAATGGTCCCGCCCGTGCCCACTGCCGCCACAAATGCATCGATCTTTCCGTCGAGCGACTCGAGAATCTCGATCGCCGTGGTCATTTTGTGCATGGCCGGGTTGGCCGGGTTGGAAAACTGATCCGGCATAAAGTACGACGGATTCTGCGCGATGATGCTTTCCACCTCGCGGATCGAGCCCTTCATCCCTTCCCAGGCCGGCGTCAAGACGAGCTGCGCGCCATAGGACGACAAGAGACTTGCCCGTTCCATACTCATGCTCTCCGGCATCACGAGGATCAGCTTATACCCACGGACCGCGGCGACTAATGCCAGTCCAATCCCGGTGTTTCCGCTGGTTGCCTCGACGATTGTGCCGCCAGGCTTTAACGCGCCCAGTCGTTCTGCCTCGTTGATCATATTGAGGCAAATCCGATCCTTGACGCTTCCGCCGGGATTAAAGAATTCTACTTTTCCATAGATCGTGGCCCCGCCTGCAGGCGACAACCGGTTCAGACGGACGAGGGGAGTCCGACCGATGAGTTCGGTAATGTCTTTGTGCACGGTCATCGTCACCGGCCACCTCCCATATAAAACAAGAACTCAACCCGGTCGCCGTCGGCTAGGCTGGTGGTGGCGAGATGATTCCGGTCCAGCACGGTGTCGTTGACTTCAACCGCAACCATTTGTGGTTCAATCTTTTTGGCCTGGAGAAGATCAAGGACTGTTCCCCCGGAAATCTCTTCTGCCTTTCCATTGATTTTGACCTGCATGAAGACTCCTAAGATGGCCTAGAGATTAAACAATTTCAACACGTTATCAAAGCAACTTCGCCATTGTCAAGGTAACGAAGCCCGCCGGCTCGTCGCTTGACTTTGTCCGTGATCCGCCGCCACTATGCCATTTTTTGGATGAGCGACGAAATGTGGAATCGCAACTTCATGTTCAGGTCTGCTGAGGCGACTCCGCTCGAAGAGTCTGAAACCGAGCTGTTTCACGATACCGATCCTGCCATGGATAGCACCGGACTCCAGTTAGAGAAGTTTTTATCGGTTTGGATTCAAGGCGATGGGGAGGGAGACACACCGGCAGCCTTCACGAACATGTATGTCCGCACGGCGACATTGGATTTTCAGAAACGGGTCGGATTTCTGCAGCCTCTCCAAGGCCGCTCTCACCAGATCAAACAACTGCTCACCCCGGGCCAAAAACAGTTTCTCCAGCAGTGGCTCGCCACCTCGGCTCCCCAGGCGTGGGAGGCTACGGACGATCATTTCAAGATGTTGTTTGAACTCGAATAGCAATGCGCGCAGTCTTTGCCCACTCCATTGTACGGCTGCTCTGTGTCGTCCTGTTGATGCTCGCGGTTCCAGTCGGGGCCGGATGGAGCGCGACGGTGGAGGTCTACTACGGACCGGACGACGCGCCGCTTGATCGCCTGACGATGCTGTATCGGCATGCGACTCGCTACCTCTATGTGGCGGCCTATGGATTGACCTCTCCCCGTGCGGTGGAGGCGATGGTCGCGGCGAAGAAGCGGGGAGTCGATGTGCGCCTGATCACCGATGCACAGCGTACCGAAGACACCAAGCAACGCACTGCGCTGCAGACGCTGCGTTTGGCCGGCATTCCTATTCTCGTGAACGCGCATGATGGGCTGATGCATCTGAAACAGGTTGTGATCGATGATGAAGTGAATACGACCGGCTCGATGAACCACACGACGAGCGGCAATCGCTATAACGATGAGCGGCTCGACGTCATTACCGATCACGCGATCACTGTCAAAGCCCGGGAGAAGTTCCTGGCGATGTGGAACGATCACACTCGATACCGGGCGTGGGAGACGCGCTGAACGGCATGGCAGACTCGTTCAAAGAGACCGACGTCGCGGTGGTGGGGGCAGGGGATGACTGAGCGTGTGATCGAGGGATTGCCTGACAACACTCAAAAGCTGCTGCGGACCTATGCGAAGGAGGTCACAGGCGTCTTCGGAGCGCAGCTGGAAGGCATGCTGCTCTACGGCAGCGCTGTTCGGGGAGAATTTATTCCTGGTCGATCCAACCTGAACATCCTTCTTTTGGTGTCGTCGTACGACAGTGCCGTCCTCAAACAGTACAGTGCGTTGCACCGTCGATGGAGCAAGGAGCAGATCGTGGTTCCCCTCTTTCTCACCGAAGAGGAGCTGCGCATGTCGGCAGGGGTCTTTCCGCTCGAGTTTCTGGAAATCCAGGAGCACCATCGCGTCCTGAGCGGGCGCGATCCCTTTATTGGATTTCATGTGAAGACCGATCGGCTGATAGAAGCTGTGGTTCAGGGCCTTACAAGCAATCTGGTTCGGTTGCGTCAACGGTATGTTGAAGGAAGTGGCACCAACGACGCCACGATGATTTTGTTGTCGCTTTCGATTACAGCCACCATGCCATTGTTGCGTGGGGTACAACGTCTCCTTGGGCGGCCGGCCCTCTCTCATTCCGAAGCGGTGATTACGGATATTGCCGAGCAGTTGAAGCTCGATCTGAAGGGATTGCTCGATGTGTGGTCGATCAAGCGCGGGCAGATTTCTCCCGGCCCCCACGAAGTGCCTCGTCTCTTCGACCGGTATCTGCACGCTTCGACGCTCCTCACTCGCGCAGTCGAGCAACTGTCGCAGTCGGAGCAGCGAGGATGAAGATATTCCGCCTAGCCCGCATGATTCTTGAGCGCTTCTGCTGCAATCGCCGATCCGCTGCTACGACGAGCCGTCGGCCGGCGGGCTCGCCCCTCGCACCCTCACCGTACTACACGAGTACGCATCGGGTCCTCACGGCTCCGCGCGCCGGTCTCGCGACGCGGCTCAGCGATTTCGCGACGAACCGTCATGAATTATGCGGGCTAACAATGGTGCTCTGCGTGGTCTTCTTTGCGGGCCTTGCCCAGGCGGTTTCCTATGAGCGGCCCAAGATTCAATTGCCTGGGCCTCAAGGCTATGTGAGCGACCATGCGCAGGCGATCGATGGGGATTGGAAAGAGCGCATCCGGTCCGTCTGTCAGGACCTTGAGCGGAAGACCGGCGTAGAAATGGTCGTGGTGACCATTCCGACCATCAAACCGTTTGGGTCAGCCAACGAGTATGCGACGGCACTCTATGAAAAATGGGGTATCGGATCGACGCAACAGGAACATGGCGTGCTCGTTCTGGTTGCGGTGCAGGAACGGCAAGCCGCAATCACGCTGGGCCGGCAGATGTTACCGGTGATTACCCCCGCAGTGATCAATCAAGTTGGCCACGACAGTCTGCAGCCGTCCATTGAGTTAGGACACTTCGGCGAAGGTCTCTATCTCACGGTGGTGGCGCTGGCTTCTCCCGCGCAGGAAGTGCGGGTCGACGGTATTTTGAAACCACACTTCAAGGGCGTGGGTTTCTGGCTCGCTGTTTTTTGCAGTATCGCGGCCTTCTCGTTCTTCTGGTGGATCACTCGCCCCGATCTCCGGCATCCCTATAGACGAATTCAAAAAGGCGAGTATTGGGGAACGGGGCAGGGGGGCTTTGGGGGGAACTTCGGAGGGTTCGGAGGAGGGACAAGTGGAGAAGGATTTCGGTAGCAAGGCCTGATCGTTCTCCTGTTCGTGGAACGCGCACGATAAGAATGTGTTCGTTCGATGCGCGCAATAGAGGGCAGAGCGGGTGAGAAAGTCCCGCGCAATGGGAAACCACCGAGTCCGCTCCCTCCTTTAGTCTGCCGGTTTTATTGATCTACCTGGTGGATTTTCCGATCCGGCAACAAGACAGACCAAATAGACCAGACAGACAGTCCAGCCTGCCTTCTATCTTTACGCGTGTTTGTGAACCCAGGAGGGATGGCCAGATTCCCGCCCGTTCCTCCTCCCCCTACTAATGTCTAATAGTTTACCTTCCGTGGATTCTAGTATCTTCCCAACACGTGCGTGGCTCTAGGAGGTGATGGTGGGGCTCGGAATTGTTGTGCTGAGCTACATAGGGCTTCTCTATTTCGGCGCGATCATCGTGCCGGGGGTCGGCCTTTCCGGACACCTGATGGTGTTAGTGCCTTTCAGTCTTTTGGAATGGGCCCATGCGCCTGGCTATGGAATCTTGGCCGTACTAATAGCGCTCGGCCTGCAGCGTCGTGCATGGCCGCCGGCATATGCGCTTCCAGTTGCAGCGGCAGCGGCCTTCGTTTTTGGTCTCTGGACCGAAGTGTTCCAAGGATCGGTTCAAGGCAGGGGAGCTAGCGTCGACGATCTGGTGACGGATGCGGTGGGAATCGGTATCGCTTTGGCAGTGATGTTCTCCGTAACAATACGAAACAGGATCGTTTTAATCTGCCCTCCGGCCTTGATCCTCTTCAAAGATTCTAGTGCGCGGGTCTGTCTTATCTCTCTCGTTCGTCGAATCAAATAAACCAGACAAACCCGATAGACCAAACGAACCAGATCCCAGCCACGCGGCGAGAAGTGATGGACTGTAAGACCCGACTCTCATTCTTCTCTCAGATTCCTCTTGATGACGGTAGTTCGATACGAGCAAGAAAGGCTTATTGGATCGCCGAGAGCCGCCACTTTCCTTCTTGGATTCGCATGAAGGTCCAGGCTTCGCCGGATTCAGTCGGTATCTCTTCGCTGCCTTCGACGAGATAGCCTGGCTCTCCGCGCTTCTTCGTCAGAGACAGGTTGTAGTCACGGGCACTCCAGCGAAGTCCTGCAGTCACGTACTGCCTCGCCTGTTCGGTCCAGACTTCCAGGATCTCAGCGCGGAGAAGCACCACATCCTCCACATGGTTCCGGATGTCCTGACTGGTATTGTCGGCTAGGGCGGCGCTGAAATAATTGAGCATCTCCGGTGTAACGAGCTGCCGCAACTCGGTTAGATCCTGGCTGCTCCAGGCCTTTTGAACGTCGATCAGGAGTTGTTGAAAGTCTGCTTTGTCAGCGGCGGTGACGCTATCAACCGATAATTTCTGTCTGGTTGTGGTGGATCGCCTTGTCGGCAGATTGTCGTTGGACGGGTCGCGGCCTGTGATTCCGGAAAAGTCAGGAAGGGAGGGCCGTTGTATTTTTAGGAAATAGAACACCGTCAATGCTGCCACGAGCAGGAGGATCAGAAGGATTCCGGCGGAGCCGATATCCTGGCTGGTGTTGCCGGTTTCGGGAGCAGCCGTATCGGCTTCAGTGGTCTGAGCGCTGCTGTTCGTCGCTCCGAAGAACATCTCACCGATCAATAATTCGGCCACACCAGCCGTGAGTCCAACCGATAGGGGAGAACGGTGCAGAATGAGTGTTGTTGTGTTCAAGGCAAGCACCCCGTTATCGGTCTTGGAGGGATTGGCTACACTGATGAGTTACTTTAAGTATGTATGCGAAGCAACAAAAGTTATAGTGCTGCGGATTTTTGGGCAGCGCGGATGGCAAGCTCCTCAGGGATGAGATAGCGCCTTGGACCGAGGATTGCCGTACCGATGCGTACGGTGGTCGCGCCTTCGGCGATGGCGATCTCCATATCTTCCGACATGCCCATGGAAAGCGTATCGAGTTCGTATCCATCTTTCTTGAGCCGGTCGAACAGTTCCCACAGCATATGAAACTGGCTGCGCTGCAGCGCAGTGGCGGTCGTGAGTTCAGGGACGGCCATCAAACCGCGCAACTTCAGACGGGGCAGGCGCACGACATGGGCTGCCAGCTGGGCCAGCTCTTCAGGCGCGACACCGCTTTTACTGGCCTCTCCGCTCACGTTGACTTGCAGACAGATTTGCAGCGGCGGCAATGATTCGGGCCGGTCTTTTGCCAGGCGGTCGGCGATTTTTATCCGGTCCACACCATGAACCCAGACGAAATTTTCTGTGATGCGTTTGGTCTTGTTGCTTTGGATCGGGCCGATGAAATGCCACTCGATCGGCAAGTCGGTGAGGGCCGGCATTTTGGCCAGCGCTTCCTGCAGATAGTTCTCGCCAAAAATCTTTTGTCCTGCGTGCCAGGCTTCCCGCACTCGCTCGGCCGGTTGGGTTTTACTCGCGACCAGCAGCGTGATCTCATCCGGCGCTCGGCCGGCTGAATGCGCCGCTCTGGCAATGCGATCTTTGACGGCGTGCAAGCGTGAGGCGACGGTCGTGATCGGTTCCATTAAAGGTAGATATGCTCGCGCGTGAGGGGAAGGGTGTTGTTCAATCCGTTCGTAAAGAGGACTTGATAGAGCCGTGGGGTCCCATAACGAAAATTGACGACGCAACCATTGAGAAACATTCGCCACATGCGAACAAAGGACGCATCGAACATCGCCTCGACTTTCTTGATCTGCGCCTCATACCGTATGATCCACTCCTCAACCGTTTTGGCGTAGTGCAGACGAAGGTTTTCGATGTCGGTCGGAACGAACCCGACTTCGCCCATGGTGCGTACGATTTCGTCGAGCGTGGGAATATATCCACCGGGGAAGATATATTTCAATGTCCAGGGGTCGCCGGGCATGGGCCGTTCTTCTCCGATGGTGTGGAGCAGCCCAATGCCGCCGCGCTTCAAGATCGACTGCACCTTCTCCATAAACGTCGGAATGAATTGCTTCCCCACATGTTCGAACATTCCCACGGATACGAATTTGTCGAACTCACCCGTGATGTTCCGATAATCCTCAAGCACGATTGAAATCTTCTCCGAGAGGCCTTCACGCTTGACCAGCTCGGTTGCATACTCAACTTGCTGTTTCGACAGTGAACAGCCGAGGCCACGCACGCCGTAGTGTTTCGCTGCGTAGATCAGCATCCCGCCCCAGCCGCAGCCGATGTCAACCAGTGTTTCTCCGGCCTTCAACTGAAGTTTCCGGCAAATATGTTCGTACTTCTGCTGTTGTGCTTGCTCGAGCGTGTCATTTTCATAACGGAAGTACGCGCAGGAGTACGCCATCGTCTCGTCAAGCCATAGTTTGTAAAAGTCGTTTCCACGATCATAGTGATGGGCGACGTGCTTTTGGGAGCGCGAGAGAGTGTTGAGCGATGTCTGGCGCAGGTGCTTGATGGCGAGCTTGGCCTTCAATCCGAGAGGGAGATTGAGGAACGCGGCATCTGTCCCAAAGCGGAGTAACTGTTTGAAATCGCCCTCTACCTGGATATCTCCTGCCATATATTCTTCGCCGAAGCCCAACGACCCGCTTTCGATGACATGCTCTGCCGCGCGTTTTGTCACAAAGGTGAGAATGAACTGCGGCGTACCGGAACCGAAGGATCTTTTTACCCCGTCCCAGAACTGCACCTGGAAAGATACCTCTCGCGTATGATCGCTCAATTGTTCGAAGAGTTGCTCCAAAGTTTTTCGCATGACCGTCCTCTTCTGGATGATTAGGACTTTGCTTTTGAGGGTGTGGCAAGACCCTCCTCAAGAAGCCTCAACGAGCCCCTGTGATTAGCTCTTTCCCCGGTGCTTGTCAAGATGCTCATGGGGGGAAGCTGACGAACAGGCCGGAATGTCATGTTGACACAGGGCTCCCGACTTGCAGGGAGGAAATGACTCTAACAGAGCGTTGAAAAAAATTGCTCTTCTCACCTTTCCGACCCCGGAGGGTACTTCGTCCAGAGTCTTGGGGTGGTGAGAGGGAGTAGCGTTTTCCCGCCGTCATGAAGAGAATGGGAGTAAGGTTGTTGTGGAGATGCGAAACGAGCAGTATCGATCATCTCAACCGCGAGGGGGTTGTTTTTTATCAAAAAATAGCTGACAATGCGGCCCGTTCAGCACTCAGTAACAAACCGGTTAACCCATTCAATAACAACAACAAGAGGCGTAACGATGAAATTACAAAATATTTTGTTGATAGCGACTGTACTGGTTATCCCTGCCAACGTCTGGGCTTATGGTGATAACAGTGGCAGTGGCAGTGGCACAGGGATTTGTAAAAAAGTGAATTTTTCCGAATTCTCGCCGGTGAATAATTCAGAAGTGCCTCCACACTCGGCGTTTTCATTTTATGCGTCTGAATCAACCTTTCCGAACAGCATTAAAGTGACGATAAAGGGTCAGTCGATACCGGTCACCGTGGTCCAAAAACAAAATGGGTACATGGTATCCGGCAATCTTCCTGACACACTCAAAGGAGCCTATGCAAAAATTAGCATTGAAGCCAGAGGCATCGCTCAATGCGAAGTCAGCGACGGATGGCTGATAAAAGTCACGGAGTAATCCCGGCAACCGATGTACAGGACGATTCGATTCTTTCGGAAGTGAATCGTCATCGTAGGGCAGATATTTTTTCGTAGCATGTGAGGGGGTTAGCGTACGCTGACCCCCTTTCAGTTTCTGGAAGGTTTTCAGGAATCTTTCCTGACCATGGTCGTTGGCATCACCCTCCTGGCCACACCGCCGCACCCGCATTACTCCTGAGCGCTTCTGCTGCAACCACCTATCTGCCGCTACGTCCTTTGTCGCTCGTCGTTCGTGAAGCGCAGGGTGGAATGAATGAGTCCGTGTCGGGCATGCGAGATACGAGATACGCTTCACGAGAAACGCGCGCTCGGCGTTTCTTACCGAACCGTCAGGAATAATCCGGACTAAATGAAACCAGGGCCGGTCCCAACCTTCGTGGTTGGAACCGGCCCTCGCGTTGTCTCGACCGTTGTTCAGAGAGAGCGCTCCGGCATCCCCGGAGACGGGGATGCCGTACCTGTTCTATTTAGGAAAGGATTTCGGCGCTGAAACATGCTGCCATCCTTGCCCATTCAGAGTGCGAAGGAATGCCACAAGATCACTCTTTTCTTGGTCCGTCAGTTCAAGCGGAAGGACCAAGGGATCCTGGTGAGGATTCTTGACGCCGCCCTTGTTATAGAAATTCACGACTTCTTCAAGCGTCTTGAAGCGGCCGTCATGCATATACGGGGCGCTTCTGGCGATTTCCCGCAAGGTCGGGGTTTTAAATGCGCCGAGTTCCTCGGCGTTGCTGGTCACCATGTAGCGACCGAGATCCACCTTGTTGTCATCCCAGCCGATGCCCAGGTTGTGGAACTTTTCATCGGTGAAGTTGAATCCGGAGTGGCACTTCGTGCACCGCGCTTTATCCCGGAATAGGAGGAGGCCCTTTTGCGCCGATTCTGGAATGGCTCCTGCTTCCTGACCTTGATCGAACCGATCCGCCGGGCTATTACCGGAGAGGACCGTGCGCTGGAAGCTGGCGATGGCCTTGCCCACCCTCTCCGTCGTGATGTTTTCGTCGCCGAAGACTTGCTTGAAGAGTTTCCGATAGCCTTGGATCTTCATCATCTTCGCATTCATCACATCGTAGTTGGCAAAGCCGTGCTCGATTGGATTGGTAAACGGACCGACCGATTGGGCTTCCAATGTTTCGGCCCGGCCGTCCCAAAATTGAGCGCTGCTGAACACCCGATTGAAGGATGCCGGCGCGCTGCGCCCGCCCTTCTGGCCTCGGATGCCCGTAGAGACCGGCTTGCCGTCAGTAAACGCGTTTGTCGCCAGGTGGCAACTCGCGCACGCGATGGTGTTGTCCTGCGACAGTCGCTTGTCAAAGAACAACGTCCGGCCCAACTCGACCTTCTCAGCCGTCAACGGATTGTTGGCAGGAATGACCACAGCGGTTTCTTCTAAGCCGAAAGGAATCGCGAGTTTGTAGTCGGCCGCCGTTGCCGCCCAAGGTGACAGCAT
>CBDDRH010000139.1:0-46190 GCA_965233025.1 uncultured bacterium
CCTCCACGAAGAAGCGCTGCATTCATTCCCAGCCGATCACAGAGATGGTCGAATCCGATCACGCGAAACAGCCGTTCGGAGAAGACGCCTAATGCCCATGCGGTACAGAGGCCGCCGAGCAGGATAATGCCCATGGCGAGCACATTGGGGAGCACGGTCAATACTTGATGGCCCAGTAGTTCCAACGGTTTTAACAGCGCTTGATTAATGAAGTTCTCCATGATGACCTCCTGCGTCGGTGGTCGCGTGGCGCAACGGAGCCGACGTTGTGAGTTGCAACGACAGCGGTTGCCACCGATCAACCAGATAGGGTTTCATGCGTTCGAACGTGTAGCATAAGGATTCGATCTTCTGCTCCGCCTCCGTGGACGTCAGGCCTTGAGTGGCGTTGACGAACGAGGCGGTCCGGCCTAAGTACAGAGGGGTCAGGGCTTTCAGCAGGTGATCGCGCGGCATGATTCGCGTATGGTACGCAGTGGCCGCATCGTAGACGACCTGGACCCACAACTCATCCGGAATATGGCAGCCGGCGCCGGGTGTTCCCTGGAGGTCGCGCAACTGAGTGAAGGTATGGTCAGTCAGGATCTGCCTCCAGATAGGCTCAAGATCCGTGAGACCTTGCCGATAATGCGCCACCATCCGTTCCACGTTGACGTGGACCGGTTCAACCCCGACCTCGTAAGAAAATCCAAAAAGTGGAACAGGCTGCGATCCCTCTTGTCTGGACCAGAGGCCTTCATGCTGTTCCATTAAAGCAAAGAGCGCGCCCATCACCTGCGTCAACATGGCGGACAGATCGGCGGCAGGATCCTTCGGATTATGGATTTTTGCGCCAAGGAAGCTTTGACAAACCCGCGCGCCGCCGGCAATGGCTTCTGTCGTCATCCAGATGTCGATGCCGAACCGCGCCACTTCCGATTCCCAGACATGCTGGTCGAGATAGTGGGCCGCGAGCGCGCCGGAAAACCCAAATTCCCCGCCGATGGGCTGGCGGACCCGTTGCCCATAGAGCGCCCTGGTGAGCGGGTAGGCGAGGCTGTTGGTGATCGTGCCGTCGTATTTATGCCGCAGATAATAGGGCGCGACATAGTCGTATCCCTCTTCCATGATCGGACGGAGTAGCAGCTCGATCCATTCCGGTGAAATGCTGCGGAGGTCCGCATCGACGACTGCGCAGGCTCTGATCTTCAGTCGTCGCGCAATCTCGAAGATCGTCCGGAAGGCGCTGCCTTTTCCGGGGATACCGTGGTAAGGCGTGACGATACGATGCAGGATGCTTTGCTGGTCTCCGATGAAGAGATATTGGAAGTCGATGGCGGTGCGAGCGACGATGGCCGGGGTCTCATCAGAAGAGCCGCCGTCGGAATTGACCAGGACGGCCCGATGGCCAGGGAAGTGTTTGGCGAGCCCCACGCTCACGGCCCGTACGACATGCCCGACCGTGTCCGCGTTGTTGTAACTTGGAATTCCGACGAGAATTTCCGCCGAGCCAATTTCTTGGATGCGCGATTCAGTCGATGCAGTGAGTGGTGTGAGACCGTTGCTCATGACGGAGTGGCTGCCGGTTCAGACGTGGGATCCCAGACATGATCCGTTTCGACGGCCTCGACCAGACGATCGAAAATATCGGGCACGGCATGGGTCACACGACTCCAGTTGGAAATCATGGGAACGCCGAGTGGATCGTCAAGAAACCCGTCGGTGGCCATTTTCATGCCTTTTAAGAAAACCTCTACGGCCGTCCGCTCTTGATGGCGGTCGAAGGTGAGGCTGTTGATGGCTGCGTCGTTTTCGTAACGGCTGATCGCTTCCTGCGCGGCTTGCAAATAGGTCGCGCGCAAGGTCTTGAGCACTCCGTCAGATAAAATCACGCCTTCGCTCGCCAGGTTTCTGAAGAGCGATTTCGTGATATCGACGCACATCTTGAGGAGGCCGGCATCGGGATTCTGATCCGAGAGTTCTTGGTGTTTGTGATCGTAGGCATCTGCAATATCGGCTTGGCAAATGCGGCGCAAGGCACAGTTTCGATAGACCTCCGCGAGGACGCCGATTTCGAGACCCCAGTCGCCCGGAATCCTGTTGGTCCAGGCCAGATCCCGGACCATGGCGAACTCACCTGCCAGCGGGTAGCGAAAACTGTCAAGAAAGGTCAGGAGCGCATGCGGCCCAACGAGCTGCTGGAGGCTCCGGATCATCGGGGTGATGAACAGGCGTGTCACCCGGCCATGGAGCCGGTCGGTGACGCGGCTGTAATAGCCTTTACAGAATTCATAGCCGAGATTCGGATTGGCGATGGGATAGCAGAGGCGCGCCAAGTATTCCCGACCGTAGCTTGTGATGTCACAGTCGTGGAGCGCGATGACCTGGCTGTCATTTCTGGCCAGGACATACCCGAAGGCCGTCCAACAGCCTCGTCCCTTGCCCTGCAGGCCGATATCGAGGTTCTGATCGACCAATCGCTTGAGGATAGCTTGAATGCGCGCACCGTCATTCCAGATGAGACGCACCCGTTGAGGGAGTACGGAGAAGAACTGTTTCGCCAGACGAAATTCCAAAGCCGAGGCGCGATCCAAGGAGATGACGATTTCGTTCAGGTACGACACGCTCTTGAGCGTTTCCACAATACTCTTCAATGCCGGACGTCCCAATTCTGCATAAAGGGATGGGAGGACCAGGGCGATGGGATTGACGCGCCCATAGCGCGCTAATTCTCGTTCTAACTGGTCGACATTCGGCTGTCCGAGGCGGTGAAGGACTGTGACAACACCATTTTGGTAGAAGTCTGACATGGGGCCTCCGATGAGCGAGTCGCATACAGAGCCTGGCAATGAGATGCAGCGGGATCAGGAGCGGGTATCAACGCCGTGCGCATGATGCAATTGGCGGTATTGCATCAGTATATGATACTAACTGTGCAGGTGACGTGCCACTAGGGAATGCCCTAAATGTTGGACGATCGGGGGCGAATCAAATGGGAATGTGAAGTGCGTGATCGCAAAAACCTTCACCCCTAGTAGTTTCATGTGAAGACCCTGAATTTTCTGATCCCTCGTACCCTCAGACCATATCCCACTAGAGCACAAAGGCTTCTTCGGGTTTCATAGACGATATAAATATAAAAGGGTGCGAATGGATAAAGCCGAGGGCGCCACCATTCACTCTTTGCTCCGATCATCTTCTCTGACAAGAGCATAGGCACTCTCTTTTCTACGCATGGACTGACTGTTGGACCGCTGTAGCAAGGATCTCCAAGAGCATCGTGTGCTCACTTCCCTTGCGAACCCACGCGAACGCTCCCCTCTCAAGCGCCTCGTAGGCCAAGTCGTCATGTTCTGCAGAGAAGACCACGACAGGGGTTCCAGGCCACTTCATACGGCAGAGTGATAAGAATTCGAAGCCGTCCATCTTTGGCATGCGGTAGTCGGTCAGCACGACATCAATGGAGTGTTTTCCCATCTGCTCCAAGGCTTCTAACCCGTTTGCTGCCGCATAGACTATATATCCAGCACTGACGAGCCTGACGGATAGCATATAGCGCAAATCACGATCATCATCGACGACCAACACGCTTTTGTTATTTCGTTCCATAGGGCATTTCTCTCCTTTCTATCTATCCATCTCAGCGAACCAGTGATAACCTTTCCTGAGATGATTTTCCCCGCAGCGTGAGATGAATTTTCCATACCTGCGAGTCACTGCGTTCCGCTCCTCACGATTATGATGGTTTGAGCATGTCCATCCGGCTTATCCAGGCGATACCAAGCAGACATGCCATCATCCTCCGCATCAATGAAGCCATGTTGTCGACCGTAAGGTAGATTGGACAGACAACAGACAATGGAGCATAAAGCAAATGGTAGACCGCGCTGCCAATAAGCGTGCCTATCGGCAAAGATTCAACGGAAAATCAAACCGATAGACAACTGGATGACGATGCAATTGAGCCGCAGAGGATCGAGCATTCAGGAGAACAAGTTGTCGTAGAGACCGGCGGAGATCAGCGGAAATGTATGGTGGTATGCGGACTTCTGGCTTTTAGAGACAAGCTGTTTTGCGCAAGGACAGCTTGTCCATTGGTCGGGTCAGCCTTGGCCGTACTGGCGAAGCTTGCGGAGGAGCGTCTTACGATGGATGCCAAGGATAGCGGCTGCCTGGCCGTGATCCTGATGGTGGGCCTCCAGCACGCGGTGAATGTAGTGTTTTTCCAGCTCCTCCAGGGTTTCCCACCCACGAACCCGGGCACTGTATTGAACCGTTGCCGTCCGAATCGTCTCGGGCAGATCCTCGGAGGTGATGATGGGATGAGGAGTCAAGGCAATGGCTCGCTCGATCACATGCTCAAGCTCACGGACATTGCCTGGCCATGAATAGCGTGTCAACAACGGAATGGTGTCCGGTGCGAGACCGGTCACCGGCTTTTCCTTGGTGCGTCCGAATTTATCGACGAAATACCGGCTGAGCAGCGGAATGTCTTCAATTCGATCGCGCAAGGGAGGGAGGACGATGGTCACGACTTCCAGCCGATAAAAAAGATCCTCTCGAAATGTCCCGGCCTCGACGAGCGGTTTTAACGCTTTTTTCGATGCGGCGATGATTCTGACGTCGATTGCACGAGGCGTCTCACTCCCGACACGCCGGATCTCGCGTTCCTGGAGCGATCGGAGCAACTTGCTCTGCATCACCGGCGACAGGTCCGCTATTTCGTCCAGGAAACAGGTGCCGAGATGCGCTTGTTCGAGCAGGCCCTTTTTGCTTGCGACGGCTCCGGTAAACGCGCCTCGTTCATGTCCGAATAGTTCAGATTCAAGAAGCGTTTCAGCCAACGATCCCGTATCGATCGCGACGAACGGGCCGTTGCCTCTGCCGCTGTTGGCATGAATAGCGCGAGCGATCAGTTCCTTTCCCGTTCCGCTTTCTCCCTGGATCAGCACCGTGCTGTCAGTTTCGGCGACTCGCGCGACCAATTTATACACCTCGACCATCCCACTGCTGCTGCCCACGAGGTTGTCAACCCGGTATCGCTCACGCAATTGGCCGCGCAACGAACGATTCTCCCGCACTAATTTCTTATGTTCGAGCGCCCGCCGAACCACTAACCGAATATTGTCCACGATAAACGGCTTACTGAGATAATCGAAGGCCCCGGCCTTGATGGCATCCACTGCCGTCTTGAGCGATCCGAAGGCGGTCAGTAAAACCACCGGAATATCCGGCTCCTTTTCTCGCATGGCGGCCAGTAAGGCCAGTCCATCCATCCCAGGCATATGAATGTCCGTGATGACCAATTCGGGCTGCCATTCGATGAGCCGCACCAGCGCCGTCTCCGCATCTTCGGCCGTCTCGACTTCGTATCCCTCCTTTGCGATGACCTCGCGCAGCAAGGCCAGCGTTTCAGCGTCATCGTCCACCACCATGACACGAGATGGTTTCAGCATCAGCGCGCGCCTCCATCGGTTGGAAGGATGATCATGAACCGCGAGCCTTTATCGGGCTCGCTCTCTACCCTAATGTCCCCGCCGTGTGCCCGTATCGTTTCCATCGCGCTCGCCAACCCCAGCCCCGTGCCACGTCCGGCTCTCTTGGTCGTAAAGAACGGCTGAAAGATCTGTTCGAGCTGCGGGGCGTTCATCCCGCAGCCTGTATCGGCTATTTCCACCTGCACCCATGTTCGAGAGTCTGGATGCTCCAGGTTGGTGTGGGGAGAGAGTTTCGTGACCAAGGTTCCACCGGAGGGCATCGCATCGAGCGCATTTTCGATCAAACTGTGGAACACCTCCTGTATCTGCTGGGTATCGACATCGACTTTCTCGATCTGATGACTCCATTCGGTGATCAGTGCAATTTTCCGGCGATCAAATTCCGGCTGGAAGAGGGCAAGACATTCCGCGACACAGGTATTGAGATTGACAGGTGATCGCACCGGCTCCGGTTTCCTGGCATAGAGCAGCAGGTCTTGAATAATTTTAGAGGTCCGTTCGATCTGCGCTTCGACCGTCTGCAGCCGTTGCCGAGACTCGTGGCCCAGAGTCGAGTCTTCCCCCAAGAGCTGGATATGCCCGGACAACGCCGTCAATGGGGTGCCGATTTTATGCGCAACGGTTGCGGCGACCTGCCCGATAGCCGAGAGGCGCTGCGCGCGGGCCGCATCGCGCTGCGCCGCCGAGAGCAGTTCGTTCGTATGGGCCAGCGCGCGATTTTTTTGCAGCACCTCGGCCGTCGCCTCGCTGACTTTTGTCTGGAGATTATCATTCATCGCCCGCAAGGATTCTGTCAATTGCGCGTTGTCATGAGTCGCTTCACGGATCTTCCTCACCATGTCGTTGAACGTGCCGGCAAGTTCTCCGAGTTCATCCTGTTCTTCAACCGGCACGACCGAGGTCATGGTTCCTTGGGAAACCGATTCGACGGCGGTGAGCAGGTGTTTCACAGGACGATGCACCTTGAAGTACAGAAACAAATTGATCGCGACCACGATGGTCAATCCGGTCAGCAATCGCCTCGTTCTGGAATCTTGCCGCAAGGATTCCAAGGCCTCATCCATTTGCAGGGTAGAGAACTCGGCGTAGGTCGCTCCGACTACGGTATTCTTCAAGAATATCGGGGCACCCAGAAAGACGCGATGGGTATTCGACCGATCTGCATAATCGATCAGAGGACGCCGTTCCTTGCGCACCTGCTGAACAAGTTCGCGCGCCTTCTCTTGCCACGGATGCGTGAGGAGAAGCAACTCCGTGGGACCCGCGCTCGTGATGGGCACAGGACGCTCACCCGATTCAACTGGAAACTCGTACAGCACGATGTTGAGTAATCCCGGCTGATTGGCCAAAATCTTTTCCAGCTCTTTGGTGCGCACCTCCCGATTCGAGAGCTGGGCAAGACTGGTGACGTTTTGGTCCACGGATTGCCCGACGGCGAGAGCCGCGTCCCGGACATTGTCTTCCACCGTCTGCTGGATCGCACGGACCTCTAGCCAGTCAGTCGTAACCGCGGAGACGCCGACGATGCAGATGATGATCAGCGTCATCTTGACTTGAAGGCTCAGCCTGTGCCACCGACTCAGCATAGGTCCATGGTAGTCCCTCCGCTTTCCTTGTTCAATCGCAATTCGAGACAAGATGTCTGCGGCGGAATAAGTTGTCTCTCATCTTGCTGAGCTATTTACGGCGTTTCACATCTCGCAACAACGGTCATCGTGCAAAAACATTGAATCTTTCGCGGTCTTATAGCGGCAAGCCGCGTGAGAACGCTGTTGGGCATCTGATTTGCTCAATCGCCATGATAGAACCATGAAACACTGGAAGTACCAGAACGTGACTGGACGAATTCTTCTGGTTGAATCCGACGTCGTGCTAGGTGCTGTTCTTGAAGAAGTACTCGGCCAAAGCGGGTATGAGGTGGTCATCGTGCGCACGTTGAAAGATGAAGTAGAGAACATTTGTGCTACACGCGCCGTGATTCTCGACATCGACACGACTTCTGCTGAAAAAGAACTGGCTTGGCTCGACGCGCTTCAACCTTCCAACGAGTCGCTGCCGATCATCTTGCTGGGTTTGCAGGTATCACAAGAAGTGAACCATCGCCTGCGCGTGGATCTTGAGCGCCGACAGGTCAACGTTCTGACCGTGCTGCAGAAGCCGTTTCGAAATGAAGAATTGCTGGATGCCCTTCAACAGGGTCAAGAAAGCAGTGTTCCAGGACAAAAGACCGAAACATAAGCCGGGGGCGTGTTGAAAAACGCACGACAGCCAGAAACAAGGTTGGAAATCATGAGATGCGAGCGTTGTACCGGGCTGGTGGTGGCGGACCACTTTATTGGAGGCGGGACGTCGATTGCAGGCTGGGCCTATGGTGGATGGCGCTGTGTCAATTGCGGCGCATGTGGCTTTTCTATGCGAACAGGCGCGCATCCCGTCATCCGAAGTGATGCAAGGAGCGAAAAAGTTTGGCGGCAACGTCGTGCTCCGAATACGGAATCTCGTCGGTCATAACTCCCATTCGAATAACAGTAGAATGCATCATGAACAAGCGTATGAATATTGTTGGATATCGCTTCACAGTCCTCTCTCTGATTCTTGGCCTGATTGGGTTGAGCGCCTGCGCCGCTCCTCCGACTACCAGAACCGGAGAGATCCAGGATGTGAATATCGAAGACGGGCTGGCGCCCTCAATCCTGACTGTGGGGATCGGCGACGAAGTCCGATGGATCAATCACAGGACGCTCCCTGTTAGCATCGATTTCCTTGGCGGGGCGTTGGACGAAGTTTCGTGCCACCGGGGCTTTGCGAATTGGTTCGGAATGAAGAAAGAATCGGCGACATTGGGGGCCAGCAAAAGCGTCAGTGTCTGTTTCGCGAAAGCGGGTGTAATTGTCTATAACGTCCGAATGGACTCCGCGCTGCCCGGCGGAAAACAGATCGCCAAAGGTGAGGTCAGGGTCGGTAACCCCGGACGCGTCACGACCGCTAACTAGACGTTGGCGGAAGGAGCCTTGGATTATGACTAGTCTGCTGCATGTCGCTCGCGGAGAGAAAGAGGCGCCAGAGCAGATCAAGCCGGAGTGGCTGGGCGCGGAAGCACGTATCCATATCTCCCCGCACAGGCTGGCAGGAAATAGATTAATGCTTCGTACCCGGCGGCTCCGAATTGCAGGCATGCTGTTTTCGTTGTGCGCCGGAATCGCAATGGGCAGCCTCTTAACGTTATTCGCTCGTGGCCAATTTGGAAGCCGGTACTCTCGTCGTATAAGCAAAAGGGGTGAACCTTTCAGAGTGTCAGGGGAGGTGGCACCATGTCTAGATTACTAGGTGGTTTCATTATTCTGTTGTGGAGTCTGATCGTCGTCATTCCCGGCGCGCTCGCTCAGATTGAACCGTCTTCGCAAACAATCAAGGGCGATCTGTTGTCCATCAAGGGTGATCTGTATGTCATCAAAAATATCTCCGGGAGACTCGTGTATCTCCACGTCGACAAAAATACGCAGTATGAGCGCAAGGTAGTTCCGGGAGAGAGAATCGAGGCAGATGTAATGATAGGTGAGAGAGTCGTCGCGCTTCGACTATCGAAATAGGCCATTGCTGAAAGGAGCAGTCCGATGCGAATTGCCCAGGTCGCACCCTTGTGGGAGAGCGTTCCGCCAAAACTTTATGGAGGAACGGAACGAGTTGTGTCCTACCTCACGGAAGAACTCGTACGGCTCGGTCATGATGTGACCCTGTTCGCGAGCGGAGATTCGACCACGGCCGCTCGTCTAGAGGCGATCTGCGATCACGCGCTTCGTCTGAAGGAAGGGATCTTCAACCGCGATGCGCCGATGACGATGTTGATGGAGCAGGCGCTGGGAAAACCCGGCGGATTCGACATCATTCACTCCCATATCGATTTCATGGGCTTCCCTCTCGCGCGACGGAACCCTACCCCGACGGTGACCACGTTCCATGGCCGCCTCGATCTGCCTGAACTGCAGCCGGTGTTTCGCGAGTATGCGGAGATGCCGATGGTATCGATTTCGGATGCCCAACGGAAACCTGTCTCATGGGCAAATTGGCAGGCTACCGTCTATCACGGTTTGCCAAAGAATCTTTACGGGCTCAATCCGAACCCTGGAAGCTATCTGGCGTTTCTGGGGCGCATTGCCCCAGAGAAGCGACCGGACCATGCGATTGAGATTGCTAAGCGGGTAGGGATTCCCTTGCGGATTGCGGCGAAGGTCGATCCGGCGGATCAGAAATACTTTCACACCGAAATCGAGCCGCTGCTCTCTCATCCATTGATCGAATATCTCGATGAGATCACGGACGCTGAAAAGCGCGAATTTCTGGGCCATGCCATGGCGCTTGTTTGTCCCTATGACTGGCCGGAACCGTTTGGCCTTGTCTTGATTGAAGCGCTGGCTTGCGGAACGCCTGTGCTGGCCTATCGGCGTGGATCCATTCCCGAAATCATTGAGGACGGCGTCACCGGATTCGTCTGCGAGGGACTTGACGAGATGACGGCGGCCGTCCAACGTATTCCCGAGATTGATCGGCGTCGGTGCCGCAAGACATTCGAGCAGCGGTTCAGCGTAGAACGAATGGCACAAGACTATATTCGAGTGTACGAGCAGGCACTCGATAACACCTGTGAAAGAGGTGCAGAGAGCACACGCTTCGTCTCCGCGCCTATTTTCTCGACCACTGTCTAAACGTGAAGGGGCAGTCTCCAGCCTGGAGGAGGACAGGGAGAAGGCTTTCTTCAGCTTCGGAAGGAGGTCCATATGAAGCCTCTAACATCGAGCAGTGTTGCCATGGCAATGGTCGTTGTCAGCCTTGTAGCCGTTTTGGGAATTTGGGCGGAAGCACGGTCGGCTTCAGAATTATCACCTTCGAAGGTCGTGATAGGCGAAGTGTCGCAGGTCGAAGGGGAATTTCATATGACCAAGGATCTTCTAGGCCAGGACACACTCGATGTCGTAGACAAGTCCTATGTCATCACAGATCAAGCGGGTAAAGAATTGCGTCTGCCACTCAGCGATCACACCAAAGTGCAGAACAGGGTCAACCCAGGGGACAAGATCGAAGCCAAGATCTCATCCAAAGGCCAGACCATCTCGATCACCCGACTCGATCCATAACTTAGGAGGCCACCTATGAAGAGTAAGACTATGCCCATTCACGCGAATATGTATGGCGGACCAGCAGTGTGTCCCACACGAGGCCGGCCCCTCATTCCCGACACGCCCGATTCCGCCTTAAAGAAAAATGATAGGTGGCGGCCCGACGAGCTCGGCATGCTAGGGGAGAACCACGAAATTGAGGGAAATACCGCTATTGGGGAAGAACAATACGGCGACGCAGAGAATCATATTTATGCTGCGATCGAACGGGCTGAACAGATTGGATCGCTTAATCCATGTCTTGCCGGCAGCTTGAACGAATTGGGAATGCTGTACGCCAAGCAGCACAGGTATGCGCCGGCGGAACAGATCTTCCAACGTGCACTGGGAGTGATGGTGGCAGTCCTGGGTCCGGATCACCCTGATGTGGCCGTCATCCTGAAGAATATAGGGATACTGAAGGCTTCCCAGAGACAATACGCTGAAGCGGATCTTCTGTTGAAGCAGTCGCTTTTGCTGACAAAGCGGGTCTTGGGGCATGAGCATCCGATCGCGGCGGGTACGATGAGAACGATCGCTGTGTTTCAGGCCGTTCAGGGCCATTATGGGGAAGCCGAGCCGTTCATTCGCCGTTCACTTGAGATCAGCGAGAAAACCCTTGGATCAGAACATCCTGAGGCGGCGGCAAGCCGGAAGGTGTTTGCTCAGGTTCTCCGCGCGGGACATCAAGATGCCAAAGCTCATCGGGCAGAGTCGCGGGCTCAGGATATGAGCACCAGGTCTACTCACCGCAACTGAGCGGATGTGAGCATCTAGGATATTCACGAGCGGTTTCCAGCCGGCGTGTGAAGTTGTGTCTTTGGTTGAAGAAGTAGAGGAGGCTTCGCGGTGGCTGACAACGACAAGTCGATGGAAGTTCGGACAGGATCAGGATGGGAATTACTGAGGACGAGAAGTTTCGCCTTTCTGTTTTCCGGCCAGGCCATTTCCCAAATCGGCGACAGCATGAACAAAGTGGCCCTGCTGTGGTTCGTGTATGAACTGACGGGGTCAGCCTTCAAGATGGCGGTGATCGGATTGCTCCAGACAATTCCACCGCTGGTCTTCGGTCCGCTCATCGGTGTCTATCTCGATCGGATGAAGAAAAAGCCGGTGATGATCTGGGTGGACCTCATCCGTACAGGGTTGGTCATGCTCATCCCTTTGCTATATGCCATGGGCGCCCTGACGCTCGAATGGCTCTATGTGCTCGTCTTCGCGACGTCGATCGTCTCCACGATATTTGGTCCGGCATTGGCGTCGGCCGTTCCGCTTCTCGTGCCTCGCGCTCAACTGACCGCCGCCAATGCGCTGATCCAAAGCACAACCAATATCGGCCTCCTGATCGGACCAGCGGTCTGCGGTATCGGGATCGCCATGATCGGAGCCCACAATGTCCTGTACCTTGATGCGGCCACGTTCCTGGTGTCTGCGATATGCCTCATGCCGATCCGCCTGCATGAGACCCTGCAAGCGCATACGCAGATGACCGACAGAGCCACGATCCTCCAAGACCTTTTCGTCGGATTTCGATTTGTCTTTATTCAGCATCGGACCGTGCTCCTTCTCATGCTCACCGCGACACTCTACAGTTTGGGGGCGAGCGCCTTCGTGTTCTTACTGCCGGTGTTTGCGACGCAACTTCTCGATGCGAGTGCAGTCGAACTGGGATGGCTGTGGTCATCGCTCGGGATAGGTATGCTGGGTGCGTCTGCCTGGCTGGCATGGATCAATCAGGGAGATTTTCAAAACCGCTTGCGGTTGATTTCTGCTGCTCTAGCCGTCGGCGCCGTTGCGGTGTGCACGCTTGGCATGCTACAGGCGCCGGTGATGGCCGCTGCCCTCCTCATCGTGTTCGGCTGCAGCACCGCCGTGTTCACACCGATCGTGTGGGCGATGTTACAAGAATTGACGCCCGAACCTCTGTTAGGCCGTGTCTTTACCACCTTCAGCACCGGTGCCATGGCCGCCGCCATGGCCGGAATGGCAGGGTTCGGTTGGGCGGCGGATGCGATCGGCCCCGCAGCGAGCCTTGTGGGTATCGGGGTGCTGTTGTTGGGTACCGCAGCCGTCGCGGCTCTCTTCAGCCGACGACAGCCGGACAAGACGGTTCACGCGCTATTGGCCGCGTAACAAACGACGAATCCATCGTGTTGGTTGCGAGGCTGATCTCGATGGGCATGAACGTGAAAGATGTGAAACGGTCCAGGCTCCGGCGCAGCGATTTCGGACAGGGCGCAGCCCTTCTGGCACTCTGTCTGTGTGCCCTGCTTACGGGTCAGCTCACGAATCCGATGCTCGCCCAGAGTGATCAACGTTCGATCACGTCAGATCAGTCTCCTGCCGATCAGAGCAAAGTAGGGGACTCCAAGCCTCCTGCCAAGCCACAGAAAGAACTACCTCCAGCCCAGTTGTCCGCTCAGGAATCGAATCCGGTTCAGCCGAAGACACAGACATCCAAGAGCGAGGAATCGAAGGCGAAAAAAGACGATGGGGCAGAGAAAGAAAAAGAGGGGACGGGCAAGAGAGCAGTATCCTCGCTGATTCTGACGGTCAAACTCGCTTTACTGGAAGATCCCCGCCTGTTTCCGTACGAGATCGAGGTGGACGCCGGATCTGACGAGGTCACGCTTGCGGGGAAGGTGTCCACCGAGACGGAGAAGGCTGTCGCAGCAACAATCGCGAGCACCGTACCGACCGTGAAATCTGTGTCCAACAAACTGGAGGTGGTCAAAGAACTGCCGGACGTCATCACGCACAAACAGGACGACATCATTACCCGCTATGTGAAAGAACGATTTACCCAAAGTGCGACCGTGACCGCTGCCAACTTTGACGTGAGGACGGAACAGGGAATCGTGTCGCTCAGCGGCACTGTCCGATTCCAAGTCATTGTGCTGGAAGCGGCAGAAGCGGCCAGGCAGGTTCCGGGGGTGAAAGCCGTGAGGACGGACAAGGTGAGGATCGAGAGTGAGGGATGAGGTCTTGGCAGACGTTGATGATCAACCGAGATTCTGCGTGGCACAATGGAGCAACACAAGCAGAGGCGCGCGTGGTGCGTCCCTGGCGCCTACTGTTTGCGCGAGATTTTGGATTGATCTGGCTCAGTCAACTGGTGTCCCAAGTTGGCGACGGTGTCTCGAACCTTGCCCTCCTCTGGTTCGTGTATTCGATTACCGGCTCGCCGGTGAAAACTACCATGATCGGCCTCCTTCATACGATTCCACCTATTGTGCTTGGTCCTTTTATCGGCGTCTATGTGGATCGGTTGCCGAAAAAATTTTTCCTCATCGGATCGAACGTATTCCGCGCTGTGCTGATCGGCATCATTCCCTGCGCCGTTTCAACCGACACCTTCACAGTCAATCTCTTGTATGTCCTTGTCTTTCTCGACGCAGTGGCGATGGCGACATTCAGTCCGGCGCTGACGTCGTCGGTGCCTTTGATTGTCCCGCGGGCGCAATTCACGGCTGCGAATGCGCTTATTCAGAGCACGACCAGCTTGGGCATTATTTTCGGCCCGGCGTTGAGCGGAGTAGGGATCGCTCTGTTCGGTTCGCAGGAAGTGCTCTGTCTGAACGCGGTGACATATTTCGTGGCAGCGCTCTGCCTCGGGCTAGTACGACTAGGAACACTCCGGCCATCTGAGGGGCCACAGCGAACCGGTGGTTCGGCGTTCCAAGATCTCATTGAGGGAATAACGTTCATCGCGATCAAACAACGCGTGATCGTGCTGTTGGTCGTCACCGCAGGGTGCTATGGATTCGGCGCCAGTGCCCTGACGACGTTGTTTCCTGTCTTTGCGAGAAAGCTGTTGGGTCTGGGTCCGGTCGAGGTGGGCTACCTCTGGTCCGCCCTGGGAGTGGGGCTGCTCCTCATGTCGATGGCACTGTTGCGGTTCACTGAGTGGAACTTGTCGGACCGCACCAGGATCATCGCTGCGGCAAGCGTGGCGAGCGCGTTGGCGATTGGGGTGCTCGTCTGGACGAATAATCTATTGTTGGTCGGTCTGCTCATGGTTGTCATCGGCGGGGGTATGGGAGCCTTTACTCCGATCGCATGGGGTATCGTCCAGGAACTGACCCCCGGAAACCTCGTCGGACGGGTGATGAGTCTCTATAGCACTGGCGCAATGGCGGCTGCCATCAGTGGGATCAGCATGTTCGGTTGGGTCACAGAGCGGTTTGGTGAATCGATTGGCGTCGCAGGCATTGGCGCGACCTTTCTTCTCACTGCCTCCCTCGGAGGCTGGTTGAGCTGGTCCATCCGAACCCGATGAGAGGGACTCATGGAACACGTCGATCGTCGGACTGATCAATGCGAGATTGTGGCTTCCTCTTCCCTGACCGATGACCACATCGAGGTGCTGAATCAGGGCGACACGTTCGGCTTGTTTGATCGATACGGCGACATTCATTCTCTGAGAACGGGCTCGCACGGCCTCTACCATGAGGGAACCCGGTTTTTGTCCCGATTCGAGTTGACTCTCAACGGGGAGCGACCGTTGCTGCTCAGCTCGACGATCAAGGAAAACAACGTCCTGCTCAACATCGATCTGACAAACCCTGACCTGAGGGATGAGGGACAGGTAGAGATTCCGCGCGGGGCACTGCACCTGTCTCGGGCTCGGTTCTTGTGGCAAGGACTCTGTTTGGAGCGCCTTCGAGTCCACAACTATAGCCTCCTTCCCGTTCCGGTCCAGCTATCCATCTCGGTGGATGCCGATTTTGCCGACCTCTTCGAAGTCCGTGGGGAGGTGCGAAACCGCCGAGGCCGACGCTTGGTGGCCGTGACATCCAAGGACGGCATTTCGCTCGGGTATGAGGGGCTGGATCGTGTGGATCGACGGGTTACCCTCCGGTGCGTACCGGCTCCGAGTGCAGTCGATGCCGACGGGATCCGCTTCGATACGCTCTTGCCGGCGGGTGAGGTCGCACAATGGGATCTCACAATCTCCTGCGAAGCCGGCACGCGAATCAGGTCCGACCTTTCGTATGAGCATGCGCTCACCGAGGTGGAACAAGATCTCCATTCTGCCAGCACGAACGATTGCCTCATCGTGACATCGAATGAGCAGTTCAACGTATGGCTGAACCGCTCGCTCGCCGACCTCCATACGATGGTCTCAGACACTCCAGACGGCCCATACCCCTACGCCGGTGTCCCATGGTTCAGCACGCCGTTCGGACGGGACGGACTTATTACCGCATTCGAGTTTTTGTGGGTGAATCCCACTATCGCCCGAGGTGTGCTGGCGTACCTGGCGGCCACCCAGGCGAGGGAAGTTGTCCTGGAGCAGGATGCAGAGGTTGGTAAAATTTTGCACGAAACTCGTAAGGGAGAGATGGCGGCGCTCAACGAAATTCCCTACGGTCGCTACTACGGGAGCATCGACGCGACGCCGCTGTTCATCATGTTGGCCGGAGCCTATTATGAGCGGACGGGCGACCAGGCCTTCATCACGTGCATCTGGCCGAATATCGAGCTCGCGTTGCAGTGGATTGATGAGACAGGCGATCTTGATGGCGATGGCTTCGTGGAATACAGCCGCCGGTCGAAAGACGGGCTCATCCATCAAGGATGGAAAGATTCGCATGACGCTGTTTTTCATGCAGATGGTCGCCCGGCGGATGGACCCATCGCGCTTTGCGAAGTGCAGGGTTATGTATTTGCCGCGAAACGGAGCGCAGCCCGTTTGGCGCTGGTATTGGGATGTACGAAGCAAGCCAGGCAACTCCTCAAGGAGGCGGACACGCTACAGACTCAGTTCGAGCGAAACTTCTGGTGCAACGACCTCTCGTTATATGCGTTAGCCTTGGACGGCTTCAAGCAGCCTTGTCGAGTCCGGACGTCGAATGCCGGCCATTGTCTCTGGACTGGTATTGCCGACCAAAAGCACGGCATGAGAACGGCCAAGACATTAGTAGGCAGAGAGTTTTTTAACGGATGGGGGGTCCGAACCGTCGCCGCCACTGAGACCCGCTTCAATCCGATGGCCTACCACAATGGATCGGTTTGGCCGCATGATAATGCTCTGATCGCAGCCGGCATGGCCTCCTACGGTTTCAAACAAGGGGCACTGAAGATTCTTTCCGGTCTTTTTGATGCCACCCTCTTTCTCGATCTGCATCGCCTGCCTGAACTGATGTGTGGATTCTCGCGTCGGGCCGGTGAAGGTCCGACGCTGTACCCAGTGGCCTGTAATCCTCAGACGTGGTCATCGGTTGCGCTGTTCCTGTTGCTCCAATCCTGTCTCGGTTTGAGGATTGAGGCCCCACGGGCCCGCCTGTCGTTCTCACAACCGGTTTTGCCGCCGTTTCTCGAGCATATTCAGATCAAGAATCTCAGAATTGGAGAGGCCGAAGTTGATCTCTCGCTTGAACGCCATGCGAAGGATGTCGGCATCAACATACTGCGGCGAGAAGGACACATCGAGATCGTCGTCACGAAATAATCCTATCCGGTGTCTTCTTTGATTTTGCACGATCAAGTTAATTCGAGACATCTTGTTCCCGACGGACAAGATGTTCCCTCCACAAACATTCTCCTTGCGTGACAGTGAATTGTGTTTAGCCCGTCACTCGATGGCATCCAACCAGTCCGCTTACATCTCATTATCCGTAACCGATCAATGGCTTTACTTATTGAAAGTCGAACGCCTGTACTCATTGGAAACATTGGGAGTTATTCAATGCGGACAGTTCGATCTGTGGAGAGGTCCAAGTCTTGCTCACCGCCATGACATCACCTGGACGATTCGGACTGAGTTGTGGTGTTGGTGAACGGCCCATTCAACTTGTCTGGTCAGAAAAGGGAGGGGCAATGAAAGAGATGAGCCATATCCAGTCATTGACGTTTCCCACAATGAGGCAGAGACATCAGAAAATCGGAGCGGTGCCGGTCTTGCGCGATCTGGCAGGCCCTGTCTGCGCTCATTGCGGAAATCTCCGCTATTGTCTCGTCTTTCGCGTGAGCCGAGACGGCCGGAACGGAATACTCGTGGGTCGATGTCGTCGTTGCCACAACGCCCGAGAGTTGACAACAAGCGACATCGAAGAGGGGTGCCATGCCTGATTTGAAGACCATGGATAAGAACAACAGGAGGATCGAGCCATGACCGAAGGAACGCGATGCACTGGAATGAGCACGACAGCCTTCTTCGCCGGGCTTGTGGTAGGGCTTGGCACCGGTTTGTTATTCGCCTCTCAATCAGGCGCCCGGACACGGCGACAACTCCACAGCCTAGCGAAAGATCTCCAGGAAGAAACGAATCACATCCTGAGCGATGCTAGAACATCGATCGGCAAGGCGGTCGAGCAGGGAAGGAGTCTCGTGGGATAAGCGACCCGAGATTGCCATTGAGGATTATTCGAGAGACCCCAGCAGACGGTGTGAATGCGCTGGAGGAGAAGATGCCGAGAGCCTGATTCCTCAAGGATAGTGGAGAGATCATCAGGAGAAAAAGCCAATGCAATGCCAACGTTGTCAAGGCTGTATGGTCGGCGATCATTTTATGGACCTTTTGAATGTAACCGGCGAGATAGTTTTCAAAGGGTGGCGTTGTCTGAATTGTGGAAACATCACCGACCCCGTCATCGTCGGCCATCACCAGTCGACAGCGAGTGTTCCTGCACAATCGAAGCGGCGCTGGTGGGAAGTCGCTCTCATGCATACCGGTTCATGAAGGTGCAGAAGGATCGTTTCGCAAAATCTTTGAGTGATTCGACACGTCCTTTTTGTCGAAATGTTTGTACGAGCGAGAATCTGCGTCATCAATTACACATGATTGATCGCATATGCGCCATGCGAGGGTACAAGGCATGATCGTGTCTTCATGCAGGGGGGAGAACGTGATGTCCCATCTAATTGTTGTGTCAAACCGTGAACCCTACGAGCATCGCTTAGTCGATGGCCGTGTTGTCTGTCAACATACTGATGGAGGGTTAGTTTCGGCTTTGGACCCGGTCATGAAATGTATCGGCGGCACGTGGGTGGCCTGGGGTAGTGGAGACGCGGATCGAGAGGTGTCAGGCCAGGTCGATGGTCTTCCTGTGCCCCCTGATTCGCCGGCCTATCGATTACGGCGAGTCTGGTTGGAATCTGCAGTGGTCAGAGACGGTGTCCAGGGCTATGCCAACGAGGTGCTGTGGCCACTCTGTCATGTCACATTGGATCGAGTGTTCTACCGGAAGGCGTTCTGGTCCGGCTACCAGGCATTGAATCGCCGTTTCGCGGACACGGTGTTGGAGGAGTTAAACAAGCAGCCTGCTTCCGTGTGGGTTCATGATTATCATCTTGGGATGCTACCGGCGCTGATCAAGAAAGAATCACCCGATACGACCATCTGTCATTTCTGGCATGTTCCCTGGCCGGGACCGGACGTACTCCGCATCCTGCCGGAACGGCGAGAACTGCTCGAATCTCTTCTCGCGGCCGATTGTCTCACCTTCCAAACGATGTCGTATGCGACAGCGTTTGCAGATTGTGTGACGAAGTTCTTGGATGCCTCCGTCTCCATCGATCCGTTTAAGGCGGTTGTGCTGTACCGCGGGCATAAGACGACACTGACAGCACGTCCGATCAGTGTGCATGTGAGCCAGTTCTCCGAATTGGCAAAGTCGACGGAAGTTGAAGACCTCATCATTCGCACAAGGCGACGACTTGGTGTTTCTCGCGGGGTTCGAATCGGACTCGGTGTCGACCGCCTCGATTACACCAAGGGTCTGATGAAGCGTCTGTGGGCGTTGACGGATTTTTTTGAGCGATACCCCCAGTATCATGGGAAGTTCACCTTTCTTCAGGTGGCCATTCCAACCAGAAATAATGTTGAAGCCTATCGCCAATATCGGGATCTGATCAGAAAGACCGTGACGGAAATCAATGACCGGTTCGCGGTGCCGCCGAGTGGAAAACATAAGCGATGGAAGCCGATCGAGTATATCGAAGGACGAGTGACCCTGCCCACACTCGTGGCGTACTACCGGACGGCTGACCTGGCACTTGTCAGTTCGGTGTACGACGGGATGAATCTTGTGGCCAAGGAGTATGTGGCTTCGCAGGTCGATGAGACCGGTGTACTTGTTGTGAGCCATCTCGCCGGAGCCGCGGAGGAACTAGGCGGGGCGCTGATTGTGAATCCGTATGACCAGGAAGGAATGGCCGATTCGATCAGGCACGCGCTGGAGATGCCTGAGAGCGAACGACGAGAGAGGATGCGGCAAATGCGTCTTCATCTCAGCACGCATGATATTTATCACTGGGCAGAGAGTTGTTTGCGCGATATTGATATTGAAGTCGATCAGTTACAGGGCGTGCAGGGATGAACCCATGGTATCGCTTCGAGCCAGACTTGTGGCAATTCCGATGAATCGCCTGATTCTATTTCTGGATTTCGACGGCACGCTGACGCCTATCATGCCGCGTCCGAACCTGGTGAGACTGAGCCGGCCGGTAAGGGAGACGCTGCGAAAACTTGTCGGTCTGCTGCCGGTCGTCGTCATAAGTGGGCGAGCCCCGAATGATCTTCGACGGCGAGTCGGGTTGCAGGAAGTGTGTTATGTGGGACATCATGGATTATCCTGCCTCGAAGCAGGCGGGGAGGTGACATGGTTGACCACACCGCCGCATAGAACGTTGGTTCGCAGATGGCTTCGGGCGCTGCGAATCGCGGCGAAGGGAATCGAGGGCGCTTTTGTCGAGGACAAGGGCGTGACCATTGCACTGCACGATCGGTTGGTGAAGGCGAAGCAGCGTTCGCAATTGAGGCGGCGCGCCCGGCGTGTGCTTGCCCCGTGGATGGCGCGAGGGTCCGTCAGTCTTCTACGGGGCAAGCGCGTGTTGGAAGCCAGATCCTCCAGAGCAGGGGGCAAAGGCACAGCGAATGCCGATTTATTTTGGAGACGATTATACGGATTTCGATGCATTCTCCGTGGTACAGGGCCGAGGACTTGCGATTCGAGTCGGCGGGCGGCGTGGCGCGGCCGGTGAAGATACCTGGATCCCTCATCCCAAGAAACTCCACGTAGTTCTAGCCTGGCTGGCCGCGAGACAACAGCGTGGGGAAACCGACCTTCAATGATGGTTCTTGTGTAATGCAGTGTTGCAGCGAGCCCTGATGGAAGGAGCTCATGGAAACTTCCGGTGACTGGTGGCCTGAGCCACAGTGGGTTGATACGTGCACGTTGTGAATTGTGTTCGACTTGATAATAATACTTTCAGGTTCCCCCCGCCGAATCACCACCCAGTTGTGTCATGGCTCCTAATGTAAACACGCCCAGCGTAGGGCAGGTTTTATCACCGCTTCTAGTGAGCCTCTCTGGCTTCTGAGACATGTTAAAATATTCAGTAGGGCGCAACACCTTAGTGGTGCAGTCGTCAGCGAGTGCCATACGGAGGGTGAGTCAACAACAAGACTCGGCCTGCAAAAAGTAAACAGGGGAGTACGAGTCTGCGCGCGCTACCTGAAAGCATAAATCTAATCTCCTAAAGTGAAACGCAGTTGTTTTTGAACCACACCCTAATCGCGTGGACGTGTCGATCTTCCAACACTCTTCGAACCAGCGGCGCGAATGGTGTGAAACATGCTGACATACCGGAAAGATCGTTGAGGTCTTTCCCCTCCTCAAATGCTGGGATTCACCTGATAGTGCGTTTCTCCCGGCTCGGATACCTTTAGGTCAGACGCAACACCGTAACCCTTTGGACAGGAGGGAACCATGAAGAATGAACCCACCAACATCATCTCACGCATCGCATGGTGCCGACTCCAGCAACAACTCCAATCCGTCACGCGCGAAGAACGCGCAGGCTGGCGGGCAGAGGAAGCCGGCCTTATGGATGCCTTGGGCTTCAGAGATCGGACAGCCTGCATGAGAGAGGAACACCGATCGCATTTCATGCGCTATCAATGCGGTCTCGAGGATGGGAAAGCCCTTCTTCGCTTCAGCATTTTATTTTCTAGTGGCATGACGCGTAAGAAGGGAGTGGACCCGATCCCGCTCAAGACACCGGCCTGGGTGGACGGACGGCCCACACAAGCCTTTTCGCAAATGCATGTGGGCGAGTCTCGACGATGACCTGTCCACGCTGTGAGGGCCGTTGGTCCAGGAATACCTGCTCGATCCTCGAGATGGGCTTGTCTGGCAAGTAAATGGCAAATGAAGGAGGTGGCGTATGGCTCTTGAAAATGTGGTCGTTCAGACAACTCGTGAGGCGCTTGCCCCTCAGATGAGGGAGATGTTCGTCGCACCGAAAATACTTTCCGTCTGTTGTGTCTGCGAACTCATTCGAGACGAGACCGGATCTTCCACAAATCGTGAGCGCTGGGTCAAGCCGCGGATGTATCGAAAGACCCATGGCATGAATCCGGCCAATTTCCCTTTCACGCACACCTACTGTCCGAAATGTTTCACGAAATTTCAGGATGCGACGAGGCGGTACTTCCGTGAGATCGGAACCCCACCATGATCCTGCTCGCCAGCATTCCAAACCTCGACTCTTCTCCTTCCGCCCTGACCGACACATCCCGTCGGGCGTCCGACCGTGACCGGAGATCGCGCAACCAGGCGCCGACTCCGCCTGGTAATGCTGCCTGCGCTGCGTTGGATTGCTGGTCATCAGCTACATGGCATTCCTGGAAAGGGATCTCAGCGGCAGACCGATGAGGCTGTGGCGTTATGTCAACTGCGGCGACTGCATCGATCACGACATCCTGGCCAACCGCTGGAATGGCACTGTGCCGGCGCGCGAGAACGCTGACTCGCGTGCCAACATTGTTTTCCCGCAGCCTGTGTGAAGAACGATGTGCTCAAGGCGCGCATGCCGAAGACCGAAGACCGAAGAGGCCAAGAAGAACGCCAGCACCGTCACAATCAATCATGGCCTTGTGTCACGAGTTTCCTCTCACGAAAGGAGTTCCCGTCATGGCTAACACCTGGTCACTATCAGCAAGACCTCGCACTGCGACAATGAGATCGCCTGGAGGGATGTCAATGGCAGCCACACAAGCCGCACCATTCAATCCCAAGACCTTCCTGGCACAAGTCGGCGACATGGGAACGACTCTGCAGTGCCAGAAACACCAGATTCTCTTTACGCAAGGGGATACGGCCAATGCCGTGTTCTATATCCAAGCGGGCCAGGTCAAGCTCTCGGTCGTGTCCCAACAAGGCAAGGAAGCAGTGGTCGCGATGCTGGAGCAGGGTAACTTTTTTGGGGAAGGGTGTCTTGCCGGGCAGCTGGTGTGCATGGCCACGGCGACCTCCCTGGACAACTCCAGCATCGTGCGCATTGACAAACAGGCGATGATCGATGCGCTCTCCAACGAGCCGGCGTTCTCCGAGCTGTTCCTAGCCCATCTCCTGACTCGCAACCTACGCATCCAAGAGGACGTGATCGATCAACTTTTTAATTCTGCCGAGAAGCGGCTGGCGCGGACGCTGCTGTTGCTGGCCACCTGTGAGAAAGAAGGCACATCAGAACTGGTCATTCCCAGGATCAGTCAAGAAACGCTGGCCCAAATGATCGGTACCACACGGTCACGAGTGAGTTTCTTTATGAATAGGTTCAAGAAGCTCGGCTTCATTGAGTACACCAATGGCGTGCATGTGCACAGAGCCTCCCTCAATGCCGTCCTCGCTTCCTAGTGCGTGGATGCATTGGGCTACAGAGATTGGATCGCCTTCATGAGAGAGGAGTACCGGTCTCAGTTCATACGCTATCAATGCGGTCTTGAGGATGGGCGAGCCCGCCTCAGCACGCTACTTCCCTGTGGCATGACGCGTAAGAAGGGAGTGGACCCGATCCCGCTCAAGACACCGGTCTGGGTGGACGGACGTCCCACACAAGCCTTTTCGCAAATGCATGTGGGCGAGTCTCGACGATGACCTGTCCACGCTGTGAGGGCCTGTTGGTCCAGGAATACCTGCTCAATCCTCGTGAGGGGTCCCTGTCCGGCTTTCGCGGGTCGCGGTGCTTGAACTGTGGCGCGATCCACGACGACGTCATTCGTCTGAACCAACGTCTGCCGCCGTCACTGAAACGGGTCCGGTCTCCCGTCGCCGGGTTGGTCCTCGCGGCACGAAGAGTAAAATCTTAGGCGCGCGACAGGGGTGGGACCTGGTTGTTCAAGCCGTTTGACCAAGGGAAGTTGGAACAAGCGGTGCCGTGCTGGTCCGGCGCGGCACCGTAAGTATGGTCAACGCAAGCGAGACGCACTGGTGAACCATCGTGTCGCAAACTGCCTACGACACGATGACGGATCAGAGTGAAAGGAGAGCACAATGATCGAGTCGAAGAGACACGGCGTGGCCGGGTTGTCTCCTGTACCGGGAGGTTTGGTTCACAATGCAGGAAGTCGATGCGCCCCTCCTCGGAAACTGCCATGGCTCACGATCTCGGTTGAGCAGATCGACCTATTACTGACCGACATCCAGAGGCAAGTCGAGGCTCTTCAACAACAGATGACGAACCTGAGACTGGTGAGAACTCAATTGCCAGCTGCCATCGCACCCTCGTCGGTATGCAGTCCGACTCGTGACTGCGTATTGATGTTCCAAGTCGCACGCGTAGCTGAATCACATGAGCAGCCTGTGGATTCCGTGGTTGGTGCCACGACGGATGGTGCAGCCAATGTTCTGGACCTAGAGTTGGAACCGATTGTTGTATATGCGTCTGCTGATATTCTCTCAGCGAATCGCGTCACTACTCCCTAATGAGCCTGGAGCCAACTGACTCCTGAATTTTGTTACAGACGGAAGGGCGAGACGTTTTTATTTTCTGATACGTGATCGAGCATCTGCGTGGGGAAAAGGTGCACCGGACAAACGGTGCAGCTGAGGAGCCATAATGTCTAGTGTTGGGGAATACGAGAAGAGGTGGCTCGATGTTGAGAGAGAAACCATCAATTGCCAGAAGTTTCACCCATGGCACGGCATGGGGTCTCTACCACATTGTCGTGGTGGCACTGAGCGCGGGGATAGCCCTATCGCTACCCACAGTTGCGAAGATTTTTCTCACTCACTGGTCTCGCGTGGAGAATGATATGCTCTCTCTCGTCGCTACGGTGCTGATGACGTGTATGGGGGCTCATATACTGCTCGTGAATCCGTACGGTCAGGAAGCGACAACTCGCATCGATGCGATCCTCCATCCCCATTTTACGCTTGAGAAGTTTCGAAAGGAGGTCAGAGAAAGCATCGCCTTGCTAAAGAGGCTCAAGGCAACCGGGAAAGCCGTCAAACTCAAGCTCTATTCAGACCCACCCCTTGTCAAACTAACGATCCTTGGTGATTATTTTTGGCTCAAGCATTATCACACCGATCTGGATGTGCAAACGATGCCGGAATATATGTTTCAGCACAACCGTAATGATCATGGCTTATATAATTTATTTTACCAGTATTTTATGCAGAGATGGGGCAATCCTGAAATACCGGAATATGATTTCGATACTGACGAACTGGTGTATAGAGGGCACAACGGCACCGAGGTAATGCGAGAACGGTTTGGGATGGGGAAAGAGGCTGAGGACCTTCGGCAAGAGCCAGGGCACTGCTCTGACGTATTGCCGATGTCGCAGAGGTAGGTCGAGATGCCATGACAGTGTCAAATCGCAACCAGACAGGTGAGCCTTGTGCCACGTTGTCTCATCTAAAACGCGATCTCTAATCGATGACACAGCTTGATGACAAACAGGAACGGCGGCGTAGCCAACGGATTCCACATTCAGTTCCACTCTTCGTGAGGTCCCTGGATTCTGCCTGTACATTCAGAGGAAATCTAAACACCGTCGAGGTGAGTAGCCACGGGTGCGTGATCCATGCGCTCCGTCCTTTCCCGCGTGGCACCGGACTGCGCCTTATTATCATTTACGGTCACCGCACAACCACCGCGCGTGTCGTACACTCAGACCCGGTTGGAACTGGAATGCACCTTACGACATGGACCGTCGCGCTGGAACTCGACAAACCGGGAGACGTCTGGATGGTGAACCCGCCGCCACCAGACTGGTCCAAGACCCAGGAGCAGTAGCGGAACGGGGAGAATTCTCCTTCAGGTTTGATAGAGGCATTGATCAAGAGAGCTGGCGGTGATTTTCCGGTTCAGGCAGTCAGTCCAGCCTCCCTCCAGATCAGGTGTTTACTCCACCTGGCATTCAGGTGTTTACCCGATTGTTCTTCCCAGGACTATACCCTACCTTTGACCTCCGTCGGATCAGAAGATATTCTTCTTACTACTAATGTATGGCGGTTGCGAGTGCGTGTTCAGCCCGATACATTACCGGTCAATGGGAAAGGAGGAGCCTGTTTGAAATGAAGGCCCACCGGAACAGATGGAAGGCATGCTATTCAATCAACGTTCGGTAGACCAGCGGTGTGATCGCGGTGTGTTAATCAATGCCACCACGAGTATGTAGGAGGGATCATCGTTATGGATGCAGGAGGTTCTCATGGGTGATCAGAAAACAAAGAAAAATGAAAACAGGGACAGTGGTGTCTCGGCTGCGAGAGAAATCCCCTCTCCCGATGAAGAGTCCACCGTTTCATTGCTGCGCGAGCTGGTCAACCACCTTCGGAAAAACCGAACGCAGCTTCGTGAGGAGTGGGCGCGGCGCATCACGGCAGCCAAGTTACTCGGGGCGATGAGTAGCGAGGAAATGTTTGCCGAAGCCACATCGGTCTATGATAACTACGTGGAGGTGCTGGAGACCGGCGCCGTCGAGGCGTTGCAAGCCTATGCGCGTGATCTCTCGGAACGCATTATTCCGAGGGGGGTGGAAACCGATGAGGTCGTGGGTATCGTACTGCTCCTGCGCGATGTGCTGGCGCGTTCGCTCTTTGCCAAATACCGGACGGACTTCCAGCTGCTCAACCGTATCCTCGACGCCTACGAGCCTGCCGCGAACCGTATTGCCAACACGGTGGCCGTGGGCTTTGTCCAAGAGCGCGAGCGCATCATTCGCCAACAGCAAGAAGCGATCAGAGAACTGTCCACTCCCGTGCTCCAGGTCCGTGAACGCTTGCTCATCTTACCGATCATCGGTGTGATCGATTCCCAGCGTGCCAGGCAGTTGACCGAACAACTGCTGCGGGGCATTCGAACCAACCGCGCCAAGGTCGTCGTCATTGACATCACCGGTGTCGCGGCTATGGATGCCACCGTGGCGAATCACCTCGTACAAACTGTGGAAGCGTCCCGGCTGTTAGGGGCCACCGTCATTGTGACCGGCTTATCGCCTGAGATTGCCCAGACACTGGTCACCATCGGTGTAGACTTGGGCAAGATGAATACGGTCGGAGACCTCCAAGGTGGCATTGAGGAGGCTGAACGGCTGCTGGGCTACAAGGTGACCCCCTTCGCCGAGGTCTCTCAACAATCTACTATCTAGGGAGTGTGCGGCCATGGAAGTTCCCATTCTGAAGCAAGGGCTCTATCTCATCGCCTCCATCCAAGCCGCGCTCAGCGACGTCGATCTAATACATCTGCGGGACGCGTTAGCTGAGAAGGTCGGGAAGTTCCGTGCTCGAGGGGTCATCGTGGATGTCACGGTGCTCGACGTGATGGACTCGTTTGCCTCTCGCACCTTGCGCGACCTGGCTCATATGACCAGGTTACGGGGGGCGGAAACCGTGATCGTGGGAATCCAGCCTGAAGTTGCATTTGCGATGGTTCAGCTCGGATTGACGTTGGAGGGAGTGGACACAGCCCTGGATTTGGAAGAAGGGCTCGCATTTTTGGACAAGAAAACAAAGAGGCACACGTCCCGTGGCTAGCGAAACGATTGTCCCGATCAATACGGACACCGACGTCGTGGCTGCTCGACAGAAGGGGCGTGAGTTAGCTACCGAGTTGGGCTTTGTCTCAACTGATTCGACCCTCCTTGCCACTGCCATCTCGGAGTTAGCACGGAATATCATTCGCTATGCCAAATACGGAGAAATTCTCGTCGCGTCAATACAGTCTGGCGACCGGGTAGGTATTACCGTGGTGGCTCGAGACAAAGGACCGGGTATTGCCAACATATCACTAGCTATGCAGGACGGCTTCTCTACGTCAGGCGGGTTGGGCTTGGGCTTGCCAGGGGTGAAACGCCTGATGGATGAGTTCCATCTCGCTTCCGATGCAAACACTGGCACGACGGTCACGATCAAGAAGTGGAAGCGATGACTACCCCGCTGATCGAATCGGGCATCGCCTGCTTGACGATGCCAGGACAATTCCAATCGGGTGACCGGTACCTGGTGCAACCGTCCCTCAACGGGCTACTCGTGGCAGTGGTCGACGGGTTGGGGCATGGCGAGCAGGCGGCTACGGCCGCTGATCGTGCGGTCACTACCCTGATCAACCACACTGACGAATCCGTGATCGCGCTCGTGAAACGCTGTCATCATGCCCTGCGTGACACCCGAGGTGTAGTGATGAGCTTAGCGTCGTTCAACAAACCGGATTGGGCCTTGACATGGATAGGGATCGGAAACGTGGAGGGTCTGGTCCTACGAGCGGAGGGTTCTCCCCCTCCGAAGTACGAAACTTTGTTGCTGCGCGGAGGGGTGGTCGGCGACCAACTCCCATCGTTGAGTGCATCGATCATCCCACTGACGAAAGGTGACACGCTAGTGTTCACGACCGACGGGATTCGCGGAGGGTTTGCCAAGGACCTGTCTTCAAGCGATCCGGCTCAGGTGATGGCCGACCGCATTCTTGCCAAGTACAGCAAGGATGCGGACGACGCGCTCGTGTTCGTTGTGCGCTTTCTGAAATAAGTTCATCCTGCGGGAGATCATGGAGAAGCTGGAGGACCAATATGCGGCCGCCCTGCACGACTTTCTTGCAGGAAGGGGAGAATCCTCCTTGCACCTGGCGTATGAGTTGGGTCGCAGAGCGTTGGCCGAAGGGCTGGGCGTCCTGGACATGGCAGCCATGTATCACAAGGCGTTAACAGCAGGTTTGCCTCGGCACTCGACACCCGAAGAGACTGCGCTGATGCTCTGGGCTGGGGCCAATTTCTTTGCAGAGAGCCTGTCGCCATTTGAAATGACTCACCGTGGGTTCCGAGACACCAACATCGCGCTCCGTCACTTGAATCAGACATTGGAGCAAGAGATTCAACGAATCGCCCATACCCTTCATGATGAGGCGGGGCAGCTTCTCGCCTCGGTCTATCTTGCCTTGGATGAGGTGGCTAAAAACCTACCGCCCGCCAGGGAGCATCTTCGAAAAGTGAAAGGGCTGCTGGACCTCATCGAAGGACAGTTGCGGCGGCTTTCCCATGAGCTTCGTCCCACGATCCTTGACGATTGGGGACTGCACCCTGCCCTCAAATTTCTGGCCGAGGGCGTGGCTGCCCGGACAGGACTTCTCATCACGGTAGAAGGGGACCCCGAACTCTCACTCTCCCCGCTGCTGTCGACCACGCTCTACCGGATCGCCCAGGAAGCATTCACCAATGTGACGCGACATGCCAAGGCGACTCAGGTGACTGTCACCATTCAGCACGAACTCCAGGCGCTCCGGTGCTCCATCAAGGACAATGGGGTCGGCTTTGACGTGTCGTCCCTCTCGGTGCAAATCGGCGACCGAGGCCTCGGTATGATCGGCATTCGCGAACGATTGAACAGCATAGGTGGTTCGCTTTCGATTTTGTCCACCGTCGGCCAAGGGACCGAATTGGTGGTTGTAATTCCGCACGTAGATTCACCGGAAGGGTAAGATGTCGCTGCACATCCTGTTGGCCGACGATCATCTCATCATTCGTCAAGGCCTGAAGCTCCTGTTAGAGCGGGAAGGCTTCACCGTGGTGGGGGAAGCTTCCGACGGACGAGAAGCAGTCCGGTTGGCCCAGGAGCTTCGCCCCGACATCGCCCTGCTCGATCTCAATATGCCCCTGTTGAATGGCATTGATGCAGGAGGAATCATCCTGAAGACCTCTCCCAAAACGAGAACTGTCCTGTTGACCATGCATGCAGAAGACCATCATGTGTTAGAAGCTCTGCGCGCCGGGTTTAAAGGATACGTCTTGAAAACCAAGGCGGCTGAAGAACTGATCGAAGCGATCCAGGAGGTCTCGCAAGGGAAACTGTATTTGACTCCCGGAGTTTCGGAGGCAGTCGTTCAAGCCTACTTGGCCAAAACCGAGGTGCCACCAGAGCCGCTGAGCCCTAGAGAGCGGGAAGTGCTCCAACTCGTTGCTGAGGGAAAAACCACCAAGGAGGTCGGTGTTGTTCTGGGAATCAGCACAAAAACCGCGGAGTCCCACAGAACCAGGATTATGGCGAAACTCAACATTCATGAGACTGCCAGTCTGGTCCGTTATGCCATCCGCCGAGGCCTAGTCCAACCATAACCGCCCCGTTTGACGACGTCTTCAAGGCTCAGGTATGTGCTCCCTGTCTTTTACAGGTTTTACCTAATGGCGCACGCTGTTCCGTGAGTGTATGAAATAATGCGGAGCCTTGCAAAGAGAAAGGAGGATCTCGTGGAAGAGAACAAAGATGATGTCTCTATCGACCATACGGAAAGCCTGGCGATCCCGCACGCTGGACCCGGCATCATGCTACTGACGGCTTCCATGCGATTACTCTATAAGGATCAGCGGGCATGGGAACTGTGCCAGCAAATCATTCGCTGCCAGGAGGGGATAACGGCACACGGGGTACTCCCGCCAGCCATTGCGAGTCTGGTCGATCAAATCCAGAAGCTCATCACAGTCCGAACCGATCCGAAGGATTGGGAGCAGCTTCAACTCAGACGCGTCGTGAACACGCTCCACAGCTCCATACTTCTTTGCGGCACGGCTTTGATTGATCGGGCCAACGCGGAAAGACGAATCCTCATTGTGATAAGCGAGGTCGGGATCGGCGAATGGCAGGAGAAGGTCCTCGCGTAAGCTCCCCTGTCAAGGAGACACTGCCAAAGGAGAACTCCTGGCTTCTGACGTTGGCCCCATTCCGAGACAACTCTTAACCAGAGCAGACGACTTCTTCGGCGATCTGTTTAGCCTGACGTTGTGCGACAAACTCATTCGGGGTCAGGTGCCCGAGTGAGCTATGGGGCCGGCGGTGATTGTAATCCACCCGCCACGCTTCGATGATCGCTTGCGCGTCACCGAGTGAGGCGAACTGATGCACGTTCAAACATTCGTCGCGCAAGCGACCGTTAAAGGATTCAATGAAGGCATTCTCCACGGGTTTGCCCGGGCGAATAAAGTCGAGCTGCACGCTCCGCCGATAGGCCCAATCTTCGAGCGCCCGTGATTGGAACTCCGTCCCATGATCCACCGTAATGGAGCGGGGACCTGGCGTCCCGTTCAAGGCTCGATCAAGGACCTGGCCGACCATCTCACCCGACATCCGAAATCCCACCTCTAGTAACGGACTATGCCGACTCCAGGTATCGACGACCGTCAAGATCCGAAACGGCCGGCCATCGGCCAGGGTATCATGGACAAAATCCATACTCCATCGCTCCTGCGGGCCCACCGGTACCGGAGCCGGCCCGCGGTGGAGCGCCATATGTTTGCGCCGCCGCACCCGCAGGCGGAGCTGCAATCCGTCTAAGCGATAGAGGCGACGGACCCGCTTGCGATTCACTGGCCAGCCCTCACGCCGGAGCAAGACCCAGATGCGCAGATACCCAAACCGGGGGCGAGCATGAGCGAGATCACGAATGCGTAGCCGGAGACCCGATTGATCCTTGGCTCGACTCCGTCGATACCAGGCCGCTCGACTGAACTGCGCCAACCGACAGGCCCGCAGGCAACTGACCTGGAAGGTGTCTTGAAACCAACCAGCCAGTTCTCGGCGGCGTGCGGGCCTCAGACTTTTTTCGCAGCGCCTCCGACAGCATGTGCTTGTCGAGCGAGAGGTCGGCCACGAGCCGTTTCAACCGGCTGTTTTCTTCTTCCACCTGCCGGAGCCGCCGCAGCTCACTCACGCCGAGGTGCGCGTACTGCTTTTTCCAGGCGTAGAAGGTGGCCTCACTCACCCCGAGCTGTCGGCAGAGGTCGCCGACGGGGGTGCCAGATTCGGCTTGGCGGATGGCGTACACAATCTGTTCCTCGGAGAATTTCGACCGCTTCATGGGTCCGCTCCTTTCGTACGGGACCGCCGAAGCCGTCAGTGTACTCTAGTTTCAACCTGCCGTCGTTTTCGGGGCAGACGTCAAGTCGGCACTAGGTTAAGAAGCTGTGAACAACAATCGAATTAATGTGTTCCGTCCATCGATGACATAAACGTTGGGACACTACTGATTTTTGATGTTGGTATGCTGGATATCCGTTCGTTGCGGTTGGCTCTAATCTCGCTTCGGCTAAGACCGATTGATGGGACGGAGGAACCTTCTCGACGCAACGGGATAACCCTTCATCTGTATGGCGGTCACGAGGGAACGCCAAAGTGCTGAACGCTGGCTGCGCTGGAATTACGTTGAACCGGATTGATCAGATAAATCAAGGAAACTAGAGGAACCATAAATGAAGAGGACAGATTTTCTCAGCTCTTACTAGGGGCGATCGGTGGAGAGACGTTTGGCGAGGCGGTGGGCCAGTCGAACCATGCCTGCCGAGCGGTCGGCTGGATCGAGCAGCACATTCATGACATGCAGGCGGCCTGAGTCGGCCAAGGCGGCGGTGAGTCCTCGTTCGAATTCCCCTTGGGTTGTGATCCGCGTGCCTGCTCCGCCTCCGATCATGTCGCAAATCCGTTCATAACGCCATTCGTGGACGTCGTTGAAGGGACCTTCGAGAATCTCCCGTTCAGTAGAGTAGCCGCGATTATTCAGTACGACGACGATCGGCGTTTGACCATATCTGACGGCGGTCGAGAGTTCTGTGCCGGTCATTTGAAACGCGCCATCGCCCACCAGCACAATCGGTCGAAGCGTGGGATCGGCAAATGAAGCCCCTACAGCTGCCGGGACGGCAAATCCCATCGAGGTGTAATAGGCGGGAGAAATGAACTCGAATCGCCCGTGCACATGGAGGTCGGCTGCTGCAAAGAGCGACTCTCCGACGTCGGCAATCACGAGGGTGTGTTCATCTAACAGACTATCGAGGTGCCGGAAGAGTCCATTCAAGGTCACGGGGGCATCCGGCGCAATTGTACCTTGTACCACGGAGAGCGGTGCCGGCAGTGGGCGGGAAGGAAATGAAAGGAGCTGATTAGTTGCCAGTGCCTTCACGAAGTCTTGAAACCGGATTGCATCGTAGCGGTGGTGTTTGATGGCTACCCGATCGGCTGTCGCGTGAATCGTGCGGCCTTCCGTCAGTAAGGGCGAATCGGCATTGAGATCCTCGACATCGGATAAGATCGATCCCAGGATCAGCAGGCAGTCGGATGCATTGATGAACTGCTGAACCTCGTCACGTGCGATGAGACCCCCATATACCCCGACGTAGAGTGGGTGGTCTTCACGAATGACGGATTTGCCCAGCAGGGTTGAAGCGATGGGGATGTTGAGCCGTTCGACCAGGCGAGTCAGATCGTCTTGCAGGCCGAATCGAGCGATCTCTGCGCCAGCTAAGATCGCAGGCCGGCTTGCCGAGGCCAACATGGCGCGGACTTCGGCGATGGCTTCGTCCAGCGCGGCGGTATCGCTTGGTTCATCGTCGAGGCATAGGGGTCGTAACGGATGCGTCAGCGGCGTATGCACAAGATCACGGGGGATTTCGATGTAGATCGGGCGGCGATAGCGCAACAATGCCGCAAAGGCCCGATCCATTTCCCGTTCGGCGGTTGAAGGATCGTCCAGGGAGATCGCGGCCACCGTAATCTTCTCGAACACTTCTCGTTGCGTGGAAAAATCACGCACCATGTGGTGCATGTAGGGCGTGCGAACACGCTCCGAGAGTCCCGGCGAGCCGGTGAGCAACACCACCGGCGATCGTTCCGCATATGCGCAGGCGATCGCGTTCACGGCATTGAGTCCGCCGACGCAGTAGGTCACACAGACTGCCCCGATGCCGTTGATGCGCGCGTAGGCATCCGCCGCGAACCCCGCACAGTCTTCTCGCGTGGTCCCAACGTGTTGAATCGGTGACGCTTCGATCAATTGGTAGAGACTGAGAACATAGTCGCCGGGGATTCCAAAGATATGACGAACTCCCAACTGGTGGAGTCGATCAATCACGGCAGAACCGATGGTCGGTATTCGTTTCATCATTGAGCTTCCTGGTTTATGAAGCGAAAAACATGTGGCATTTCATGCGTAGGCGCAGCAAACCACAGTGCGGGTCAGCCGTCAAGCAAGCAGTGGCCTTCGGAGGACTTGACGTTCGGTTCTCGTCATTGGATAAGTACGCCATGGCCCTTCACAATGACAGTCCACGCGGACGGGTTCGTCTCTCTCGTACATGCGCGATCCAGACAATGGGGCATCTCTGGATCTATGCCGGTTATGTCGAGGAGGTCATCGGCGAGCTGATCTCTGGAGATGTAGTCGATGTCATGGCGCCGAATGGACGATTCTACGCCAGAGGGCTCTACAATCCTGCATCAAAAATCCGCGTGCGGATCCTGACCTTCGACGACGAACCCATTACAGAACAGTTTTGGAAGGGGCGCCTTGCGCAAGCCGTCAGGCTGCGTCGGCGAATCGTCACCGATACGAATGCGTATCGTCTCATCCATGGAGAAGCAGATCGATTGCCGGGCTTGATTGTGGATCGGTATGACGATGTCTTGGTCATGCAGACGCTCTCCTCCGGTATGGACCGCCGGAAAGACCTTTTAGCTGATCTCCTGTGTCAGGAGTCCGGAGCCACGCGAGTATATCTGCGCAACGATGCCAAGAGTCGCACGTTGGAAGGGTTGCCGATGGAGAGGGGATTTCTTCGAGGGAGCGGCGAGACGATGGTTGAGATCCAGGAGGGGCCGGCTCAATTTCTCGTCGATATCGAACGGGGGCAGAAAACCGGCTGGTTTTGCGATCAACGAGAGAATCGACTGGTCACCGCACAGTTTGCGGTCGGCGCGGAAGTGCTCGAGATGTTTGCTCATACTGGAGCGTTTGGGATTCATGCGGCGCTCGTGGGAGCGAAGTCGGTTGAAGGGCTGGATGTGAGTGAAGAGGCTCTGGCTCTTGCGCGGAATCATGCGGCGTTAAACAATGTAGCCGATCGTTGTGTCTATCGAACAGCTGATGCGTTTGAGGAGATGCGAAAGCTGGAACGGGCAGGGCGCCGCTATGATCTGGTGATGCTTGATCCCCCGGCTTTTGCTCGCAGTAAACAGGCCGTGCCCCGTGCCTTGGCTGGATACAAAGATGTGAACTTGCTGGGGATGCGGCTTACCAAGCCGGAAGGGTTTCTGGCCACGAGTTCCTGCTCCCACCATGTAACTGAACAGGAGTTCTGGACAAGTATCCGCCTTGCTGCGCGCGATGCGAAGCGGCAGGTCCGTCTGCTTGAACAGCGTGGACAGGCCAGCGACCATCCCATCCTCGCCACCATGCCGGAAACGCGCTACTTGAAGCATTTCCTGCTGCAAGTATTGTGAGCGAGACGTGCGGGAGAGGCGCTTTTCGCACGCGTTTCGCCAGTCTCACACGAATAACTAATCGTTCGGTGGTTCGAAATGGCCTGACGGGCGGTTCTGCCAGGGGATCGTCGCCTGTTTGGCTTGTTTGACAAGGCTGCGCAAATTTACTTCCGCTGCACGGAGCAACTTCGGTTCGCCGCTTTGCATGATGGCGGTCAGCAGGACGTACAGCGAACGATCCATTCGTGACCCAGTGAGAATTCGTTCTGTGACAGGATCGGGGCCTGGAGGGGTGGAGTTTGTATCTTCTTCTGGATCGTCAAACAAGGCACGAAACGAGGTTGGATGGCTGAAGAGCCACGCAGGGGGGATCTTCATTACGGCAGCAAGCGCTTCGAGTTGCGAGGCAGAGGGATCAAGCTCTCCCGCTTCAATTTCCTCTAATACGTGAGGCGGCAGATGCGATTCGGCTGCCAAGTCATCGACCGAATGACCTCGCGAGATACGCCAGGCTTGAATCTGTTGTCCGAGCGCCATGGCGAGATGGTACTGAAATTAGGGACCTCTCTGCAAGATCCCTCTATCGGCCTGCTGCGCGATACTCCTTGAAACACAATGGCTTATGAGTAATTTCCCTCGGTGGAAGGTGAGCAATGAAATCAGGTATAATGGGCCTCTAAGGTTATTCTCGATTCAGTGAGGAGGCGTATCATGTTAGGCACAGATATTCGCGGAATTATCGCAGAAGAAGAAGAAGTTCAGCGGCGCAAGGACGCCTTGAAATCGCTCTTAAGCATGCGTTCCAAGCAGTTGCGGGAATCGTTGGAACAGCGGATCAAGCGGGCTCGGATTTGCGGAGATTGGATTCAGCTTTCTCAAGAAGAGTGCGCCACGCTTCACAAGCGTGAAAAACTTCATCTCAAGTCTCAGTTCGACAAGCTCCAGCACGAACAAGATCGAACCAGAGGGAAGTTGACCGCGCTGAAACGAGCGAAGGCGCGGGCCCAGAGAATTCGTGCTGCCGAAGCTGCATCAGGGCGGAAACGTCGCTGAACCAGTTCTGTCTCCATTATGACGCACTAGCGTGGCTGCCTCATTTCCTCTCCTGACGCGCTCGCAAGGGGCGCACATTCGTGAACTCCTTCTTGATAGACGTGTACGTGTACAGGATGGCGCCTTCGTTGTCGAAGGCGCCCATGCCGTTCGAGATCTCCTGACGCGGTATCCTGAACAGATTCTCACAATCGTCACCGCCCATGGTTATCTGCTAAAAGAGGCACAGAGCGATCGATTGATTCGCCGTGGCTCCTCAGCGCAACAGTACTCCTGTACAGATCTTCAGTTTTCAAAAGTGTCTGATCTGGACGTGCCGCAGGGCATCCTCGCAGTGGTGCGGCAACCAACATGGGATGAAGAAGCGGTGCTTAGACAGCCGACTGTCTTGGGGATTTTTGGAGAGCAGCTGCAAGATCCCGCCAATGTTGGGGCTATTATTCGGACGGCGGCTGCTCTCAATCTGAGCGGCCTATGGCTCACGCCGGAGTCCGCCGATGTCTATCACTCCAAAGTGGTTCGTGCAACGAGCGGTGCGTTACTCGCGCTACCGATCTTTTTTGCCAAGGATGTGTCTGGATTAATCCGGAAAGGTTGCCGGATTTTTGCAGCTGAAGTGACGGGGCCTAAGACCACTTCGATCGATGAGATTCATCATGTACCACGAAAACTCGTCTTTGCTGTTGGAAATGAAAGCCGCGGCTTGTCAGCTCTGACCCGCAAGCAGGCCACCACTCGATTTACCATCCCTCTCAGCCGCGACGTAGAATCCCTCAATGTTGCAGCGACCGTAGCCATTGCCACGTTCTGCTTTTCTCGGCTTCCCAAAGAAGCATGACCCAGCCCCATTCGCTCGTGCGAACAGTTCTGTGACACCGTGCTTACCTAATCGCGGGAGAAACATGTATGTGCACCTGAACAACCGAGACCCCGACGACCCATTTCCTTTCCGTTGAATCATGGCTCCTAGCGAAATACGAATGGGCCGGGCCGATGGAGCTGCCAAAATGATCTGTCGCCTTTGCCTTATGTCGATATGACTTCATACTACAGGAAGGAAACAAGCCCGATAAATTGGGGCGCGCATAGCCTGCCGTTTCAGCCGGTAAAATGATATGATCACTTCCCTGGTACGGCTCCCTGCTTCCGTGAGTGAGAATCCAAATGCCTGATCCTTGGTTGACCTTCGCCCCATTGCAGCCAGACGGGATTATGCCCGCTGAAATCGATCTTCCCTACCATTTTAGTGAGCAGGTGTCCTTGCGGCCAATTCCTGAGTGGCTACGGCAGGCCGAAACGGTGGATGAGCTGCGTCCGCAGTTGCGCGAAAAAATCGAGAGCGACGGGAGCCGCCATTGTATAGGGGTAGAGTATCAAGCGGATGCGTTCGGGGCGCCCGATCCCAGTTGGAAAGGGGATCCTCCGTGGTCGATGCAGGACGCCGCCGCACAATGGATTCGATCTGCGCACCTGGCGCTCTGGCTGGCTCGTCCCACGGGTCTCTCCTTCAATATCGTGGTAGATGCGGTGAAGCACGGTCCCGAATGGGTTACGAGAGGAACTACTACCTATGCTGAGACATACGCCTTGCCCCACCATCAGCACGAAAGACACACCTTGGAAGGCTTCGAGACTGCACGGACCCTGTTCAACGCGTTTCTATGCGTTTCCCAAGGGGGACCTGTTTATACCGCGTCTTTGGTGACCATGAAGGCGCTCGGTGATCAAACGTGGGAATTCCGTTTTCTTCTCATGTGGCTAGTCTTGGAATGTCTGTTCGGACCAGAAGCTCCACAGGAAACAACGTTCCGGCTTTCTCAGCGTATGGCGTTTTTTCTTGAGAAAGAAGGATCGAAGGCACGGGAAGTTTACGCGCGTATCAAGAACAGCTACGAGTGGCGCTCAAAGATCGTGCATGGGCTCAGACTGTCAAGCTTACAGGGAGAAAAGTCCAACTCACTATTAGTCGAGCTAGAAGAGTTCGTCCGTCGTTCATTGGTCGCGATTCTAGAGAATGAAAGTTTGAGTAAGACGTTTGACGGCGGGAGGCGGGAGGAATATCTCGATAGCCTAGCTTTTAGGTAGGAGGGTAAAACGTTCGCATTACTTGAGCTTCCGGCACCGGTTGCGCCTAAGGTACCGTGTGAACGGGGATTAGCTTCGCTATCGAATAACCTTTCTCCGCTCTCCATAGCAGGTCTTTCGAAGCTTCTTCGATCAGCTAATCCTGTGCTTCAACTTCCGTAAATACTTCCCGGTCTATATACGTATGAGCGTTCAAGGCTATACGGTTCACTTCTGCAAACTCTTTGGCGCCCCAAAAGGTCCAGAATTTGGCCGCTAGCGATCGCATGGTGGTCGTGGATCCGTCGTTGGCAATGTAGCGAATTCCAGCGTCCTCCTGCCTCTTCGATCCGGCAAAGATCACAAACAGCGTCTGCTTCTTCTTTCGTGGCAGCGCGCCTTCATCGTTGATCAATTCCACTTCGGTAACATTCCCTTCTCATGCTAAAAGTTGCTTACAGGGTAGGGGCTTCTGATCCGTTCCAATTTCCTGTATTGCCTTTTCCATCATATTTTCGTTCTAACGGGAACCCATGTTGTCACCTATCGCATATCCGTCCGACTTTTTCCATACATCTTTAGTAGGTCTATCCACGTATCCTCAGGATTCAAATCCGAGAAGCGGAATGTCCCGTGTCTTGGCGGCCGGTACTTTCTAAGAAGTTCGCGAACCGCTTCTTCTGTCAGTTCGCTACGTCTCTTCATCCACCGAGAGATAATCGATCTCTCGCGTGCGACGAGAGCGGCTCGCAGCCTGTACTGTTTTCGTGTCTTTGAAGAGGGCGGACTGACTATTGGGAGAGTCGATGGCGGGATGCCGCGATGCGATTGGACACCTTCACGAGAACCGATCTATCGGGAGAATTCTCGGACAAGGTGTCCGCCTTCTATGTAGGACTCATTCCGAATCTCGCAAGTAGTGGAAAGATGGTGCCGAGGGACAGAATTGAACTGTCGACACCAGCCTTTTCAGGGCTGTGCTCTACCAACTGAGCTACCTCGGCACGGTTTTCGGCAAGAAGAGCGACGCACTGTTACAGAATCGTCCGATAAAAATCAAGCGGCCTAGTCTGTCTGGTTTATCTGATTTCTCTGGTCTATCCGGTTCATTTCGTACAACCAAACACACGAGACAAACCGAATAGACCAAATGAACAAGTGAAGCTGTGGCGGAGAGGGAGGGATTTGAACCCTCGGTAGAAGTTTCCCCCTACGGCAGTTTAGCAAACTGCTGCCTTCGGCCACTCGGCCACCTCTCCACTGGTCTCAGCTCTATGCGGGGTTCCCAATCATCTGCGACGCAGGTCGATGACTGTTGGAAGACCAGCAAGGGAGGGGTGATCTTACCCCAGGCTATGTGGGAGGTACAAGCGATTCGCGAAGAGGGTAAAGAAAAACTCTCGAGAGGAGACGAATAGCTCGCAGGTCTTATTGTTTGGTCCAGCGAAATACGATCGGTGTTTTCGCAAATTGGACGAGAGCAGATGAGAGGCTCTGCGTCCATCCTTGTGTCTGTTTTACAGTAAATGCGCTGTCCGGGTCCCATGATGGCAAAGGGAGAGGATGGCTCTGCTGATATCCGAACGCCGTTGTCTGTGCGCGAAAGGCGAGCATGTTGGCGATGGCTGTCGGGTAACGGAGTTCAACATGGCTGGGTCTGACAACCCCGCTGACGGCCAACATATGCAACGCATTGCGCTTCTGCTTCTTGTGCGCTCTCCGCAACTTTATGTATTGGATCGGAGAAGAGAGAACGTGCATCGTGTCTTCCTTCTGTATTGAAGCAATGAGGAAGTTTCCCTACATCCAGAGTATTTGACCGAGATCTTCATCGAGTCCGCGAGGACGCTGGCACTGAGAACAGCGGGCGAAGAGCCCGTCTGCTTGCGCCTGCACGTTCCCGCGAAGCACAAGCTGGTACTTATGGCCTCCGCAGAAGGGGCAGGCTCTGCCGTCTAGTTCCCGACGAATAGACCCGATCTTCCCAATCTGTTTGTGCATTGCTCTACCTCCAAGAACCGATACCTATGAGGCGCACTGTTGAGTGTGATATTGCGGCAGCGCAGAAAATTTAAAAATACCGTAGAGGTAGGTGAGCCTGGACTAAAGAGGGGGGCAAATCATTGGCAAAAACATCATACTAATAATAAATTAAATACAGAGTATTCAAGTGTTTATATTGATAACTAAATGCTATTTTAGAGATATATAAATGGGAAAACCTCACCTCAGGCTAGGAGCTGGATGCGCAAGCGAACCTGGCATAACAATCTGAGTGCGAGGTATGGCTTTACCATGTATTGTGTGTGAAGGTTGGAGGAGGAACGGTTACAGTCACGATATCGCTGAATAGATTTTGAGAGCCTCTTGACTCATCTCGATTTGCCCTCGCCTGTATATGCGCTGGCGCATAGATTTTGGGAGCTTTCCTAAAACTGCATCTCCCGATAGCCAGTAGCCGGTGGTATGTGTTCAATGCTAGTATCCATCAGTCACCCGAGGCGTTGAATCGACGTAAGGGAACCGGCAACCGGAGAACTTCGGTTGGCCGTCGATTAGTTCAGCGGCGTGAAAACAATGATGGATCAGCGTTAAAAAGTACCCGGATGAAAACGTTTCAGGTGCGACAAACCATTCATTATGATTTGACGATAGCCGCAGGAACGGAACAGGAAGCAATTCTGAAAGCCGGGGGTATCCCCTTGACTCAGTGGGACCCTGAGAGTACCGAGATCACGGCCGAGTTAATCGATGAGACAGAAGAATTGGACGAGTACTGACACCCACCGCCGTGTGTAGATGGGACAGACTTGAGCCCAGGTAAGCCACCGCTCCCACATCAATCGCTAGAATTACGCGGGAAAATATGGCGGAGGGGGCGAGATTTGAAAACCCTGAAGCCCTAAAGACTATAGGTCCTGATCTCACTTCATCGCATCATTCTCAATCACTTACAGATGAGTCAGAGACAAGCGAAGAACCGATGAAACCACATCGGACACCATAGTTCAGACACAATTGAGCCACATTGAGATTGGTCTGGATTCTATGATGGCTTCTTCTTTGTATTCACAAAGCGCAGACGAAAAGATTCTTCTAACGCAGTATGGGCAAACGTGAATCCGTCTAATTTGCCCAAAAAATACATGAGGGCAGCTGCAAGTGAGTGCTTGGAGTTCAATGGATGTTTGAGATTCTTTACTTGTTGAGGACCAAAAATTATCTTTATCAGGTGTTCAATTCTGGCCGAGAGGTCTCCAGGTTCGGCATTGTGCACCAGAGCGTTTCTAAGTGAGTTAAGCTCGGTCAAAGCTGCCCAGTCTTTTCCTTCCATGAAGGGCAATTTTTCTAGAGAGCGGAGGAGATTTACTAATTGTGGAAACCTGAGCTGTACGGACTTTAATCGGTCTGGATTTTGGCAGTGTGCTGCTATGGCAGCATAACGCGATTCCTCAGCAATTAAATGACCTCGGAGGACTAGCGTGACTAAATCATCATTCCTAAGTAAAAGTTCTCCTATCTTGCTTCGCCGTTCTGGACTTCCCAGACTTTTGCGGACACCTTTACATCTGGTTCGATACGGCTTCAAACGTCTCTGGACTGACTCCGCTCAGATGGCTGTGTCGACGGCTGCGATGATAGAAGGTCTCGATGTACTCGTCGATCTCAGCCGTGACGAGCTCACGGGTTCTGTAGATGCGCTTCCGAATCCGCTCCTTCTTCAAGCTGCTAAAAAAGGATTCCGCCACCGCGTTATCCCAACAGTTGCCCCGCCGACTCATACTGGGCTCAAGGTGATGCGCCCGGCAGAAGCGCCGCCACGCATCACTGCCAAATTGCGATCCTTGATCTGAATGAATCCGTGCGTGCTTTGGCTTGCGTCGTCGCACGGCCATGAGCAGCGCGTCCAGCACGAGGTCTTGAGCCATCGTGGGCTTGGTGGCCCAGCCGACAATGCGGCGGGAGTACAGGTCCATCACTACGGCCAGATAGAGCCAGCCTTCCCACGTGCGCACGTACGTGATGTCGGTGACCCAGACTTGATTCGGGCGTGGGACGGTACAGCCTCGTTGCAGCGTATTGGGGGTAAGCCATGCGGTGGATCCTTTGGCGTACCGAGGGGCGCGGTAGCCGTGGAGAGCCTTGATGTCATTGACCCTCATAATCCGAGCGACTCGATGTTTGCTCCAGGTCTCACCCGCTTCGCGCACATCGAGAAAGATCCGCGGGGCACCGTAGACGCCGTGGCTCGCCGTGTAGGCCGCGACGATCAGGCCAAGCAACCGCTGATCCTCTACGGCTCGATCAGATAGCGGGTGACGCAACCAGTCATAGAACCCGCTGCGCGACACGTCGAGGAGACGGCACATGACTGCCGTATCAAACTCTCCACGATGAGTCTTGATGAATGCGTACTTTACTCGAATACCCTGTGATCTGCGCCGATGGCTCATACATCCTCCCATGTTCTAACGACCACCACAAGGTGTCCGTTAAAACCTGGGAAGTCCATTCTGGTCTGTGAGATAAAAGTTGAGCCTGCTGAAAGCATTGCCAGCGAGGCGAGTAGATGTAGATGTATCTAATCCCTGTTCCAGAATTTCTTTAACTATCTCGTCAGTAGTATTGCTCTTGTAGAGCGCTGGATAATAACTTCGGTATACGCTCGCCGCTAGATCTAGATTGAGTTCTTTTCTGAGTGCTTCCTCTGTCATACCCGCTTTGATGCCATAGTATTCAAAGGCCGTATTTCCCGCACCGGTGACCTGAGCCGAGAGCAAAAAATAACTAGCAGACAGTGCAAGAACTACGCGCCTGATCGAAGGGAGCCAGGTGATCGGGTGCGTGAATGCTGTCAATAAGTATCCTCCAAGAATTAAAGGGCTACGTGACAGCGCAGTGCACGGGGAAGCGATAGCGTGGATGAATCAAGAAAGGCATGAGAGCTTCGCAGGCACAGCAGTCAGAGGGGAAACAGCACCAAGGGCTACTATGCCGACCCCGCCAGCTCGATGGGCATACCACTCATCGTTGGCACCATCACCTGTGGTGAGGGAGTCGCGAGTCCATGGCATATTCCTGAGTGGATAATCGTCATGACGATTCCGGTGCGCCTGGTAGTGCTCGTTTTCTCAAAAATGTGTCTGAAATACTCCTTGATTGTCTGTTCTGACAGTCTCATTTCGTGGGCGATTTCTTTATTGGTCCAGCCTTTCAAGAGATGTTGCACGACCGTTGTTTCGCGTGCGGTCAGGTGAAACTTCTCCTTCGCCTGGACGATGACCTTGTCCTGCCACGCGTCGATTCCGATTTCACTTATCACGATGAGGATTCGTTTTTGCGCATTGGTCTGATCAATAAAGGCCGTGCCGCAAAGGAGGATGGAGTTGTGGAACGTGTTCACGACTTGTCTGAGTTGAATTTGCTCGCAATCCTTCGGATCGATTCGGACTTTGAGGGTTTTTTGGATTTGATCGACGAGACTCGCGACGGCTAGCGGGAGCACCCCGTTTGCCGTTTTCCCGTCCTGGCATCGAATGATTTGCTGGCACAGTTCCAACGCCCGACGATCTTTATAGAGTAATCGCATGGAAGCCGTGAGCAGCATGATGCCGGGCCCAGCGTGCGGGGCCGCCATGCTTTCCTTCTGGTCGACCGAGACTGCATCTATATTCTCTTCCACGAGATCCTCCTTTCTCTTTCTTAGGCCGCAGCATTGAGTTAATACCATGACACTGAGCCCACCTCTCCACTAAGCAGGACAGTGTAAGCAAGATAGCGGCCTCAGGCTAAGAGGTGGGATGGAAAGGCAGGTTACGAAAGCGATTTCAACTGGTTAACGGCACAATTGTGATTTTGGATAAACAGCCTGCAGCGGATACCGACAAGACAGTTTGTCTTGTGCAAGCAACTGAACATTATCCGGAATGCATTGATAAATAAGACGTTGGGTGAAGATGGACAGGTTGTCCTCGGCAGACAGTGTGCTCTCGATTTCGCAATGTTGTGGCCCACTTAAATGGACAGCAACTGTCTCCACTGTCAAGGACACACAATCTCATTCATACTCCAGCGCGTCCGATGTTTCATCATGTTGTTGAGAATCGTGAGCCGCTTTCGCATACAGGCGGTGAGTACCACCTTCTTGGCCTTTCCTGCGTGACACAGGCGTGGGTAGAAACTGCGAATAACGGGATTGCAGCGGGCCCCACCAGGGCCGCCATGTACAGTGCTGCCCGAACATGAGCGCGGCCGCCCCACACGATGCCTTATGAAGGCAATAGAGTTACACAGGCTACGAAAGGTGCTGGGAATGACACAGGTCGAACTAGCTAAGGCAGTTGGTGTCACGCCGAACTCAATCGCATTAGCAGAACGAGGAGAACGCGGGATTGGTGAGCCGCTGGCCCGTTTAGTCAAGATGCTGGTCCAAGTTCATATTGGGGAATTGGTCCCGAAACAACGATCAACTAAGAGAGGTGACCGATGAAGCGACGTGGCCTCGGTATGGTCTTTCAACGTGGGATACCTGGTGGATTCAGTACCACTGGAGGGGCAAGCGGTATCGTGAAACGTCTGGTTCGACGGTTCGCATGGATGCTGTGAAGTTGTTACGACGGCGCATGGCTGAGATGGGGAAGGGGCAGTTACGCGGGCCCGATTTTGAAAGGACCACGTTTGCAGACTTGGTGCAGATAATTCGTGATGATTATGCTGTCAATCAACGTCGATCTATAAAGCGCCTCAATACTTCTATCAAGGCGCTGGAGCCTGTTTTCGGGTACGCACGGGCTTGCGACCTCACACTAGACCGGTTAAACCGATATGTGAGTGAGCGGATGGCCGCGGGGATTGCTCCCGCTACCGTGAAGCTCGAATTGACGCACCTTCACAAAGCGTTTCGGCTGGCTGAACGGGCAGGAAGGGCAGTGTGTCCCCCATTCCCTCAAATTGCCGTTCAAAACGTCCGTACCGGATTCTTTGAGCGAGCTGACTTTGAGGCGCTACGGTCACACTTGCCCGAAGCCTTCAAGGGGCCTATCACCTTCGCGTGTCTGACCGGCTGGCGTGTTCCCAGTGAAATTCTCACGTTGCGATGGACGCAAGTGGATTTTACGGCAGGGACCGTCCGTCTTGAACCAGGAACTACAAAGAACGATGAAGGCCGCAGTTTCCCTTTGGCGCATTGCCTGAACTGGCAACCTGTTACGGTCTCAATGGGAGAAAACTCTTTCCTTGGAGATAGAGACAGGCCGGACAATTCCCACAGTGTTCCACTGGAACGATAAAGGCACAATCAAGCCGATACATCCGAAGGCTTTCTACCATCGATGGAAGGAAGCGTGCAAACGGGCAGGGGTACCGACACGCATTCCCCATGACTTCCGCCGGACCGCTGTTCGGAATCTTGAACGGGCAGGGGTGCCGCGTTCAGTGGCGATGAAGTTGACGGGTCACAAGACGGAAGCCGTCTATCGCCGCTATGCGATTGTTTGTGAGGCCGATCTGACGGAAGGACTCAAGAAGCTTGCTGTCCAAGAGGAGTCATTGAGGAAAAACATGCAGCCGTGTGGGACTGTCACAGACTTTAGCCACATTTCAACCACAGTTCCAGCCCCAATACCTCCAATTACGCGTGAAAATATGGCGGAGGGGGCGAGATTTGAACTCGCGGACCCCTTGCGAGGTCTCCAGTTTTCAAGACTGGCACGTTCGGCCACTCCGTCACCCCTCCATACTAGAACTTTCATATAGTTACGCCGTTTCTCCGATTCGCCTATTTCCCACTGTTGTGAATCCCGTTGTGAAATTCCTCACGAGTCCTTCGACGGCTTCCGCTTTCCGGCTTGGCGAGACGTGGGCGTAGCGCTGAACGAGCGAGAGGGTTGCCCATCCACCTAGTTCCTGGACCGTTCGGAGATCGACCCCGTTTTCTACCAGACGCGTGGCGAAAGTATGCCGTGTGCTAT
>CBDDRH010000140.1:0-5476 GCA_965233025.1 uncultured bacterium
CCTCGCGGGATTCGAACCGACGCGGTCCCCGCACGACAAAGGCCACCTGTCGGCTGCCCATCTGTTGCACCGCCGTCCGAGGTACGCTCAAGACCAATTGCTCGTCAGTAACCAACAGAACTTCGGCGAACATTTCCGGCCGCAAATGGCCATCAGGGTTGGACACATCCGCGCGTGCCATCACCGTCCGGGTGGCCGGATCGATCACGGCCCCGACATAGGTAATGACGCCTCGAAACGTTGTGTCCAGATAGGCCGACACCCGCACTTCGATGGAGAGTCCGGTCTTCAGTCGACCAGCCTGTTGCTCTGGAAAATCAGCGCGTACCCAAACGGTGGAGAGATCCGCCACCGTGAACAGCGTCTTATTGGGGTCGATCACTTCGCCGATCGTTGCGTTCCGTTCGATCACTTCGCCCTTAAAAGGGACTCGGAGGGAGACTTGTGCGACTTCGGCATGAGGCAATGTCTTGGCAGCGAGGCGCTTGATCTCCCGCTCCGTCATGCCGAGTAAATGCAGCTTTTCTTCTGCTTCCTGGAGATCGGCGCGGGCGCTCTCATAATCAGCCTCGCGCCGTTGCTGTTCACCCGCGCCGATTGCGCCGCGATCCAGCAGCGCTTGAGCTCGTTCAAGGGCTTTCTCCGTCACACCCAGGGCGTTACGCGCTTTGCGATATTCCAGTTGAGCTTCTCCAAAAGCAGGGCTATCGAGCAGGAGCAGCCGATCGCCTGCTTTGACTTGGTCTCCCAGGTTGGCATACACGGCCACGATATGGCCTGGAACTCTCGCGCTAAGATGCGCCAATCGATTCTCATTGGCCAAAATCTTACCTGCCTGGGCTTTGAGGGTGATCCGGATCGGGCGGAGAACGACTCGCTCGGTGTGAAGGTGGGCGAGAGTCGGACTTCCTTCCGGCAATTCGAGGATACCTGGCTCGGAAGTGGGTGCCGTGGCTGCTGACGGCGGCTTCGGAGCGTCTTCCTGCTTTGACTGACACGACCAATGAGCCATGACGATGAACAGAAATAGAACGGTTTGCAGATAAAGCAGTGCGACACGCATGCCACGGTGAACGCTCATGGCAACCCTCCCACCGCCCGCTCCAGCCGGGCCAACGCGATGGAATGATCAGCTCGCGTTTGAGCATATTCGAGCAAGGTCTGGCGATAGACACGCTGCGCATCGATAACTTCGAGCAAGCTGGTGGCTCCATGGCGAAAGCTGAACTGGGCGATGTCGAGCGCCTCCTTCGCCTGATACAAGAGTCCTTGTTCAAACACCTGCATCTGCGCGTGAGCGGTCTGCACCTCCTGGAAGTGCTGGGTGATGGTCTGCTCCAGTTCCTGCTGCATTCGATCTCGCTCCGCCTGGGCCTCTCGATGCGTTCCCATCGCCGTTCCGATTTCTCCCTGTCGGCGATACCAAACGGGCAGTGTCATACTGAGTCCCGCCATGACGGATTCATCACCGGCTTCTCGATGATACTGACCGATCACCGAGAGATTCGGGATGCGCGAGGCGCGCTCCTGTTCGACCGTATATGCGGCTTGCTCGACCACTTTCTGCTGGCGGCGAAGGGCAGGCTGTTGGTTGGCGGCCTGATTCAGCAGTGTGTGGAGTTCTAGGTCGGCTCTCACCGTTTCAAACTCTCCTTGGACGGCAAATAATTCTCCCAAAGCCTTGCCCGTCACCGTGTTGAGTTGGGCACGAGCGACAAGAAGGGCGTTATCCGCCCTCGCCAGATCCTTTTGGGATTTCTGGAGTTCGACGGTCGTCTTGATCAACTCAAATTTCGGCGCCTCCTTGGTACTGACCCGCGCACTCACCAATTTCACCAGGTCTTCGACCGTCTTCAGATTCTCTCTCGCCAGCTGTGCATCGTGTTGCGCAAAAAGCAATTGGAAGAACGCCTCTTTGACGCCGGCCAAGACCATCACTTTGGCTTGTTCCAAGCCGGCAAGGGCACCCCCTACATCCGCGTCAGCAGCGCGTTGCCTTGCTGCACGCTTGCCCATCCACTCCAGCGGCTGCTCCACCGTCACGGTCCGTTCGGCAATAGAAACACCCGTGCGAGGATCACGAATCGACCCTCGACCAACGGCACCACTGATGGTGGGATTGAGGTAGGCCTCGGCCGTAATCCGTTGACTCCTACGCTGTTCCAACACTGCCTCCGCGCCTTTCATCTTGGGATTGTGTTGAAACGCAAGTTGTATGACCTGGCCGAGTGTGTATCCGCCGGGATTCAGCTCTGAGGCATAGCCCATTGGATGAGACCCGGCTAACATCACACATCCAAATGTAGCGATGATTCTGCAAGCGAGTGCAGGTGTCATGCTGTCCTTCCTATCGGCGCCATAGCTATTCGCCTCCAGAAGAGACGGACATGACCACCGATCAAATATATTGAATCGTCAGTAGCTAGGGAAAAAAGAGATCAAACGGAAGGGGGAGCGCGGGATGGGAGATTGGTTATTAGGAAAAGCTTGGTCAGAGAAGCACAGGTTCGCGACGGGCATGTCGCCTGGAACTTCGTGGGTTGATGCCCATAGAAAAAATATGCGGCCACGTCCAAGCCGGTATCTTTACCGACTTGAAGCGTGGCAGAAGATGCAAGAACCAAATCGATTTGTGGGTGCTCCGCTCCATGGAGCGGTTGCGCAATCAGATGAAGCGGACAGCGGGATTCGTTTGCTGCAACTGAAACATGGTCATAGTGCGAGAACTCGCAGCTCAGGTCGGGTGAAAAAACCGTGTGCACTATACCACCGTGAACATGACCCGGATCGCCATGGTGATGGTGGGCCTCAGGGTGGATATGGATGAGGGGTGCGATAAGCATCCATGCCGCAGTCCACGTAAGAACTACCACATAAGGCAACGGTACATGTTTGGGACTTAATCGCATAGCGACAGCTTAGCGCAAAGTTGAATTGCCGTATACATAATATATTTCATAAAAAGGTTCGTTTTGGCGGTGAAAATGTGCGGTGAATTTGAAACAGACTTATGGGCACCTCTATTAACCGCTAATTGAAGCCGGGAAAATCCTTTCTTGAAAACAGGGGCGTTTACCCGCCGTTGTTTTTGTTTTTCGATACCCTGAGGGGCTCTGATCTCCACGTGTGTTCGCCTTTTCTGTTTCCTGGGTGCGTCATTCCGAGGTCTTTTCCTCCCTCGACGCATTACGCCAGCTTTAGCCTCAGGATCTGTTCGTATCGGGCCAGGTTGTACACCAGATTCACCAGTCCGATCCCCGCGGTGATCCGTGGCATCCCGATCCATCTCATGTTCAACCCCTGTTTCATCGTATTCGTCATGAACCCGAAAATATGCTCCACCCGAACCCTGACCTTGCTCTTTTTGCGATTCCTCTTCTTCTGGGCCTTCGTCAACGGATGATTCCGATACCCCTTCTCGCAAATCTCGCCCGTGACCCCGTGTTCCTCAAGGATCGCCGCGATCGCGTCACCCGTATAGGCGCTGTCCGCATACACAATCCCGTCGTCGGCTTCCACCAGATCTTCAACCGCCTGACTGTCGTGGACACTGGCGTCGGTGACTTCGTAATCCTCGATCAGTTTTGTGGTCCGGTCCGCCTTCACATGATTCTTGTACCCGTAATGCACAGCCTCACCCTTCTTCGCCCACCGGGCCGTCACATCTTTCTGTTCCATCCGGTTCTCATTCTGCTGAAAGGACTCAGGCACCTTGCCCCGTTTGATCTCCTCATTCTCCTCACGACTGTTTCTCTGCCGCGGTACATCCACAAACGAGGCATCAATCATCTTGCCCTCGTGCCCTATCAACCCGGCCTTCTGCAGATGTGTCTCAAATCGCCTGAAGAGCGTTTTGACCTGTCCTTTCCGAATCAGCACTTCTCGAAACAGCCAGATCGTTTTCTGGTCTGGAACGGAATCGGACAACGTCAGCCCCAGAAACTTCTGAAACGAGAGCCGGTCGTTGATCTGGTACTCCGTCTGCTCATCCGAGAGATTGTAGTATCGCTGCAGCACGAGCACCTTGAACATCATCACCACATCATGGCGGGGGCGGCCGCCGGGTCCTCTGGCCTCCTTCTCAACGGCGCGTTCCAGATCCTTCCGAAATATCTTCCAGTCGATCCGGGCGTTGAGCCTCGCCAGTGGGTCAGGGCCGCGGCCCAGCTTCTTCAGGCGGCTTTCGTAGTCGAACAATCCGGGCTGTTGTTTTGGAATGGTCTTCATGCCGTCTTCTACCACATCGCCTCTTGCCGCTCAGCTGATTTGTGCGCGCACACTGAGCCATATTTGAGTTTTTAGAGGTGCCCTTATGAAACAGTCGAGCAGCAGTATTTATGCGGCTTCGGGAAGTGTTTCATAACTTACCACTTATGAAACAAGGGGACTGGCTAGGCGTGGACTGTTTCAGTAAACCGCTTCACTTTAATATCGCGTTCATGCTGCCGCGCCTTCGCAAGGTCATAGGCAGCTTGCAGCCGTAACCAATGATCGGCGTTCGACCATCCAGCTTTTTCAAAGCGGATTGCCATATCCGCAGAAATCCCCGCATGCCCATTGAGGACACGTGAGAGTGTGTGCCGTGCGATACCAAGAGCTTTAGCGGCAGCAGTCACGCTCAAGCCCAATGGTTCAAGGCATGAATCCTTGATGGAATAGCCGGGGTGCGGCGGGTTCTTCATCGGCATAATCAAATCCTCCTTCGTTAGTGATAATCCACTAAATCTACGTTGCAAACATCGCCTTTCTCGAAACTAAACACAATGCGCCAGTTGGCTCTTACCGTCACGCTCCAATAACCTTTCAGATCGCCGCGCAATGGATGAAGCCGATAACCGGGTAAAGCAAGGTCGCTTGGCTGTTTCGCTTCATCAAGATGCGCCAGCACCGCACGGATACGCTGCACTTGGTCGGCACGTACCCCGCTGGGATCGTCACGTTCAAACAGGCGTTTGAGCCCCTTGTGAGAAAAGCTCTTTATCATTATAAATCCGTACCGCGTATCGGTATAGGTGTCAATATGTTTTTGTCGAACTTACCACTTATTAAACAGGAGGAAAGGGTGCCGATAAAATCAGTTGGATGCTTTCAGTGCCCCACGCGCGGGTATGATTTTGAGCGGGAGCAATAAACATGACGGAAAGCATATTGTAGAAAGCTCGCGTGATTGCCGATAGCCGCTGCAGTTTGACAGAGCCATAGGCTCTACCTATAGTGGCGCCCATGCAGATGTGTAGGAGTGCTCTTTTTCACCGGATAATGGTGGGAAGCCTGATCGTGGTGTGGGTTCTATTGGGCGGATTGGCGCTCGCCGAACAGTTGAACGTTGTGTCGGAAACCACCTCCTCTGACGAACAGGCGCTTACGCAGTTGCAGCTTGCAGTGAAGTCCGAAACACCGGATTCATCGCTTGGAGCCACTTTCCTTAATGTGCTCACCTTCTTGGTCATCGCCTGTCTCAATACAGCAGTTGCCT
>CBDDRH010000141.1:0-2728 GCA_965233025.1 uncultured bacterium
CGCAGATTCTTATCGGCTGTGGCGTTCACCGCGATGACGCCATGAAGCCTTGGCGTCGGTTGATTGAAGACGAAGGGCTTCCCGGCCGCATCACTGATGGCGCCGCCACTTTCTTCGATGAGCAGAACTCCGGCCGCGAGATCCCACTCGTTTTCCGGCTCGATGGTCAAGACGGCCTGGACGCGACCAACGGCGACCAAGGCCAGTGCGTTGGCGATGGAGTACATGGGGCGGCACCGAGCGGTCTCGGCGAGCATCGACCATCGGTCGCTCCGAAACTCCCACGCACTGACCATGATGAGCGGATCGAACTCATGAGCGGGGGAGAGGATGACGCGTGTGCCGTTTAAGAACAGTCCGCCGCCGCGCACCGCCGTGAAGAGTTCGTCGGTCGAGGGATTGAGGATCGCGGCGACGATCGGTACGCCTCGTTCAATCAATGCGGCAGAGATGCAGAATTCCGGCCTCCGATTCACCAAGGCCTTTGTGCCGTCGATGGGGTCCACAATCCAGACGCGGGTGTTGGTGAGTCGAGCCGGATCGTCTGGAGACTCTTCCGAGAGCCATCCATCCTGTGGAAACTCCCGGCGCTGCATCTCATGCAGAATGCGGTTGACCTCGTGATCCACGGTGGTGACCGGCGAACGGTCCGGTTTCGTCTGCACCTCGAACCCGCTCCTGACCAGTTCACGCACCTTCACCCCGGCGTTCCGGATCGATTCGACCAACGTAGCCAACTCACGTTCCATGTTGCATGCCTCGCTGAGTGGAACCGGAAGAGTAGCAGGTCTCACTGGATCGGCAAAGCGGAAAGACTGCGTCCGGCGCGCGCCGACGGCCCTCTTGACCATCGCGGAGAACCTGCGTACAAGCAGGGGGGTCCTGCGAGGTCTCTACCGATGAAGCTGGTCCAGAAACGATCCAAAAAGACGGGGCTCCCCCCAGGTACCCTTGTCCATATCGGCGAGAAAAAAACGGACAAGGTCACGATCACGGCGTTCAACTACGCAGGCGACCGCTGCGGCGAACGCAAGGATGTCTTGCCCGATGTGCTTGCGCCACCGACCGATGAGTCCGTCACCTGGGTGGATGTCGGGGGCATCCACAAGATGGACATTTTGGAATCGTTCGGAACTCAGTTTCAGCTCCACCCGTTGCTCCTCGAAGACATTGCCAACACCGATCAGCGGCCGAAACTCGATGACTATGAGACCTGCTTGTTCCTTGTGATGAAGATGCTCTCAGTCACCGACCGACAGGATATTGTCGTCGAACAGGTGAGTCTGGTCCTCGGACGGAACTTTGTGCTGTCATTCCAGGAAAACGGAGCCGATGTGTTCACACCGGTGCGGGATCGTCTTCGTGGGAATAAGGGACGCCTGCGGCAATCTGGGGCCGATTACCTGCTCTACGCACTGGTCGACGCGATTGTGGATCAATACTTCGCCGTACTGGAGGTGTTGGGCGAGAAGATCGAGGCGCTGCAAGAGCTGGTGATCAGCGATCCTAGGCCGGCGACGCTGCACCAGATTCATGCCCTCAAACGGCAGCTGCTGTTTCTGCGGCGGGCGGTGTGGCCACTCCGAGAAGCGACGAACAATCTTTCCCGATCGGAATGCCCATTTTTACAGGAGTCGACGAAGGTATTCTTCCGTGACGTGTACGATCACGTGGTCCAGATCGTGGATACCATCGAAACGCTTCGCGAAATGGTCTCAGCCTGCCTCGATGTCTATCTGTCGACCATCAGCTATCGGTTGAACGCCGTGATGAAGGTTCTCACGATCATTACCACGATATTCATGCCGCTGACCTTCATCGTCGGTATCTACGGGATGAATTTCGAGCACATGCCTGAACTGAAGTGGGAATGGGGCTACCCGCTGGTGCTCGGCGTGATGGTGGCAATTGCGATCGCCATGCTGGGATTTTTTAAATTGAAGAAGTGGATCTAATAACCTGGTGAGATAAGCCGCCATGGTTCTGCTCATCGCCCTTCTCTCTCCTTTCACGCAAAACATCTGCCAAAGGGACGGTGTCTTGAATCACGCGCGAGTGTGGCAGGACCAGCCTCAGACAACAGGCGCCGGATCAACGCACGAAGGGAGGGAGTAATGAAGGGACGACGGCTTCTCACCGTCACGATGGGCGCGCTGGCACTCGGTGGGTTGCTCGAGGCAGGCTATGGCAGCGCAGATGTGACAGCGGGTGCGCAAGGAGTACCATCCGAGCTGCCGGGAGCGATCCAGAACCGGAACAAAGACCTGCCTGCGGCACAACGATTTGTCATCTTGCCGACATTCACAAACGACGCGGTGCTGGATAAAGCCACCGGTCTGGTCTGGGAGAGATCTCCGCAGACGACAAGCGCCAAATGGACCGAGGGCCGCCGCATCTGCATCGAGAAACATGTTGGAGGTCAGAAAGGATGGCGGTTGCCGTCCCTCGAAGAATTGTCGGGCTTGGTAGATTCCTCAGTAGCTCCTCCGGGCCTGGCTCTTCCGCCGGGCCATCCGTTTCTGGCTATCCGGTCGGCTGTGTATTGGTCGTCGACAAGACCTGGCGAGGATCCCAAGGGCGCGTGGGGCGTGCATTTCGGCTTAGGAGGAGGCGCGACCTTCATCAACTGGGCCCACAGCGTCCAAGTCTGGTGTGTCCGTGACGGCATGACTGTGGATCAGCCGTGAGACTTCGGTGATGGGGACGAAATGGTCGCTTGCAGCACGCC
>CBDDRH010000142.1:0-12665 GCA_965233025.1 uncultured bacterium
CTGCACCAACGCCTGCTGTGATTCTTTGTCCCGTCGTAGAAGTAGAGCACGCAGTCAGGATTTTCACATTTCTTGACGTAGGCCGGATTCCCGTAGCACAACAAATTAGACGCCGCTTCAGCTACGGGTCCTAGCAAGTGGCTTGGCTCATGAATTTCCAGAACAAATCGTTTGGTGAACCCTTCGTCAGAGGGCAAAACTTCGGTATATCCGATTAGTTTGCGCAACTGCGTATTGATCTCGCGGAGGGTCGGAGAAGTCACCGATCCGTTCTGCGCAATTGTCTCCACAAGCGCGTGCAACATTTCCCTAAAGCGTAGGACCTCTTCGAATTCTTCACGACTCTCGGCTTCTTGCCAGAGCTTCGCCAGCTTCTTCGCGCGCGGCAAGTCCAACAATTTCACGGTCACTGCCCAGGCTGCCAAATCCGCCGGCCCTTCCAACAGGTCTTTCGGCAAACCATTCTCCGCGATCTTCGTGTTGACGAAATCTAGGGTCAAATGGTTGCCGACGAGGAGAAACTTTGTCCAGTTCAGTGTTGCCATCATCGTTTCGATCCGATTGCGCCCATCACTCTAACCGTTAAAAGATGTATTGACAAGTTAGCTGCTCATGATGTAACCTACAATATACACTTTTGATAGTTACATCAATTCACATTCGAACAGGAGGAATGCCATGGAGAAAGCAGCCATAGTGGTATTAGCCGATCCGAGGTCCGGATCGGAAGAAGCCCTAGGCCGGTTGTTCAACGCGTTGGCGGCAGCCTACGACTTCAAGCAGCGGAACGTGCCCGTGACACTATTATTTCAAGGAACAGGGACTCGCTGGGCAGGCGAGTTGGCCAACCGGGAACATCCGGCGTACCAATTATTTGCGGCAGTAAAAGACACCGTCGCGGGCGTGTCGTGCGGCTGCGCGGATGTATTCGGCGCACGTGACGGTGTGGTGGCATGTGGGCTCGATCTGATTACGGAGAACTCTGTGCCAGGTACGAGCGGGTTGCCGAGTCTGGCTCGTTTGGTGGGCGAAGGCTATACCGTGCTGACATTCTAATCGTTCAATTGGTCAGGGACCATGGCCCCTGACGATGCTATGTGGGAGATTACGATGGCCAAGAATTTTGCAGAAATTGCGTTTACGGAGAGCGTGAAGGCACAGCAGGAGCAGTACGGGTCGCGGCAGCAGTATGCGCAAATGGACCGGCTGGTACGCGGCACAGTATTGACCTTTGCCGAAACTGAATTCATTGCCGCGCGGGACGGTTTCTATCTCGCGACGGTAGGAGAAACTGGATTTCCGTACGTGCAGTTTCGCGGCGGGTCACCTGGATTCCTACGCGTCTTGGATTCGCAGACGCTGGGCTACGCGGAATTTCGTGGCAATCGACAATACATCACCGTCGGCAATCTAGATCAGAACGACCGTGCGGCACTGATCTTGATGGATTATGCGAATCGATCGCGACTGAAGCTTTACGCGCGCATTGAGGTCATCAACGCAAAAGACCGACCGGAGTTGATGGAGAGACTGCTAGTCCAGGGATATGACGCAAAGATTGAACGTGCCATGCTGTTGCACGTCGAAGCATTCGATTGGAACTGTCCGCAACATATTACGCCACGGTTCACCATGGAAGAGATACAAGCAATGAACGCGCCAATATACGAACACGTGGCCAAGCTGGAAGCTGAACTCATGCGGCTCAAAGCGCAAACGAAATAATCAACGCTCTCTCGTCTGTCTTTCTAGGGCAAACGAGCAGTAGGAACCAAGCCAGGCCGTTCTTACTCCCCCTACAAGCCTCCGAGTGAGAGAACAGGAAGAGCGGCGGTTACACTCTTGAGCGCGCATGCACCGATCACCTTCTGAGGTGAGGGGTGCGCGAGCAGACCCCTCTTCTTTTTCCTCTCCCAACCGCTGCTGAAACCACAATAGTAGGCTGACGGGCGGACACTCCGCCGCCATCGCCGAAGAGGGCGGGACACAACTTGCCGCCGCTCGCGACCTTTGCTCTTCGTGAGCAACGGCGAAGCGCGTACTGTTTGAGTCGTTTTGGACGAGTTTACGGACTTCGAGCGAGCAAGGGCTCGTTGGGTGCCCTCGAAGGTGCGGGCGGCGGAGTGTCCGCCCGTCGGCCTACTTTCCGAACGCTTTTTTCAGCAGCGGCTCTATCTCGCCTTTGGCTGCCATTGGATCGAGGATATCGGTATCGCCGTAAAACTGTCCGTCGATGAACACCTTGGGGAGCGTCGGCCAGTTCGTCATCTTGACGAGCGCCTCTCGCTTGGTGGGTTGAGACAAGACGTCGATGAGTTCATACGGGTACCCGTACTTGTCGAAAAACTGCATCGTCTCTTTCGTGAACCCGCACATCGGCATTTGCTTGGTGCCCTTGCCGTAGATCAAAATCTTGTGCGCGGCGACTTCCTTGTTAATTTCTTCTTGAATGGGATCTGCCATGGGTCGGCCTCCTAGGTTTCATCGATGGTTTTCGCGGTTATTTCGAGCGCGTGAATCCGCCCATCTTTCATCGGGCCATCCAACGCTTGATAGACCAGGCGATGACGATCCAGCAGATTCTTCCCTGCAAAGGCTGCCGAAATCACTATCACTTTGAGATGATTCATCGTGCCCGTCCGGTCCGAGACCGTAACTGCGGCATCCGGCATCATCCGGCGCACATATTCTGTCAGGACATCCGGCGTAATCATACCCCCTCCAATCTCACTCTTCATCAGAATACTCCAGCCTTAAGCCCAAAGGCAATTCAGACCTGACAGAACTCAACAGCGAGACGAGCGCGACTCGCGGGACAGGCGAGACACGAGTGTCCGAAGTACGGCGTTTCGAGTCGCGCCTTTCTCGCTTTTCTCGCATGTCGCGCGTCACCGCCCTCGGTGCCGGTGGTGGATTTCAGCACACGCTGGTGGATATCGACCACGCCTGAATGCGCGGCGTCGGTTCACGTCTCCTCTTTGCAGGGAATTCAGAACTGTTTCCGTGTGAGCATGCTGGCACGCGCATTGCGCTTCAGGTGGAACAAGAACACGTGAGCCGACCATGATGCAACCACATCTACCTATCAACCAAGGAGGGTGCCATGGATGAGTTCAAATCAGGGTTTTTTGTCGGAGGAGAAGCCTGCGAGGGACGGGTGCTCGTGGTCGACGACGAGCCCGATATTCGCAAGGTCGTGAAGATGACTTTGCAGAAGGCCGGCTATGAAGTCCTTGAAGCGGAAAACGGTGAGAAGGCGATCGAGGTCATTAATTCCGGCGAAAACCGGCTGCTCCTCGACGTCGTCATCTGTGACATTCGTATGCCGAAGATCAACGGAGCCGAAGCCGTCGCCTACTTCCGAAGCCACTACCCTCGCGTCCCACTCATCGTACTGACCGGCTTCCCGGATACGGATATGGCGACATCGTTTCTTCGGCAGGGCGTCGTGGATTATCTCGTCAAGCCGGTTGAAGGAGAAAAACTGAGATCAGCCGTTGCGAGAGCGATCGAACAGAGAGAGCTTGCCAAGCTGTGACAATGACCTGCGATCTCTACTTGGACAAGGAGAGGCATTCCCCTCCTTGCTTTCCTTGGCACAGAGAGGCGCCGCACGGCCACAGGAAGACCGCGTGAATGGAACGCTCTGACCATACCAGGGTCGCCATTCTGGGAGCAGGCCGCGGCGGCCACGCGCTGCTGGATCTCCTGCACCACATCCCGTCGATTGAGATCGTCGGCATTGCAGACCGTAATCCTGTTGCGCCAGGGCTGCAGCGCGCGCGTGAACTTCGGATTCCCGTCATCACCAATATGCCGGATCTGATCAGCAACCATGGCGTAAGCCTGATTATGGACGTCACGGGAGATCCGGAGATGGAGAGGTATCTGCATGCCCACAAACCTCCTGCCGCAGATATCCTCAGCGGATCGGCCTCCCGGCTGCTGTGGGAGCTGGTCCTGCATGAGTCCAAACTGGAAGCCGAACTCCTCCAGTCAGAAAAACTTGCAGGAATCGGCTCGTTTGCCGCGGGAATCGCACACGATATCAACAACCCTCTGCAACTCATTTTGGGCCTGGCGGAAAACCTCGCAGAGGAACGCGACCTGACTACCGTTCACGAACAAGCGCAGGACATTATTGAAGCCGTCAAACGTACCAGTGCCATTTGTCGGGATCTCACCCGCTACTCACGGCGCGCATCCCCCCACGAAGACATGCTGGTGTCCGTGAACGAAAAACTTGACGAGGCGCTGAAAATCGCACGCTACGCGTCAAATCTTCACGATATTGAGATGATCAAACGGTATCAGCCCGGCGCCGACGTCAAAGGCAATCCGGATGAGTTACTGCACGCCTTCGTCAACCTCATTACCAATGCGGTCCATGCTATGGAGCGCGTCGGCGGCACACTGACGCTTGAGACCATGCGTCTCGACGGACAGGTTACCGTCCGAATATCCGATACGGGATGCGGCATCGCCTCGGACAAATTCCCCGAAATTTTCGAGCCGTTTTTCACGACAAAGCCCCCCGGCAAAGGGACAGGGCTAGGACTCTATAACGTCAAAACCATCGTCAACAACATGCACGGCTCGATTGCTGTCGACAGCCAAATCGATAAGGGAACGACCTTTACCTTGACCTTCCCCGACGCCGAGCCGGATGAACAAGGATGTCTGTCATGAGTCCCGAACGTCTCGCCGCTCGTTCCGAAACGAGGTGGGGACTCCAGCTCAAAGTGATTCTGTCCATGTTGCTGGTGGGGATCATTCCCCTTCTGGTGGGTCTCGGGCTTGCCTTTTGGCAAGGCTCTCGCGAAATCCAGGTCGTCAGCGGCGAAAGCTTCAAGGCCCTGGCCGAAGAGACCGCACGAAAAATCGATCTCTTGATGTCCGATGAAGTCGCCCGAACGTCACGGATTGCGGCAGACCCTTCGATAATCCTTGAACTTGAGCAACGGCGCGATACCCTGCTGGACATGACGGAAGCTGAGCGGCGCCGTGTGGTGGACCGGATCAAAGAAGGCTGGGAGGCCAAAGATCCCGCGACAATCCAAGCGATCACGGGAAACAAAATGGCCGGCCTCATTCAGGAGTATCTCTCGGGAGCCAAGAGCGAAGCCGATCAACTGATACCGCAAGTGGTTCGGTCTGCCACCAAGATGCTGTACATCACCGATATTGAAGGCAACCTGGTTGCCGCATTGACCACGCTGCCTCCCTTTGCCAATAAAGAAACAGCCTGGTGGAAGGGCGCCTCCCATCGAGGGGTCGGCCAGCTCTTCATCGAAGATGTGCACTTCGATGAACGTGCCCAAGCCTATGTCATCAGCATCTCGCTCCCCATTATGGATCGCATCCGATATGGACCAGTCGGCGTACTCCATCGCGTGATCGACGCCAAAGAGTTGATGTCGCCCTCGATCTCGCCCATTCGATTCGGCAAGACCGGGCATGTGATGCTGATCGATCAGCGCGGCATCGTCATGAGCTGCCCCATTCTTCCGACCGGCGTCCCACTCTCTGACGCACAGCTCATTCCTCTCGTCACGCCTCCTCAGCCGGGCTGGGTCAGTGCGCCGAGCGACGGCCACGGCGGACAATCGACCTCGATTATCGGATTCGCCCCGGTGCCGGAAACCAGCCGAGCCACCAACAGCGATAAGGGCAAAGGCTCCTGGCATACCTTCGTGTGGCAAGCCTCTGACGAACTCTTTGCCCCGATTCGTCATTTCCTCACCTGGATGGCCGTATTCAGTCTCATCGCCGTCGGATTGATGACGTCTCTCGGCTATCTTGCAGCCAATCGAATTGTCATGCCGGTGCGCCGGTTACAGGCTGCGGCGCAATTGATCGGGCGCGGTGAGCTTCGGCAGCCCATCGACATTCAGACCGGCGATGAGCTCCAGGATCTAGCCGACGAATTCAATCGAATGAATCGCCAATTGGAGGCCGCCTTTGCAGGCCTGACCGATCAAGTCGCCATCAAAACGCAACAAGTGGAGTCCCTGCTTCACTCAACAGACCAGATTCTGGATGCAGTCCCAACCCCGATCGTTATGGTTGATCACGACGGACAGCTGCAGTACATCAACCGGGTCGGACGTGATTCCTTTCAAACGATACTCGATTCGACCCAATCGATCCCGTTGTTCGATAGACTCCCCGTCGATGCTGCAATACGAGAGCACCTGCGAAAAGAATTCAGACGTGCGCAGAGCGGAGAACATGCCACAACAGCATCTGAAACCGAGGATGCCGCGATCGTCGATACCGCCCGTGATCCGTTGGCCCCCGCGATGGGAGCGGCGAGCCCAAACAACCGGCAGGAGATTCAGATCGGCCCCCGACGGTATCACTATGAATGGTTCCAGATGGCGGGGAGAAACAAGGGAGAGGATCGAATCGGGCTTATCTTCAGGGATACGACTGACGACAGCCGCCTCCAAGACCAGCTCATCCAAGCCGAGAAATCAGGCAGCCTTGGCACGCTCACCGCCGGAATCGGACATGAGCTGAACAATCCGCTCTTCGGAATTCTTGGACTGGGGGAAGCCATCGGAGAAGAAGCCGACCTCGACCGCGTCAGATCCTATGCCCGTGACATCGTCCAGCACGGTCGTCGAATGGCCGCTATCATTCGAGACTTCACAGGCGTCACAGCCCGCGAGACATCGGACCAACGGCAACCGGTTCACCTCGAACAGGAACTCGATCAGGCCATCGCCATACTCACAGGAAGCATAGACGCCTCCGGACTCACGATCCAGCGAACGTACGCGGGGGACACCTGTGTGCTGGCCCTTCCCGACCAACTTAGACAGGCGTTCACAAACTTGTTGACGAATGCCGTCCAAGCGATGAAGGGCCGAGGTATCTTACATCTCTCAACATCCCTGACCGAGACATCCGTCGTCACTACGATCGCGGATTCCGGCCCCGGCATTCCGAAACAGCATCTGTCCAAAGTTTTCGATCCGTTCTTTACCACCAAAGGACAGGGAGAAGGGTCCGGACTGGGTCTGACCGTCGCGCGCCGCATCATCAAGAAATTTGGAGGGGACATCAGAATCGAGAGCCAGGAAGGGAACGGCGCCACGTGCATCGTCACCTTCCCGGTGATTCCGCTTCTGCCGCCCACACAGGAGGCTTCATGCACCGAGTCAACATCTCGCTCTGCGCCGCAACCCTCACCGTCCTGATCTTCGGACTGTGGTGGGGGCTCTATCCCCTCTCCGCAAAGGAACGCCCCGGATCATCCGGCATCCCGCCGGAGAAAGCCGCGGCCTATATCTACGCCGTCATCAAGGCCGATCGCACGTTGTACACGACGGAAATCGTCAATCGACTTCAGGCGAAAGGCGTCACCACGGCGTCCGAACATTGGGAGCAGGAGAACGCCCTCATGTTGCCGGCCCAGTTTATCCAGCATTCAGGCAAGCTGGCAGCCGAGGGTGGGAGCGGTATCCGATATCGACTGATCGGTCTCTGGCCTATCTACAAGCGCAACGCTCCGGTGAGCGACCTGGAGCGCAACGCGCTGGAGTCTCTCCGGAAAAATCCCGACCTCCCGGTCACCGGAATTGTGACCAGCGGGCGCCAACAATTTTTTCAGGTGATCTATCCCGACCTCGCTGTCTCACCAGTCTGTATCGACTGCCACAACGGTCATCTGCTCAGCCCGAAACGGGACTTTAAGCTCAACGATGTGATGGGCGGGATCGCCATCACCATTCCGCTAGAATAGGGATATCGATGACTGCGCGAGACAAGCGAGACGGGCGGGAAAGGCGAGACACACGGAATCAGTACTAGCACGTCGCGCCCATCCCGCCCGTCTCGCATGAGCAACACATCCACGATTGCGGGAGAAACGCTCATGAATAGTGCGGGCGAGACAGGCTGCCGAATAACTATGTTGGAGCCCAAGAACTTTAGCGAGCGGTCAATCGCATGCGAGCCGAATAGGTCCTGGGTGCAAGGATCACTGCTCACAGCACAGGGAGGAGAAACGGCCGAACCATCAGGGCGGTCTAATACCGGAGCAACAGAAGGAGAGCAAAAAGCACGGCAGTGAAGAACTGCGGCTTCTTCATGGATTGGATATGAACAGGAGCGGACCGGCAGACCTATCGATGTGCGTCGCTACCGGACTCTTTGTCGAGCACCACGACCTGCTTGGCCCGGTGTGCCGAAAGGTCAGTGACGCTGCCCGGTAACTTCGGAAGGTCCTCGGACCAGGCGGCGACTCCCATGTCCGTCGTACCTTGGAGCTTGGCGCCTTCTTCCATAATAAGCACTGGCGTCAGGACTTCTCCGATGAGCGTGGCGGTCTTCAACAACTGGACTCGCTCATTCGCCGTCACCTTCGCCTTAATGCGACCGCTGCTGACCACCGTGCCGGCTGTGATCGATCCCTGCACCAAGCCATCCTCGCCGATGATCACCTGTCCCTTGGTCTGAATTTCGCCGTCGAGGCGGCCATCAATCCGCACCGTCCCTTCGACATGAATCTCGCCTTTCAACACCACCCCTTTGGCCAAGAGGGTAATGTTGTCGTCTCCGGCAAAACTATTATTTCTCATGCGTCATTCCCCCTTCACACCCGATCAATTGACGCCAGCATACACCATTCGTCTTCGTGAGGACTAGGAGAATCCAAAAGTATGTCGGAGCCGTTCCCATATTCCCCCTCCATGCACCTCACAGTACACGCTGGGCTCCGTACCCTCGATGAACACTTCCGATACCTGCTCGGGACATTGATCCGTGGCCAACTGCCCGGTCTTTGGATCGATGTTGCGCGCGACGACACCGATCGGCATCACGAATGCAGGAACAGTGGGCGGGATGATCCTGCGCGCGAGATCCATCCAAATCGGCAGGGCCGCCTGCGATCCCGTGAGACGCAGAGGCCGTTCATCGTCGAATCCTACCCAGACTCCGATGACTACGTCGGACGTGTACCCGACGAACCAGGCGTCGCGATAGCCGTCGGTTGTGCCGGTTTTCCCGGCCACCGAACCTTGGAGTCCGATCGCTCTGGCTTTGCTCGCAGTGCCCCGCTGGATGACGCCTTCGAGAAGCGACGTCAACACATACGCCCCTTGAGGCGAGACCGCCTGTTGCCGATCCGGCACGCTATTCCAGACAATATCTCCCTGTCGATCTCTAGTCGATCGCACCGCAGCCGGCTTGACGGAGATCCCTCCGTTGGCGACCGAGCCGTACGCCGCCGTGATTTCCATTAGCGATACCGACGAACTACCCAAGGCCACCGACGAGAGATCGTTGCCGATGGCGCTCGTCACGCCAAGACGATGCAGCAGCTGCACGATCGGCTTCGCCCCCAGGGTCTTGGCTGCCCGCACCGCCGGCACATTGAACGACTGTTCCAATGCACTCCGCACGGAGACAGGCCCGTGAAATTGTTTGTCATAGTTCTGCGGAGACCAGGGACCGGTCTCGGACTCAAAGGTCACCGGCTCGTCCACCAGTAAGCTCGCTGCGGTCAACTGACCAACCTGCCCCTCACGAGCCGCTTCCAACGCCGCAAGATAGACGAAGGGTTTGAAGAGCGAGCCTGGTTGGCGCCGCGCCTGAACGGCGCGATTGAATTGACTCCGCCGGTAATCCCGCCCTCCCACCAGCGCCAGAATAGACCCGGTCTTGGGATCGAGCACCACCACCGCCCCTTGCACCGGCTCCATCGCACTCTTGAGATGGGGATGCGCAGCCTCTAACTTGGCCAGTCCCTTCCCCAACGATTCGGTGGCCGCCTGCTGAACCATTGAATCCAGCGTGCTGTCGATCCGCAAGCCTTCAGGCAAGGGAACTACGCCGGCTTCCTCCACCTGGCGAAGCGCGGCATCGACGAAGTACGGCGCATCGGTCAGGACATCCTCCGACGGAGTCGCGCGCACCGGTTCATTCATCGCTCGTTTCCAAACCTCTTCCGTCAGAAGACCTGTCTCCCGCAGCCGCCGCAACACGACATCGCGCCGCTGCTTCGCTTGCTCGGGATGTTTCGTCGGCGCGTAACTATTGGGTCCCTTGATCAAGCCGGCGATCATTGCAGTCTCTTCGACCGTCAATTCTTGAAGGGTCTTGCCGAAGTAGCGATGGGCCGCCTCATGCACTCCATAGATCGAGACGAATCCCGCCTGCCCGAGATAGATTTCATTCAGATAGCTTTCCAGGATGTCCTGTTTTGTATACTTCACCTCCAGCACCAGCGCCGCCAGGGCTTCCTTGAATTTTCGCCCCATCGTCCGCTGCGGCGAATAAAATAAATTCTTCGCCAGCTGCTGCGTGATCGTGCTGCCGCCCTGCACCACCCCGCCCTTCGTAAAGTTGGTCCAGACCGCCCGTCCAACGGCAACCGGATCGATCCCGAAATGGGAATAGAACCGGCGATCTTCAATGGTCAGGACCGTCTCAACGATCTGGGGAGGAATCTGCGCCAACGGAACCCACTCGCGCACCTGGCGCGACTCACCACGCACTCCACTCAGGAGTTCCGGTTCCAGAAAGACGGAAAAGAGCGGCGTCCCATCAAGGGGAGACAGCACCTCCACCACTCGTCCCTGATCCAACGGCAACGTCACCATCGTCGCCCCGACATAGCTCTCCGGCTGCGAATGGAGATAGATCGTCAGGGCCTCCTCGGTCAGCTGATAGTCGCCGGGAGACTGCGCCGTCTTTACTTGCCGATAGCCCAACCGTTGCAGCCGCTCAAGAAGGCGGCTGTGCACAAGCGAAAGATCGGAGTGCAGCAGGAAGGGCGCACTGTACAGACGCAGCGGAGGATGCTCGTCGCTCTTGGGCAGAGCAAGAAAGGTCGCCAAATACGCGCCATACGCAACCACGACGAGGCCGAGCGCGGCAACGAAGCCTGCCAGGACCAGACTCGCATATGTCACCCATCGTGTAGGTCTATTCATGGTTCTAGCCCGCATGATTCATGACGGTTCGTCGCGAAATCGCCAAGCCGCGTCGCGAGACCAGCGCGCGGAGCCGTGAGGACCCGATGCGTACTCGTGCAGTACGGTGAGGGTCCGAGGGGCGAGCCCGCTGGCCGAAGGCTCGTCATAGCAGCGGATGGGCGATTGTAGCAGAAGCGTTCATGGATCATGCGGGCTAAAACCTCGACACAGCATAACCACAAGCGGGACGAGCGAGAAGAGCGAGACAAGCGCGACGAGCAAGAGAAAGGAAGATTCAGGGTTCGAAGTTTCAGAAAATACGAACCGCCGCGCTCGGGACTATGAACCTTACGTCTCGGCTCATGCACGATGCAATTCTCTCGCCCATCATGCTCGTCGCGCTTGTCCCGCATGTCTCGCGCTTCACGCCTTATGAGTTCCGACCTTCTGAGGCAGAAGCGAACCGACAACCATCCCCGCAGCCGCCATGAGAAAGCCGGCCAGTTGCGGCGGCCAGATCGAATCGCTGGGACCGAAGATTTCCAGCGCCAGCCACGTCGTCAGTCCGGCCGCGATGGCGCAGAGGGCGCCCTGTGTGGTCGCGCGAGACCAATAGAGGCCGGCAGCAAGCGGTATAAAAGCCGCTACCAACGTGACTTTGTAGGTATTGACGAGCATCGAATAGATGCTGGCATCGGACATCAGCGCAATCGTCAAATCGACCGCGGCAAAGGTCATCAAGACCAGGCGCATGACCCGCAAGAACTGCCGATCGGTGAGATCCGGCCACGCGCGTCTGATGACGTTCTCGCTCAGGGTCACCGAGGGAGCGAGCAGCGTCGCGCTCGAGCAGCTCATGACAGCCGAAAGTACCGCTCCGAAAAACAGAATCTGCGCGACGATCGGCGTATGTTGGAGGATGAGTGTCGGCAACACCAGTTGTGAATCTTCCACGAGCAGACGCCCAAACTTTTCCGGATCGATCAGCGTGGCCGAATAGGCGAGGAACATCGGAACGAAGCAGAACAGAAAATAGATCCCTCCGCCAAGGACTGAACCACGCACCGCCGTCCGCTCGTCTTTCGCCGAGGTGATGCGCTGAAACACATCTTGCTGGGGAATCGACCCCAGCATCATGGTGATACCTGCGCCGATGAAAGGGATCCACGCGTTGAGACTCGCCGGTGGAAAGAAATCCAACTTTCCCGCCTGCGCCGCATGTTCCACCACCGCACCAACCCCGCCCGTCAGCCCGCTCACGACAGAAGCAATATAGAGCAGCCCACCCATGATGACGCTGATTTGGACAAAATCGAGAATGGCCACGGAGAACATGCCGCCGAAGGTCGTATAGGTCAACACGATGACCGCACCGAGCACCATTCCGAGTGGCTGGCTTACTGCCCCGTCGGTCACGACGTTGAACACCAAACCCAACACTTTGAACTGAGCCGCGACCCACCCCAGATACGACGCCACCACACAGAGGGTGCAGAGGATTTCTACCGCTTGGTTGTACCGGAGCCGGTAGTAGTCTCCGACGGTCAGCAGGTTCAGTCGATACAACCGTGGAGCAAAGAACAATCCGGCCAAGATCAAACACAAACTCGCGCCGAATGGATCAGCAACGACCCCGCGCAAGCCATCCTTGACAAAGATCGCCGGCATCCCCACCACGGCCTCCGCGCCGAACCAGGTTGCGAAGACCGTCGCAGTGACGATCGGCAACGGCAAACT